>NZ_JAFBKA010000030.1:0-74278 GCF_022760795.1 Pseudomonas sp. BP01
GAGTACATCCACTACTACAACCATGACCGTATCAAGCTAAAGCTCAATGGCATGAGCCCTGTGAAATACAGGGCCCATGCTGCTGAGGCTGCTAGCTGAAGCTGTCCAACTTTTCGGGGGCAGTCCAGAGATCGTGCATAGGCTGAATCCTGTGCAGTACCTGTGGGAGCGGGTTCACCCGCGAAAGGGCCGGTCCTGCCATATCCAGAAATCATCTGCTTCCCTGGGGGGGCAACACAGCCACTACCTTGGGAGGTTGATCTCTATCCAAGGAAGAACCTGATGCCCAGGGCCCAATCCCATCTGCTTCGTCGTGGTCGCTATTCAGAACTTGGCAGGCTGTATCTGCTGACCACTGTTACCGATCAGCGCAAGCCGCTATTCGATGACTTCCACCATGCCCGGTTAGTCATTCACCAATTGCGGCAAGCCGATCAGGAGCACGCCTGCCGCTCACTGGCGTGGGTGCTGATGCCAGACCATCTGCATTGGCTGATCGAGCTGAAAGGAACAACACTGGGTACCCTGATGCGCAGGTTCAAGTCCCGCTCCAGTCTCGTATTACATCAGGCAGGGGTTGAGCATGACCCGGTATGGCAGCCTGGGTATCAGGACCGGGCATTGAGAAGGGAGGAAAGCATGGTGCACGCAGCCCGGTACATTGTTGCCAATCCATTGAGGGCTGGATTGGTCAGAAGTGTCCGGGAATATCCACACTGGGATGCAGTATGGCTTTGATTCGATGCTGGAGCCTTCGCGGCGGTTCGGCGCGAAAGGGCCGAACCGCCGCGAAAGGGCCGGGTCAGGCCGACGCAGCTACCTGCGTCGGGCGCTTGACCTGCGGCTGCGAAGCATTGGCCGCGGCGCCTTCCTCGATCGCCTGCTGAATCGCCTTGCGACGACGCTCTTCGCTGCGGCGGCTGAAGTACCAGACAAAGAAGGTCACCAGCGACACCGACAGCAGGATCAGGCTGGCCACGGCGTTGATCTCCGGCTTCACGCCCAGGCGCACTGCCGAGAATACTTCCATCGGCAAGGTGGTCGAACCCGGGCCGGACACGAAGCTGGCCAGCACCAGGTCGTCCAGCGACAGCGCGAACGACATCATGCCGCCCGCCGCCAGCGACGGCGCGATCATCGGGATGGTGATCAGGAAGAACACCTTCCACGGCTTGGCACCCAGGTCCATTGCCGCTTCTTCGATCGACAGGTCCAGCTCACGCAGGCGCGCCGACACCACTACCGCCACATACGCCGCACAGAACGTGGTGTGGGCGATCCAGATAGTGACGATACCGCGCTCCTGCGGCCAGCCGATCATCTGCGCCATGGCCACGAACAGCAGCAACAGCGACAGGCCGGTAATCACTTCAGGCATTACCAGCGGCGCGGTGACCAGGCCACCGAACAGCGTACGGCCCTTGAAGCGGGTGACCCGGGTCAGCACGAAGGCCGCCAGGGTACCCAGCGCCACCGCCGCCACCGCCGTGTAGCAGGCGATTTCCAGCGAGCGCATCACCGAACCCATCAACTGGGTGTTGTCGAGCAGGCCGACGTACCACTTGATCGACCAGCCACCCCATACCGTCACCAGCTTGGAGGCGTTGAACGAGTAGATCACCAGGATCAGCATCGGCAGGTAGATGAACAGCAAGCCGAGCACCAGCATCAGCTTGGAGAAACTGAAGCGTTTCATGCGCGGCCCTCCATTTCTTTGGCCTGGCTGCGGTTGAACAGCAGGATCGGCACGATCAGGATCGCCAGCATCACTACCGCCAGCGCAGAGGCTACCGGCCAGTCACGGTTGTTGAAGAACTCCTGCCACAGCACTTTACCGATCATCAGGGTTTCCGGGCCGCCGAGCAGTTCAGGAATGACGAACTCGCCCACCACCGGGATGAACACCAGCATGCAGCCGGCGATGATGCCGTTCTTCGACAGCGGCACGGTAATCTTCCAGAAGCTGTTGAACGTGCTCGACCCCAGGTCGGATGCAGCTTCGAGCAGGCTCGGGTCATGCTTCACCAAGTTGGCGAACAGCGGCAGGATCATGAAAGGCAGGTACGAATAGACCACGCCGATGTACACCGCCAGGTTGGTGTTGAGGATTTGCAAAGGCTGGTCGATCAACCCGGTCCACAGCAGGAAGCCGTTAAGCAGGCCGTTGTTGCTCAGAATACCCATCCACGCATAAACGCGGATCAGGATCGCGGTCCATGTCGGCATCATGATCAGCAGCAACAGGACGGTCTGGGTTTCCTTCTTGGCGTTGGCGATGGCGTAGGCCATCGGGAAGCCGATCAGCAGGCACAGCAGGGTGCTGAAGAACGCCATCTTCAGCGAGCCCAGGTAAGCCGAGAGGTACAGCTCATCCTCGGTCAACAAGCCATAGTTGGCCAGGTTGAGCACCAACTGGATCTTGTCTTCGACGTAGCTGTAGATCTCGGTATACGGCGGGATCGCCACGTCGGCTTCGGCGAAGCTGATCTTCAGCACGATGAAGAACGGCAGCATGAAGAACAGGAACAGCCAGATGAACGGCACGCCGATCACTACGTGCCGCCCCTTCGGTGTAAGGCGCTGGAAGGCTCGCTTGAGCTTGCGCAGTTTCATGACCGCAGTACCACGCCGCTGTCGTCTTCCCACCACACGTACACTTCATCGCCCCAGGTCGGGCGGGTGCCCTGGCGCTCGGCGTTGGCGACAAACGACTGGACAACCTTGCCGCTCGGCAGCTCCACGTAGAACACCGAGTGGCCACCCAGGTAGGCGATGTCGTGGACCTTGCCGCGCGACCAGTTGTGCTCGCAGGTCGGCTGCTGGGTAGTGACCAGCATCTTTTCCGGGCGCAGGGCGTAGGTGATGTGCTTGTCTTCCACCGACGTAGTGATGCCGTGGCCGACGTAGATCTTGCGTTCCAGCTCCGGGCTGGCAATGATCGCGTGGCCTTCGGCGTCGTCGACCACGTCACCTTCGAACAGGTTGACGTTGCCGATGAACTCGCACACCAGGCGGCTGGTCGGCGTTTCGTAGATGTCCACAGGCGAGCCGATCTGGGCGATCCAGCCCAGGTGCATGATGGCGATGCGCTGGGCCATGGTCATGGCCTCTTCCTGGTCGTGGGTCACCATCACGCAGGTCACGCCCACGCGCTCGATGATCTCCACCAGTTCCAGCTGCATCTGCGAACGCAGTTTCTTGTCCAGCGCACCCATCGGCTCGTCGAGCAGCAGCAGCTTGGGGCGCTTGGCCAACGAGCGGGCCAACGCCACACGCTGACGCTGGCCGCCGGACAACTGGTGCGGCTTGCGCTTGGCGTACTGGGTCATGTGCACCAGCTTGAGCATCTCGGCCACGCGGGCATCGATCTCGGCCTTGGCCATCTTGTCCTGCTGCAGGCCAAAGGCAATGTTCTGCGCCACGGTCATGTGCGGGAACAGCGCATAGGACTGGAACATCATGTTGATCGGCCGCTCGTAGGGCGGCATGTCGGTGATGTCGACGCCATCGAGGAAGATCCGCCCTTCAGTCGGGCGCTCGAAGCCGGCCAGCATGCGCAGCAAGGTCGATTTGCCAGAACCGGAGCCACCCAGCAGGGCAAAGATCTCGCCTTTGCGGATTTCCAGCGACACATCGTCTACGGCGATGGTTTCGTCGAATTTTTTCGTGACCCGGTCGATCTTGACCAGCACCTGCTTGGGTTGCTGGCCACCCTCGAGGGCTTTCTTATAGGCACCGGAGGCAACTGCCATGAGTGAAACTCCCAACAAGATTTGTGTGCCCGCCCCTGCTTTTGCGGCGGGCCTGGATTGTTACTTGCCCGACTTGACCTTGGTCCAGCTGCGGGTCATCAAACGTTGCACCTTGGGTGGCAACTCACTGTTGACGAACATCTTGTCCAGCACTTCCTGCGGTGGGTAAACCGCGGCGTCAGTCCTCACGGCCTGGTCCATCAGGTCGCCAGCCTTGGGGTTCGGGTTGGCGTAACCGACGTAATCACTGACCTGGGCGATAACCTCAGGTTTCAGCAAATAGTTGATGAAGGCGTGGGCCTCTTTGACGTTCTTGGCGTCGGCGGGGATCGCCAGCACGTCGAACCAGAGGTTGCCGCCTTCCTTGGGAATCGCGTAGGCCAGGTTCACGCCCTTCTTCGCTTCTTCAGCGCGGGCCTTGGCCTGGAAGATATCGCCGGAGAAGCCTGCCGCGACGCAGATGTCGCCGTTGGCCAGGTCGGTGATGTACTTGGACGAGTGGAAGTAGGTCACGTACGGGCGCACGGCCAGCAGCTTCTGCTCGGCTTTTGCATAATCCTTGGGGTCGGTGCTGTTGGGGTTGAGGCCCATGTAGTTGAGCACCGCCGGCAGCATTTCGTCCGCCGAGTCGAGGAAGGCCACGCCGCACTTGGAGAGCTTCTTCATGTTCTCGGGTTCGAACAGCACGGTCCAGGAGTCGATGGTGTCCACGCCCAGCGCGGCCTTTACCTTGTCGACGTTGTAACCGATGCCGTTGGTGCCCCACAGGTAAGGCACGGCGTACTGGTTGCCCGGGTCGTTCTTTTCCAGACGTTTCATCAACGCCGGGTCCAGGTTGGAATAATTGGGCAGCAGGTTCTTGTCGAGCTTCTGGAACGCGCCCGCCTTGATCTGCTTGCCAAGGAAATGGTTGGACGGCACTACCACGTCATAGCCGGTATTACCGGCCAGCAGCTTGCCTTCCAGGGTCTCGTTGGAGTCGAACACGTCCTGCACGGGCTTGATGCCCGTTGCTTTTTCGAAGTCCGCGAGGGTGGTCGGGCCGATATAGTCGGACCAGTTGTAGAAGTGCACCGTAGGCGCCGCTTGGACGCTGCATGCCAGCGTCAGGCCCGCGCCAGCCATCAAGGCCTTGCGGAATACAGAAATAGACAAGTGGGTGCTCCTCACAATCAGTGCCTGGGTCGCGACAATGCTGCCGCACACGCAAAACCGGCGCGCAACTTACCTTCGCAGCTTCGATGCCGCAATCAACAATTGCCTTTCACTGGCTCTGGGCCGGTAAAGCCCGGCCCAGAGGTGTCACATCGGGCTTATTTGCCCGACTTGATCTTGGTCCAGCTGCGGGTGATCACACGCTGCACTGAAGCGTCAGGCGCAGCGATCGCGTACAGCTGCTTCTTCACTTCGGCAGGCGGGTAGATGCTCGGGTCACCGCTGATGTCTTTGTCCACCAGCGCAGTGGCAGCCTGGTTGCCGTTCGGGAAGCGCACGGCGTTGGTGATTTCAGCCATGATTTCCGGCTGCATCAGGAAGTCCATGAACTGGTAGGCGGCGTCTTTATGCTCGGCATCTTTAGGGATGGCGACCATGTCATAGAAGGTACCGGCACCTTCTTTCGGAATGACGTAGTCCACTTTGACCTTGTCGCCAGCTTCGTGGGCGCGGGCCTTGGACTGCTCCAGGTCACCCGAGTAACCGACCGCCACGCAGATGTTGCCGTTGGCCATGTCGCCGATGTACTTGGAGGAGTGGAAATAGGTGATCGAAGGACGAATCTTGAGGAACAGGTCCTCGGCGGCCTTCAGGTCTTCTTTCTTGGTGCTGTCGCTCGGCAGGCCCAGGTAGTGCAGCGCGGCCGGGATCATTTCGGTCGGTGCATCCAGGAAGCTCACACCGCAGCTTTTGAGCTTGGCGATGTTCTCAGGCTTGAACACGACGTCCCACGAGTCGATCTTGTCCACGCCCAGCGCGGCCTTCACCTTCTCCGGGTTGTAGCCGATGCCGATCGAGCCCCACATGTACGGGAAGGCGTGCTTGTTGTCCTTGTCGCTGGCATCGCCAACGGCTTTGAGCAGGTCCGGGTCGAGGTTTTTCCAGTTCGGCAGCTTGGAACGGTCCAGTTCCTCGTACACACCCGCCTTGATCTGCTTGGCCAGGAAGTTGTTGGACGGCACCACGATGTCGTAGCCCGACTTGCCTGCCAGCAGCTTGGCTTCGAGGGTTTCGTTGCTGTCGAAGACGTCGTACTTGACCTTGATACCGGTCTGCTTCTCGAACTTGGCGATGGTGTCCGGCGCGATGTAGTCCGACCAGTTGTAGACGTTCAACACCTTGTCGTCAGCCTGTGCAGCAGTAGCCATGGCACCCATCAGGGCTGCGGCCAGCAACGTCTTGCCCATTTTATTCATGCGTCATGCTCCAGAATTTTTATTTAGCCATCTGTTCAGCAGCCAGGACCTACGGTGCAGAGCGCGCGGCGACTGAATCAGTCGCTAGTCTGGCAAGTTACAAGGCTCTGTTTCAAGGAAAGCAGAGCCTTGTAACGACTTAATGTCACATCGCTAGCCTAGCAAATGCTTACCGAATCGCCTCAAGGGTCAAGTCGAGGCATTTGCGTGCCTTTTCCACCAGTTCGTCGATTTCCGCATGGCTGATGACGAGCGGCGGCGCGATGATCATGGTGTCCCCCACCGCACGCATGATCAGGCCGTTTTCGAAGCAGAAAGTGCGGCAGATCATGCCCACGCCCTTGCCCTCGTAACGGCTGCGGGTGGCCTTGTCCTTGACCAGCTCGATCGCGCCAAGCATGCCAAGGCCGCGCACTTCACCCACCAGCGGGTGGTCCTGCAGCTCACGCAAACGCTTTTGCAAATACGGTGCCGCTTCAGTGCGCGCCTTCTCGACAATTTTCTCGTCGCGCAGGATGCGCAGGTTTTCCAGGCCCACCGCGGCCGCTACCGGGTGGCCCGAATAGGTGAAGCCGTGGTTGAAGTCACCGCCTTCGCTGATCACCTTGGCCACTTTGTCACGCACGATCACACCGCCCATGGGGATGTAACCGGAGGTCAGGCCCTTGGCGATGGTCATCAGGTCGGGCTTGAGGTCGTAGTAGTCAGAGCCGAACCACTCGCCGGTACGGCCGAAACCACAGATGACTTCGTCGGCAACGAACAGGATGTCGTACTTGGCGAGAATCTCCTTCACCTTCGGCCAGTAGGTTTCCGGCGGGATAATCACGCCGCCTGCGCCCTGGATAGGCTCGGCGATGAAGGCGGCGACGTTGTCTTCGCCCACTTCGAGGATTTTCTTTTCCAGCTGTTCGGCCGCCCAGATACCGAACGCATCCGGGGTCATGTCACCGCCTTCGCCGAACCAGTACGGCTGCGGGATGTGCACGATGCCCGGGATCGGCAGGCCGCCCTGCTCGTGCATGCCGCTCATGCCGCCCAGGCAAGCACCGGCGAAGGTGGAGCCGTGGTAGCCGTTGATACGGCCGATGATGGTCTGCTTGTGCGGCTTGCCCTTCAACGCCCAGTAGTGGCGCACCATGCGCAGCACGGTGTCGTTGCCTTCGGAGCCGGAGCCGGTGAAGAACACATGGGTCATGCCCTCGGGCGCCACATCGGTAATGGCCTTGGCCAGTTCCAGCGCAGGCGGGTGGGCCGTCTGGAAGAACAGGTTGTAGTACGGCAGCTCGCGCATCTGCTTTTCTGCTGCCTGCACCAGCTCTTCACGGCCGTAACCGACCGCCACGCACCACAGGCCCGCCATGCCATCGAGGATCTTGTGCCCCTCGCTGTCCCACAAATGCACGCCCTGGGCCTTGGTGATGATGCGCGGCCCCTTCTCCTTCAGCTGCTTGTAGTCACTGAAAGGTGCGAGATGGTGCTCCCCGCTCAGGGTTTGCCATTCACGGGTTTGCGGGTTGTTGGTGCTCATGTGCTTCTCCGTTGTTCGACAGCCGCGCTCCAGCGGCCCCAGGGTTTATCAGACAGCGAACAGCAGGAACTCTCGCTCCCAGGAACTGATGACACGCTTGAAGTTTTCGTGCTCGGCGCGCTTGGTGGCGACGTAGCCGGTGATGAACTTCTTGCCCAGGTACTGCACCAGTGCACGGCTGTTTTCCATGCGTTCCAGGGCATCTTCGATGGTCAGCGGCAGGCGCAGGTTGCGGCGTTCGTAGCCACGGCCCTGCACCGGCGCGCTGGCCTCGATGCCTTCGACCATGCCGATGTAGCCACACAGCAGGCTGGCGGCAATGGCCAGGTAAGGGTTGGCGTCAGCACCCGGCAGGCGGTTCTCGACCCTACGGCTTTGCGGGCCGGCATCCGGTACGCGCAGGCCGACGGTGCGGTTTTCTTCGCCCCATTCCACGTTCACCGGCGCCGACGTGTCGGGCAGGAAACGGCGGAACGAGTTGACGTTCGGGGCGAACAGCGGCAGCGCCTCGGGGATGAACTTCTGCAGGCCACCAATGTGGTTGAGGAACAGCTCGCTCATGCTGCCGTCTTCATTGCTGAAGATGTTCTTGCCGGTGGCCAGGTCGACCACGCTCTGGTGCAGGTGCATGGCACTGCCCGGCTCGCCGGTCATCGGCTTGGCCATGAAGGTGGCGGCCACGTTGTGCTTGAGCGCGGCCTCGCGCATGGTGCGCTTGAACACCAGGATCTGGTCGGCCAGGTGCAGGGCGTTGCCGTGACGGAAGTTGATTTCCATCTGCGCCGTGCCGTCTTCGTGAATCAGCGTGTCCAGGTCCAGCTGCTGCAGTTCGCACCAGTCGTAGACGTCTTCGAACAGCGGGTCGAATTCGTTGGCGGCTTCGATCGAGAACGACTGGCGGCCGGTTTCCGGGCGGCCCGAACGGCCTACCGGCGGCTGCAACGGGAAGTCCGGGTCTTCGCTGCGCTTGGTCAGGTAGAACTCCATCTCGGGCGCAACAATCGGCTGCCAGCCCTTGTCGGCGTAGAGCTTGAGGACTTTTTTCAACACGTTGCGCGGCGACAGTTCGACCGGGTTGCCCTTCTTGTCGTAGGTGTCGTGGATCACCTGCGCAGTCGGCTCGATGGCCCACGGTACAAGGAACACGGCGTTCTCGTCGGGGCGGCAGATCATGTCGATGTCGGCCGGGTCGAGCAGTTCGTAATAGATGTCGTCGTCGACGTAGTCGCCGGTCACGGTCTGCAGCAGCACGCTCTCGGGCAGACGCATGCCTTTTTCGGCGATGAATTTGTTGGTGGGCGAAATCTTGCCGCGCGTGATGCCGGTCAGGTCACTGATCATGCATTCGACTTCGGTGATCTTGTGCTCTTTCAACCAATCGGTGAGCTGGTCGAGGTTGTTACTCATAAATACCTCAGGAGGTAAGGTGGGCCGCGCATTGATTCTGGATGGAGTAGATTGCTAAAGCAAAAACCCCCGCGCAGCGCCGCAGTGGATACACTGAAAACAAGTGTGTCCATAATGAGTTGGAAGGGCAGGAAGACGAAGCGAAGGGCGGCAAGCCGCTACGAGGGCGGGCCCGGAGACGCCAAACGTCAATTATTGCGGCCAGGGCGACCACGCCATTGACGAAGCTTGCAAAAACGACAGAGGTACCCGTTGGCACTGCGCAGGCAGTGCTTTCAGGTCGCGGCAAGCGGACCATGTGACCCTCGTATTATTGTGTTCTGGGTTGTGACCGAGCTTAGCCTTGTTCATTTTTTTACACAACACCCGCGTAAAAAATAAAAGACGGCACGCTTGAGATAGCCCTTCGTAGGTGAAATAGCGGATAATGGCACGCCCCGATTTGCAGCAAATCTGCCGTAGATGTGCCATTTCAGGGCATCATGGGGTTGGCTTGACATCAGTATGGCTTTTCGATTGACTGGTCCTGCAAGCCCCCCTTGATTGATATTTTTAACAACAAAGGTGTTGCATCATGTCGGTACCCCCGCGTGCCGTTCAGCTTAACGAAGCGAACGCGTTCCTTAAGGAACATCCTGAGGTTCTCTACGTTGACCTTCTGATTGCAGATATGAATGGTGTGGTGCGCGGCAAGCGCATTGAGCGCACCAGCCTCCACAAGGTTTACGAGAAAGGCATCAACCTGCCAGCCTCCCTCTTCGCCCTGGACATCAACGGTTCCACCGTCGAAAGCACCGGGCTTGGCCTGGACATCGGCGATGCTGACCGCATCTGCTACCCGATCCCCGACACGCTCTGTAATGAGCCGTGGCAAAAGCGTCCCACTGCCCAACTGCTGATGACCATGCACGAGATCGAAGGCGAGCCGTTCTTCGCCGACCCTCGTGAAGTGCTCCGTCAGGTGGTGAGCAAGTTCGACGAGCTGGGCCTTACCATTTGCGCTGCATTCGAGCTGGAGTTCTACCTGATCGACCAGGAGAACGTGAACGGCCGCCCGCAGCCGCCGCGCTCGCCCATTTCGGGCAAACGCCCGCAGTCGACCCAGGTTTACCTGATCGACGACCTCGACGAATATGCCGACTGCCTGCAGGACATCCTCGAAGGCGCGAAAGAACAAGGCATCCCGGCCGACGCCATCGTCAAGGAAAGCGCCCCGGCGCAGTTCGAAGTCAACCTGCACCACGTCCCTGACGCGCTCAAGGCCTGTGACTACGCGGTACTGCTCAAGCGGTTGATCAAGAACATTGCCTACGACCATGAAATGGACACCACCTTCATGGCCAAGCCCTACCCGGGCCAGGCAGGCAACGGCCTGCATGTACACATTTCCGTGCTGGACAAAGATGGCAACAACATCTTCACCAGCGAGGATCCCGAGCAGAACGCCGCGCTACGTCACGCTGTCGGCGGTGTGCTCGAGACCCTGCCCGCGTCCATGGCGTTCCTTTGCCCGAACGTCAACTCGTACCGCCGCTTTGGCGCGCAGTTCTATGTACCGAACGCGCCAAGCTGGGGCCTGGACAACCGCACCGTAGCGCTGCGTGTGCCAACAGGCTCGGCAGATGCCGTGCGCCTCGAGCACCGGGTAGCCGGCGCCGATGCCAACCCGTACCTGATGATGGCGGCCGTGCTGGCCGGCGTGCACCACGGCCTGACCAACAAGATCGAACCGGGCAAGCCGATCGAAGGCAACTCGTACGAGCAGCTGGAGCAGAGCCTGCCGAACAACCTGCGCGATGCCCTGCGCGAGCTGGACGACAGCGAGATCCTCAACAAGTACATCGATCCGAAGTACATCGACATCTTTGTCGCGTGCAAGGAAAGCGAGCTGGAGGAGTTCGAGCACTCGATCTCCGACCTCGAGTACAACTGGTACCTGCACACCGTGTAAAAAAAACGCCGCCCACAAGGGCGGCGTTTTTGTTTGAGACCGGTGTCGCCTGCTTCGCGGGCACGCCCGCTCCCACAGGAAGACCACAGGCTTCAGCCCTGCAGATTACCCTGTGAGAGCGGGCGAGCCCGCGAAGAGGCCGGCACAGGCTTACAGGGGTTTCTCGAAAATCTTCGAGTTGCGCTGGTAGTTGTACAGCGATGCCCGCGCCGATGGCAGGCGCTCCACGCCGCTGGGTGCAAAACCGCGCTCGCGGAACCAGTGCGCAGTACGCGTCGTCAGCACAAACAGGGTGTTCAAACCCATCTGCCGCGCCCGGCTCTCGATGCGCTCCAGCAATTCATCCCCGCGCCCGCCGTGGCGATATTCCGGGTTCACCGCCAGGCATGCCAGTTCCCCTGCCTCGGAGTCGGCAATCGGGTACAGCGCCGCACAGGCGATGATCATGCCCTCGCGCTCGACCACGCTGAACTGCTCGATCTCCCGCTCCAGCACTTCACGCGAGCGGCGCACCAGGATGCCCTGCTCTTCCAGCGGGCTGATCAGCTCCAGCAAGCCGCCCACATCCTCGATGGTCGCCTCGCGCACCACCTCGAACTGCTCCTGCGACACCAGCGTACCGCCACCGCCACGGGTGAACAGCTCGGTCAGCAGCGCGCCGTCCTCGGCATAACTGACAATGTGGCTGCGTGCCACGCCGCCCTTGCAGGCCTCGGCGGCGGCATCCAGCAGCTCGCCCTGGTAGTCGCTGCCCAGGCGCTGCAGGTGCGGGGCAACCTGCTGCGGGCGCAGTTCCCGCACCAGCTTGCCGTCGGCGTCCAGCAGGCCCGGCTCGGCGCCGAACAGCAGCAACTTGTCGGCGCCCAGCTCGATGGCGGCACGGGTGGCCACGTCTTCGCAGGCCAGGTTGAAGATTTCGCCGGTAGGCGAGTAGCCCAACGGCGACAGCAGCACGATGGAGCGCTCGTCGAGCAGGCGGCTGATGCCCTTGCGGTCGACCCGGCGCACTTCACCGGTGTGGTGGTAGTCCACCCCTTCAAGCACGCCGATCGGCCGCGCGGTGACCAGGTTGCCGGACGCCACGCGCAGGCGCGAGCCCTGCATCGGCGAAGCGGCGATGTCCATCGACAGGCGCGCCTCGATGGCCAGGCGCAGGGCGCCAACGGCATCGATCACGCAGTCCAGGGTGGCGGCATCGGTGATACGCAGGCCATGGTGGTAGTGCGGGGTCAGCCCGCGATCGGCCAATCGGCTTTCGATCTGCGGGCGCGAGCCATGCACCAGTACCAGGCGCACGCCAAGGCTGTGCAGCAGCACCAGGTCGTGGACGATATTGCCGAAATTAGGGTGTTCCACCCCATCGCCAGGGAGCATGACCACGAAGGTGCAGTCGCGATGGGCATTGATGTACGGGGAGGCATGACGCAGCCAGTTGACGTAGTCGGGCATGACAGGGCCTGTGGATAAGTGGACGGAGAACGGCGATACAAGGGGCGTTCAAGATCATCGTCGGAACAGGCTTGCGGTCACGCGCGGTCTCCTCTAGGCAGGAACGAATCAATTCGATTGACGTTTAGTGCAGGCAATAGTGCCGGATCAGGTCACGCAATAGACGCACGGTAGGCTCGATTCGTGACATTTCAAGGTATTCGCCGGGCTGGTGGGCACAGGCGATGTCGCCAGGGCCCAGCACGATGGTCTGGCAGCCCAGCTGCTGAAGATAAGGCGCTTCGGTGCCGAACGCCACCGCTTCGGCGCGATGGCCGGTCAGGCGTTCCGCCACTTGCACCAGCTCGGCATCGGCAGCCTGCTCGAACGGCGGCACCTCCGGGAACAGTGGTGCGTAGTCGATGCACACATCATGGCGCTCGGCCACGGGCACCAGCTTCTCGCGAATGGCGGCGCGCAGTTGCTCTACATCCATGCCCGGCAGCGGCCGCAGGTCGAATTCAAGCGCGCACTGGCCGCAGATGCGGTTGGGGTTGTCGCCGCCGTGGATGCAGCCAAAGTTCATGGTCGGCGTCGGCACGGTGAACTGTGGGTTGCGATAGCTTTGCTGCCATTGCTGGCGCAGGCCCATCAGCTCGCCCATTACCGCATGCATGGCCTCCATTGCGCTGCGGCCCAGATTTGGGTCCGACGAATGGCCGCTGCGCCCGAGGATGTCGATGCGGTCCATGAGAATGCCCTTGTGCATGCGGATCGGCCGCAGCCCGGTAGGCTCGCCGATGACCGCCGCACGGCCCAGCGGCCGGCCGGCCTCGGCCAGGGCGCGGGCACCGGACATGGAGCTTTCTTCGTCGCAGGTGGCGAGGATCAGCAGTGGCTGCTTGAAGTCGTGCTCCAACAGCGGGATGACAGCTTCGATGACCAGGGCAAAAAAACCCTTCATATCGCAACTGCCCAGGCCGACCCAGCGGCCATCGACCTCGGTCAGCTTCAACGGGTCGCTGGCCCACAGTTGTTCGTCATAGGGCACAGTGTCGCTGTGCCCGGCCAGCACCAGGCCACCTGGGCCGCTGCCACGGCTGGCCAGCAGGTTGAACTTGCCCGGCGTGACCTGCTGGATGTCGCATGTGAACCCCAGGTCGCCCAGCCACCCCGCCAGCAGGTCGATGACCTGGCGGTTGGACTGGTCCAGCGCGGGCTGGGTGCAACTGACCGAAGGCGCGGCGATCAAGGCGGCAAACTGGTCTTTCAGCGTCGGCAACGGCATGCACATAATCCTCGGAAGCGTTGCCCATCATAGGACTATCCGCCGTCTGGAATAAACCGTTGGCGGCTGACTGCTGTAGACTCTCCGCCAACCACGCCCCTCTTTCGAGTCTGTGATGCACAAAGAAACCGAACTGAAGCTCCGCGCCAGCCGCGAGACCCTTGCCGCCCTGCGCGAGCACCCTCTGCTGAAAAAGCGCAACAAGTCCGGCTGGCAGACCCGTGAACTGCTCAACCAGTACTTCGACACCCCCGAGCGTGAGCTGTCCGCCGCCCGTGTCGCACTGCGCCTGCGCCGCGATGGCGATGCCGTCATCCAGACCCTCAAGTGCCGCGGCACCAGCGTGGCGGGCTTGTCCGAGCGCAACGAATACGAATGGAATCTGGACAAGGTCAAGCTCGACCTGAAGAAACTGGACGCCACCTGCTGGCCCGAGCAACTGGCAGGCCTGGACAAGAAAACCATCAAGCCGCTGTTCACCACCGACTTCAGCCGTGAATACGCCGAAATTGCCTGGGGCCGTGGCAAGAGCAAAGTGGTGATCGAGGCCGCGCTGGACCAGGGCTTCGTGATTGCCGGCAAGCGCAAGGAAGAGATCTGCGAGCTGGAGCTGGAACTGCGCGAAGGTGACCCGCAAGCGCTGCTGGAGCTGGCCGCCGAGCTGGCCGCCAGCCTGCCGCTGATGCCCTGCGACATCAGCAAGGCCGAGCGTGGCTACCGCCTGCTGGAGCCGGACAGCTACGAGCTGGGCCTGCCGCACACCGAGCTGGAAGCCGAGATGGCCCTGGATGACGCTTACGCGGCATTGGCCTGGCAACTGCTGGGCAGCAGCCAGCGCCTGGCCGAGCAGTACCGCCACAACGGCCACTGGCGCCTGCTGCAGGACTGGGTCGAGTGCCTGAGCGAACTGCGCGCACTCACCGCCAGCCTGGGCCAGGCCGCGCCGCGTGCCAGCACCCGTGACCTGCGCAGCAGCCTTGATGCCCTTCTGGAAGACTGGCGCCCGCTGGTGCAGGCCGGCAACGACGACGAAGACATCCGCCGCGCCGCCCCCGAGCAGTTCGCCGAAGAACTGGAAGACGTGCGCTGGGGCCAGTTTTCGCTGGAAACCTCGCGCTGGCTGCTGGCCCGTGCCTGGACCGTGGAGCGCAAAGGCCGTGGCGAGCGTCAGGGCAAGGCGCAGCTGGCCAGCTGGCTGGCACACCTGCTGGGCGAGGAAGGCCGTGCGTTGAAGCTGCCGCTGTACACCCAGCGCCCGGAAGACCTGGCCGAGCAGCTGCCACGTATCGAGCAACTGCTGGGCTGGCTGCACCACGCCCGCCAGGTGCTGGAAGCGCCGCAGATGGACCGCCTGTATGGCGACCTGAAGAAGTTGCACGAGCTGGCCGAGCTGCCAATCAGCGATGAAGTGCTGGAAGCACGTATCGAACAGGCCCGGGCAGTGGATCAGAGCCGCGGCTGGAAGCACCTGCTCAAGGCTTGATACCGCGTCGCCTGTTTCGCGGCGGTTCGGCGCCCCGACTTGCCGCGAATGGCCTCACCGCGACAGCGGCAGGCTGGTGGTGGACTTGATCTCCGACAGCGCCACAATCGAGTTCACTTCCTGAATGCCCGGCACGTTCGACAGCTTTTCGAAGAAGAACCGCTCGTAGGCCTCGATGTCCGACGTGACGATGCGCAGCAGAAAGTCCACCGCCCCCATCAGCACATAACACTCCAGTACCTCCGGAAACCCGCGGATCGCCTCGGTGAATTCGGTAAAGTTGGAGCGCCCGTGAGCATTTAGCTTCACCTCGGCGAAAATCTGCGTGTTCAGGCCGACCTTCTTGCGGTCCAGCAAGGTTACCTGCCCGCGAATCACCCCCTCTTCCTTCAAGCGCTGTATGCGCCGCCAGCACGGCGATTGCGACAGCCCCACGCGCTCGGCGATTTGCGCGCTGGACAGCGAAGCGTCCTCTTGCAGCAGTTCGAGAATACGGCGGTCGTAGGCGTCCAGCTCGCTATGCATTATTCAACCTCCTGAGCGGTATTATCCGAATTGATCAATTCATCAATACAGCAAAATGATCAAATCATAGCGAAAAAATGCCGCCGCTGACGTGCAAGAATTTCTCCCACATTTGCGGAGACCAGCATGAACGCACAACCCCGTACCGACGCCTGGGCCGCCAGCAACCCCCACGGCACCGTGCACTACCGCCTGCAGGCCGACGCCGAGCCCGACACCCTGTGCCGCGTGCTCAACCTGTTTGCCCTGCAGTTCCTGACCCCGTACAGCGTGCACGTCAGCCAGCAGGATGACTGGCTGGATATCGAAGTCGGCATTGGCGGCCTGAGCTGGCACCGGGCCGAAGTGATTGCGCAGAAACTGCGTAACCTGGTGTGTGTGGGTGAAGTGAGCCTGACAAACATGCACCGGGTGGAGCTGGCGGTTGTATGAATATTTGCGGCCCTATCGCCGGCAAGCCAGCTCCCACAGGATCACCACAGGTTCGAACATTGCGCAGTACCTGTGGGAGCTGGCTTGCCGGCGATGGGGCCGGTACAGAAATAGCAAATTCCTGAAACCCTTTACTTCCGATGCTCTTCCGCTGCCCGGCTAGCCTTGATCAGCACTTCCCCATCAGGCACGGACGCCAACCATGCACACCCCCGACAACCTGGAGCTCGAACTGAAGCACGTGCTCCAGGCCCTGCTAGCCGATCAGTACCTGCACGCCACCGACACCCTGCAAGTACTCGAACACGCCGCCGCACACCCCACCGCCCACCCCTTGGAACAAGTCGCCGCCTGCTGCCTGAAAGACCGCCGACAACCCGGCCAACTGCTGGACCTGGACAGCCTCTGCCAATGGCTGGCCAACAAGGTCGGCCAGCCCTACCTGCGTATCGACCCCATGCAACTCGACCTGCCCCAGGTCGCCGGCCTGGTATCCCCTGCTTTCACCCAGCGCCACGGTATCCTCATCGTCGCCGACGACCCCTCCGGCATCACCGTGGCCAGCGCCCAGCCCTATCAGGACGACTGGCACGCAGACTTGGCCCGCAGCCTGGGTCGGCCGATTCGTCGCGTGCTGGCCAGCCCGATACAGATCCGCCAGTCAGGGCAGGCGTTTCACCGCCTGGCCCAGTCGGTAAAGGGCGCGCAGCACCAGCAATCGGCGAGCCTGGGCGAACTCGAACAGTTGCTGGAACTGGGCAAGCGCCAGACCGAAGCCAGCGCCGACGATGCGCACATCGTGCATATCGTCGACTGGCTGCTGCAATACGCCATTGAGCAGCGCGCCAGCGATATCCACCTGGAGCCCCGACGCGAACAGGGCCAGTTGCGCTACCGCA
This sequence comes from Pseudomonas sp. BP01, assembly GCF_022760795.1. Lineage (NCBI taxonomy): Bacteria > Pseudomonadati > Pseudomonadota > Gammaproteobacteria > Pseudomonadales > Pseudomonadaceae > Pseudomonas > Pseudomonas sp. BP01. The sequence goes on from NZ_JAFBKA010000030.1 coordinate 17,108, forward strand.
TAGATGGCCTGCTGCACACCGTGTATGCCTTCCCCGCCGGGGTCACCCTGGCGCTGGTCAGCCGCCTGAAACACCTGGGCCGCATGGACGTTGCAGAAAAGCGCCGCCCGCAGGACGGCCGCCTGCAAAGCCGGCTACCGGGTGGCGGCGAAGTGGAGCTAAGGCTGTCGACCCTGCCGACCCCGTTCGGCGAAAAGCTGGTACTGCGCCTGTTCGACCCGCACCAACTGCACGAGGGCTTCGACCGCCTCGGCCTGGAAGGGCCGCTGCTGGCTCAGTGGCAAGGCCTGCTGCGCCAGCGCCAGGGCATCATTCTGGTCACCGGCCCCACCGGTTCCGGCAAGACCAGCACGCTGTACGCCAGCCTCAAGCTGCTGGCCACGCCGCAGGTCAACCTTTGCACCATCGAAGACCCGATCGAGCGCCTGGAGCCGGCCTTTAACCAACTGCAGGTGCAGCCCGCGCTGGACCTGGGCTTTGCCAGCGCCGTGCGGGCCATGCTGCGCCAAGACCCGGACATCATCATGATCGGCGAGATCCGCGACCGCGAAACGGCGCTGGTGGCGGTGCAGGCGGCCCTGACCGGGCACCTGGTACTGTCGACCCTGCATACCAACGACGCCTGCGCCGCAATCACCCGCCTGCAAGAGCTGGGTGTTGCCGACTACCTGATCAAGGCCACGCTGGTCGGGGTCATGGCCCAGCGCCTGGTGCGCACTGTGTGCCCGGACTGTGTGGCGAATCCATCAGCCAGTTGCCTGACCTGCCGTGGCACCGGTTTTCATGGGCGTACGGGGCTGTTCGAGCTGCTGCAGCCCAGCGAAAGCCTGCGGGCATTGATTGGCCCGACCGCCGACCTGACCCAATTGCGGCGCCAGGCGCTGGCCGATGGCATGGTTGACCTGCGCCGTTGCGGCGAGGCCAAAGTGGCTTGTGGGCAAACCCGTACCGAGGAAGTGCTGCGCGTCTGCAGCTGACGAAAAGTCCTTTGTATTCAAGGAACTTGCCCTGCCCGGAAAGATCCAACCGCGCATCTTCAACCCTCACCCTTCGAGGTGTTTCAACATGCGTCTCAAAACCGCCATCGCTGCCGCTGCCTTGCTTTCGCTGCCTATCGGCTCGGCCATGGCCGATACCTTCTGGCGTAACGTGATGACTTCCGGTGCAACCACGGCATCGAGCTACCTGACTTCGCGGGATCACAAACTGGTTGTGGCCGCGCAGGACGACGCCAGCAGCTTCGTCGCCAGCGAAGGCGCGATCCGCGGGCCGTTCCTGGAAGCGGCCATTCGCCAGGCGCGGGCAGAGCACCCAGGCATTCAGGCTTCCGACATGGAGCTGGCCAATGCCATCCTGGCCAAGAATGCGGTAGCCGAGTAACCGCGTCGCCTGCTTCGCGGGCCTGCCCGCTTCCACAGGGACCGCACAAGGCTGAATCTTGTGCAATGCCTGTGGGAGCGGGCAAGCCCGCGAAAAACCCAGCACCAATCTCAGCGGTAAGCCTCCACCGGCACACACGCGCAGAACAGGTTCCTGTCCCCATACACATTGTCCACCCGGTTCACCGCCGGCCAGTATTTGTGCTGGCGCACGTGAGCACTGGGCGCCACCGCCTGCTCCAGGCTATACGGCCTGTCCCACACCCCCAGTACATCAGCCAGGGTATGCGGCGCATGCTTGAGCGGGTTGTTCTCCGCCGGCCAGTTGCCCTCCTGCACCTCGTCAATCTCTGCCCGAATCGCCAACATCGCCTCGACGAACCGGTCCAGCTCGGCCTTCGACTCACTTTCGGTTGGCTCCACCATCAGCGTACCCGGCACCGGGAATGACATGGTCGGGGCATGGAAGCCATAGTCCATCAGACGCTTGGCCACGTCCTCCTCGCTGATACCAGTCAGTGCCTTCAACGGCCGCAGGTCGAGGATGCACTCATGCGCCACCCGCTGGTTGCGCCCACGGTAGAGCACCGGGAAGGCGCCGCCCAGCTGGCTGGCCAGGTAGTTGGCCGACAGGATTGCCACCTCGCTGGCATCGGCCAGCTGCGGCCCCATCATGGCAATGTACATCCAGCTGATCGGCAAGATGCTCGCGCTGCCCCAGGGCGCAGCGCTGACCGCGCTGTTGTTCGGGTCCAGGCCGGGCACCGGTACCACCGGGTGGCTGGCAACGAACGGCGTGAGGTGCGTGCGAATGCCGATCGGCCCCATGCCCGGGCCACCACCGCCGTGTGGGATGCAGAACGTCTTGTGCAGGTTCATGTGCGAGACATCGGCACCCATGTCGGCCGGACGCGCCAGCCCCACCTGGGCATTGAGGTTGGCGCCATCCATGTACACCTGGCCGCCGTGCTGATGGACCACTTCGCAGATTTCGCGAATGCCCTCTTCGTACACCCCGTGCGTGGACGGATAGGTGACCATCAGGCACGACAGGCGCTCCCCGGCCGCGTGGGCCTTGGCCTTGAGGTCGGCCAGGTCGACGTTGCCATGGTCGTCGCAATCCACAATCACCACCTCCATGCCCGCCATTTGCGCCGACGCCGGGTTGGTGCCGTGGGCCGACGACGGAATCAGGCACAGCGTGCGCTGTGGCTGATGGCGGCTGCGATGGTAGCGAGTAATGGCCATCAGGCCTGCGTACTCGCCCTGGGCACCGGAGTTGGGCTGCATGCAAATGGCGTCGAAGCCGGTAATCGCGCACAGCCAGCTTTCCAGCTCATCGATCATCGCCTTGTAACCCGTGGCCTGGGCCGCCGGCGCGAAGGGGTGCATCTGGGCAAAGCCGGGCCAGGTGATGGGGATCATCTCACTGGTGGCGTTGAGCTTCATGGTGCACGACCCCAGCGGGATCATCGACTGGTTCAGGGCCAGGTCCTTGTTCTCCAGCTGCTTGAGGTAGCGCAGCATCTCGGTTTCGCTGTGGTGCAGGTTGAACACCGGGTGAGCGAGAAACGGCGTGCGCCGCACCAGGCCGGCGGGAATGCCTTCGGGCAGGGCCAGCTGGTCGAGGGCGGCAATCTCCAGGCCGTGGTCCACACCCAGGAAGATATCGAACAGGCGCAGCACCGTGTGCTCGTTACAGGTTTCGTCCAGGCTCACGCCCAGGTGCCCGCGCCCAAGAATGCGCAAGTTGATGTGCGCGGCTTCGGCGCTTTCGATGATGGCTGCCTGGGTGCCGCCGACATCCAGGGTGAGGGTGTCGAAAAAATGCTGGTTGAGCCGCTGGATGCCTTTGGCTTCAAGGCCAGCAGCCAAAATGAATGTCAGCCGGTGCACGCGCTGGGCGATGCGCTGCAGGCCTTCGGGGCCGTGGTACACCGCGTAGAAGCCGGCAATGTTGGCCAACAACACCTGGGCCGTGCAGATGTTGGAGTTGGCCTTCTCGCGGCGGATATGCTGCTCGCGGGTTTGCAGGGCCATGCGCAGCGCCGTGTTGCCACGGGCATCGCGCGACACGCCAATGATGCGCCCCGGCATGGCACGCTTGTAGTCGTCGCGGCAGGCGAAGTAGGCCGCGTGGGGGCCGCCGTAGCCCATCGGCACGCCAAAGCGCTGGGTCGAGCCCAGTACCACATCGGCGCCCAGCTCGCCGGGGGGCGCCAGCACCACCAGGCTGAGCAGGTCGGCAGCCACACAAGCCAGTGCCTGCTGACTGTGCAGATGGTCGATCAGCGGGCGCAGGTCGCGCACCTCGCCGTGGGTGTCGGGGTACTGCAGCAAAGCGCCGAACACGGCGTGATTACCAAGGTTATCCACAGAGTCGACGATCAGTTCGAAGCCAAAGCCCTCGGCGCGGGTCTTCAGCACCGACAGGGTCTGCGGGTGGCAGTGCTGGTCGGCGAAGAAGGCGTTGCTCTTGTTGCGCGCCACCCTCTTGGCCAGGGCCATGGCCTCGCCAGCAGCGGTGGCTTCATCGAGCAGCGAGGCATTGGCCAGCGCCAGCCCGGTGAGGTCGATGACCATTTGCTGGAAGTTCAGCAGCGCCTCGAGGCGGCCTTGGGCGATTTCGGGTTGATACGGCGTATAGGCGGTGTACCAGCCGGGGTTTTCCAGCACGTTGCGCAGGATGACCGTGGGGGTGATGGTGCCGTGGTAGCCCGTGCCGATCAGGCTGGTCCAGACCTGGTTCTGCGCGGCGTAGCCGGCGAGCTTGGCCAGGGCGGCCTGTTCGTCCAGCGCCGCTGGCAGGTCGAGGGGGCGATTGAGGCGGATGTCTGGCGGTACGGTCTGCTCGATCAGCTCATTGCGGCTGGCGACACCCAGCACGTTGAGCATGGCCTGCTGCTCTGCGGCATCGGGGCCGAGGTGGCGACGCAGGAAAGGGTTGAGCTCTTGCAGTTGATGCAGGGATGGCGACTGGGACATGACGACGCTCTCTTCCTAGACCAGGTCTCATGGAGACTTACAAGTCTAGGAAGGGATTGCCGATTCTGCGGGGAAACTTGCTTTGGCAGTACCGGCCCTATCGCCGGCAAGCCAGCTCCCACAGGTTGATCAAAGGCCAGCGGCGGGCACTATCCCTGTGGGAGCGGGCGCGCCCGCGAAGCAGGCGACGCGGTCTTACTCGCCGATGGCGGCCTTGTAACCGTCAGCATCCAGCAGCTTTTCCAGCTCGGCCGGGTTGCTTGGCTTCAGTTTGAAGATCCACGCGCCGTAAGGTTCTTCGTTGAGCTGCTCCGGGCTGTCGGCCAGCTCTTCGTTGACTGCGATCACTTCGCCACCGATCGGGGCGTAGATGTCCGAAGCGGCCTTGACCGACTCGACCACACCGGCGGCGTCGCCAGCGGCGAATACCTTGCCGACTTCGGCCAACTCGACGAACACTACGTCACCCAGGGCTTGCTGGGCGTGGTCGCTGATACCCACGGTCACGCTTCCGTCGGCTTCCAGGCGAGCCCACTCGTGGCTTTCGGCAAAACGCAGGTCGGCGGGGATATTGCTCATGTCTTGAATTCCTCGATTGGCTCAGCGGTACGCCCGCCGGTTAAAAAATGTTCAGATCAGGATTTTGCCTTGGCGCACGAAGGTCGGTTTGACCACCCGCACCGGGTACCATTTGCCGCGGATTTCCACCTCGGCCCGGTCACCGGTAGCCATGGGTACGCGCGCAAGGGCAATGGACTTGCTCAGCGTAGGTGAGAAACTACCACTGGTGATCTCCCCTTCGCCAATCCCGGCCACACGCACCACCTGATGGGCACGCAGCACGCCGCGCTCTTCCAGCACCAGGCCGACCAGTTTTTCCTGCACACCCTGTTCGATTTCCGCCAGCAGGCCGGCGCGGCCGATGAAGTCGCGCTCGGCTGGCTCCCAGGCGATGCTCCAGCCCAGGTTGGAGGTCAGCGGGGTGTGGGCTTCGTCGATGTCCTGGCCGTACAGGTTCATGCCGGCTTCCAGGCGCAGGGTGTCGCGGGCGCCGAGGCCACTGGGGGCGATGCCGGCGCCGACCAGGTCGTTGAAGAATGCCACCGCCTGATCGCCCGGGAAGATGATCTCCAGGCCGTCTTCTCCGGTATACCCGGTGCGGGCAATAAACCAGTCGCCCTCGGCAACGCCTTCGAACGGGCGCAGTTCGCGAATCAGTGCTGCGCGCGTGGGGCTGAGCAGGGCTGCCACCTTTTCGCGGGCACGCGGGCCCTGGATCGCGAGAATGGCAAGATCGGGGCGGACCTGAAAGTCCACGGCAAAACCGGCCCGCTGCTGTTGCAGCCAATCGAGCACTCTGGCCCGGGTGGCAGCGTTGGTGACCAGGCGGTAGCCGTTTTCCGTGCGATAGACGATCAAGTCGTCGATCACCCCGCCCTGCGCATGGAGCAGCGGGCTGTACAGCGCCTTGCCGGTTTCGTCCAGGCGGGCCACGTCGTTGGCCAGCAGGCGTTGCAGCCAGACGGTAGCGTCGCTGCCATCGACGTCGACCACAGTCATGTGGGACACATCGAAAACCCCGCAATCGCTGCGCACCTGGTGGTGCTCCTCGACCTGCGAGCCATAATGCAGGGGCATGTCCCAGCCACCGAAATCGACCGTTTTGGCGCCAAGCGCCAGGTGCAGGTCATACAAAAGCGTGCGCTGTCCCATGGGTTTCTCCTTCCGGGCGTGGCGAAGCGGCGGCGGTCGATGACGTTTGATCGTCAGCTCTTCTTGTAGGACCCACCGCGCGAATGCCGCGCATTGTAGCCGCAAGGACGCAGGCTGGCACCCTCAGTGACTGCGACCGGGTCGATGTGCCGAACGGCGGATCAGGCCGATGACCGGCAGCAGGCCCACCAGTACCAGCGTCAATGCTGGCAGCGAGGCCCGTGCCCATTCGCCCTCGCTGGTCATCTCGAACACCCGTACCGCCAAGGTGTCCCAGCCGAACGGTCGCATCAGCAAGGTGGCCGGCATTTCCTTGAGCACGTCGACGAACACCAGCAACGCGGCGCTGAGGGCACCGGGCACCAGCAGCGGCAGATACACCTTGAAAAACAATCTGGGCCCACCCACGCCCAGGCTACGGGAGGCCTCGGGCAGTGACGGGCGGATGCGCTCCAGGCTGCTCTCCAGCGGCCCGTAGGCCACGGCGATGAAACGCACCAGGTAGGCCAGCAGCAAGGCGGCAAGGCTGCCCAGCAGCAGCGGCTTGCCTGCCCCGCCCAACCAGCTGGACAGCGGGATGACCAGCTGGTTGTCGAGGTAACTGAACGCCAGCATGATCGACACTGCCAGCACCGAACCGGGCAAGGCATAGCCCAGGTTGGCCAGGCCGACCCCGGCGCGGATAGCACCGGTCGGCGCCTGCCTGCGCGCAAAGGCCAGCACCAGCGCCACACTTACCGTGACCAGTGCCGCCATGCTGCCCAGGTACAGGGTGTGCAACACCAGGCCGACATAGCGCTCGTCCAGGTCATGCCGGCCGCGTTGCCAGAACCACGCCAGCAGCTGCAGCAGCGGGATGACGAAAGCGCAGGCAAACACCAGCAGGCACCAACCACTGGCCAGCAGCGCTTTCACCCCGCGCAGGTGGTACAGCGCCTGCGCCCGCGGCCGCTCGTTGCCGCTGCGGCTGGCACCCCGGGCACGGCGCTCGCCGTACAGCACCAGCATCACTGCCAGCAACAACAGGCTGGCCAGCTGGGCGGCGCTGGACAGGCTGAAGAAGCCGTACCAGGTCTTGTAGATGGCCGTGGTGAAGGTGTCGAAATTGAACACGGCCACCGCGCCGAAGTCGGCCAGGGTTTCCATCAAGGCCAGGGCAATGCCGGCGCCGATCGCCGGCCGAGCCATGGGCAGGGCCACGCGCCAGAACGCTTGCAGGGGCGATAGCCCGAGTATCCGCGCCGCTTCCATCAAGCCTTTGCCCTGGGCCAGGAAGGCCGTGCGCGCCAGCAGGTAGACGTACGGGTAGAACACCAGCACCAGCACGATGATCACCCCGCCGGTGGAGCGCACCCGCGGCAGGCGCATCGGCCCGAACACCTCACGCAGGGCGCTTTGCACCGGGCCGGCGAAGTCCAGCAGGCCGACGAAGACGAACGCCAGCACATAGGCCGGGATGGCGAACGGCAGCATCAGCGCCCAGTCCAGCCAGCGCCGGCCGGGGAATTCGCAGAGGCTGGTGAGCCAGGCGAGGCTGACCCCCAACAGGGTGACGCCGATACCTACGCCCACCACCAGCGTCAGGGTATTGCCCAACAGGCGGCTCATCTGGGTGTCGAGCAGGTGCGACCAGATCTGCATATCGATCGACTGCCAGGACAACAGCAGGACGCTCAAGGGCAGCAGCACCAGGGCGGCGATCAGGGAGACCGGGAGGTACCAGCGGCGTTGGGGGGTGTGGGGCAAGTTCTATGTCTCTGTGGCTGATGTGCGACCGCTTTGCGGTCGTTCGCGGGCATGCCCGCTCCCACAGAGGGCCGCACAACCCTCAAAGGCAGTGCAGATCCTGTGGGAGCGGGCATGCCCGCGAAGAGGCCCTTGCAGGCCCCGGAAGGATAAGGCCTGGCGCTTAGTTGTAGCCAGCCCGATCCATCAAGCGGATGGCTTCAGCCTGCCGCTTGCCGGCAATTTCCACCGGAATGCTGTCAGCCTTGAAGCTCCCCCATGCCGCCACTTCCTCGGAAGGCTTCACCTTCGGGTTGGCCGGGAACTCCTGGTTGATGTCGGCGAACAGCTTCTGCGCCTCGTCGCCCGTCATCCATTCCACCAGCTTTTTCGCCGCTTCCGGGTGAGGCGCGTGCTTGGTCAGGCCAATGCCCGACAGGTTGACGTGCACGCCACGGTCACCCTGGTTGGGCCAGAAGATCTTCACCGGCAGGTTCGGGTTCTGCTTGTGCAGGCGCCCGTAGTAGTAGGTGTTGACCACGCCCACGTCGCACTGGCCGGCCTCGATGGCCTGGATCACCGCGTTGTCATCGGAGAACACATCGGTGGACAGGTTGTTGACCCAGCCTTTGACGATCTGCTCGGTCTTCGCCTCGCCATGGGTTTCAATCAGGGTGGCGGTGAGCGACTGGTTGTACACCTTCTTGGCCGTGCGCAGGCACAGGCGGCCTTCCCACTGTTTGTCGGCCAGGGCTTCGTAGGTGCTCAACTCCTCGGGTTTGACCCGCTCGGTGGAGTAGATGATGGTGCGGGCGCGCAGGCTCAGGCCGGTCCAGTCATGGGACGAGGCGCGGTACTGCGGCGGAATGTTCTGGTCGATGATGTCGGACTTGATCGGCTGCAGGATGCCCATCTGCTCGGCTTGCCACAGGTTGCCGGCATCGACGGTCAACAGCAGGTCGGCCACGCCGTTGTCGCCCTCGGCCTTGATGCGCTGCATCAGCGGGGCTTCCTTGTCGGTGATGAACTTGATCTTGACCCCGGTCTTGGCGGTATAGGCATCGAACACCGGCTTGATCAGCTCGTCGATGCGCGAGGAGTACACCACCACTTCGTCCGCCGCTTGGGCAGTGCCACCGAACAGGGTCAGGGCCAGGGCGGCCAGTAGGGGCTTGCGTGGCAACATGGGAAGCACTCCTCGGATCGTTTGAGAGGTGCGAATGGTAGTGAATCCCATTTTCCGACTCATCTACCTAGCAGTTACCGGATGTTGCAGAGCTTGCACCGCCCATTGCAGGAGCAGCCTTCAGGCTTTGGCCAGATCCGGCAGATCACCACTCAAACCCAGCGCCTGGCGCACGAATACCGCCTTGGCCTCCGGCATCTGCTCCACCAGTTTCAACCCGCTGTTACGCAACCAGCGCAATGGCAGCGGGTTGGCCTGGAACAACCGCTCAAAGCCCTCCATGGCCGCCATCAGCGCCAGGTTGTGCGGCATGCGCCGCCGCTCGTAACGGCTCAACACCTTCACATCTGCCAGCCGCTCACCGCGCTCGCAGGCATTGACCAGCACTTCGGCCAGCACCGCAGCATCGAGGAAGCCCAGGTTGACGCCCTGCCCGGCCAGCGGGTGGATGGTGTGCGCAGCATCGCCGATCAAGGCCAGGCCTTCATCCACATAGCGCTTGGCGTGGCGCTGGCGCAGCGGCACGCACACCCGCGGGTCGGCCTGCAGCACGTCCCCCAGGCGCCCCTCGAAAGCACGCTCCAGGGCCTGCAGGAAGGCGGCTTCATCCAGTGCCATCAACTGCTCGGCATGCTCCGGGGTGGTCGACCACACGATCGAGCACCAATCTTGCTGGCCATCGCGGGTCAACGGCAGAAACGCCAACGGCCCCTCATCGGTGAAGCGCTGCCAGGCCGTGCCCTGGTGCCCGGCACTGCAGCGCACGCTGGTGACGATGGCATGGTGCAGGTAATCCCATTCGCGGGTTTCGCAGCCAGCCAGGCGCCGCACCGCCGAATTGGCACCGTCGGCGGCGATCACCAGCGGTGCACGCAGTTGCCGGCCATCAGCCAGGGTCAGCAACCACTCGTCCCCCGAGCGACGCAACTGCTCCAGCCGCGCGTTGGGCAGCAGGCCGATGTCGCTGTCGTGCAGGCGCTCCAGCAGGCCATCCTGCACCACCCGGTTCTCGACGATATGGCCAAGCACCTGGGCGTGCACGCTGGCGGCCGAGAAGTGAATCTGCCCGGTGCCGCTGCCATCCCACACCTGCATGTCGGAATACGGCGTAGCACGCCGCTGGGCGATGCCGTCCCACGCGCCGAGGCGCTCGAGGATGCGCTGGCTGGCCGCCGACAGCGCGCTGACACGTGGTTCGAACGGCGCCTGGGCGTCGAAGGGCTTGACCGTCAGCGGGCCGCCATCGAGCAAGAGGATTTGCAAGCCACTGTGGCGCAACGCCAGGGCCAGTGCGCTGCCGACCATACCGGCACCGACAATCAACAGATCTGCGCGCATTTCCATGCCTTACGCCAGCCTCGCTTGCGGCTTGAGCCGCACGTATAGGGTTTTATCGACCCGCGCCACCAGCTCGCCGGCGCCATCGCGGATATCGACCTGCAATCGCGGCAGGCACTTCTTGCCGGTGGCGGTCTGCTGGCGGATGTCGTCCAGCAGCGCGTCATCAACGTGGAATTCGGCATACACCGGGCCTTTGCCCGGCGAGATGAAATCGATGCTGGCGGCCTTGTCCCAGACGATATAGTCGCGGCCCAACTGCTCGATCAGCAGCAACATGTAGAAAGGGTCGACCATCGAATACAGGCTGCCGCCAAACTGGGTACCGACATAGTTGCGGTTCCAGCGTGTCAGCTTCATCGCCACCTTGACGCTGCGCAGGTCGGGGCTGATGGACTGCACGCGGATGCCCGCCCCCAGGTACGGCGGGTAGAGGTTCAGCATCCAGCGCAACATACGCGCACGGCGTGCCAGTTTACGCGGGTTGCTCATGCCTGCCCCCGCGGATCGGGGCGGGTGCCCAGGCCCATGGCCTGGCGGGCGAACCAGCTTTTGGCCGGCGGCAGCAGGTCGAGCCCGAGCAGGCCCAAATTACGCCCGGCGGCCAGCAACGGCTGGTTGCTGCCGAACAACCGGGTGACCTGGTCGGAAAAGCCGATGGTCATGGCCTGGTCCAGGCGCTGGCGCTGGGCATAAGCCTGCAGCGTGGCCAGGTCGCCAGGCTGCTGCGGGCCGGCCAGCAATGCGTCGGCCAGCGACTGCACATCGCGCAGCGACAGGTTGAAGCCCTGGCCGGCAATGGGGTGCAGGCTGTGCGCGGCATTACCCAGGACCACCAGGTGCGGCCGCACCTGCTCCTGGGCCTCGATCAGCGACAAGGGGTAAAGGTGCCGGGCGCCGACCTGGCGCAACGCGCCCAGGCGATAGCCAAACACGCCTTGCAGCTCGCGCAGGAAGCTGCGCTCGTCGATGTCGGCCAGACGCCGCGCATCCATGCCCTGGCGGGTCCACACCAGTGCACAGCGGTTGTCCGGCAACGGCAGCAAGGCCATGGGGCCTTCTTCGGTGAAGCGCTCGAACGCCTGGCCACCGTGGGCCTCACCCGGGGTGATGTTGGCGATCAATGCGCTCTGCTGGTACGGCGTATGACGCACGTGAATACCCAACTGCTCGCGCAAACCGGAACGGCCACCGTCGGCCAGTACCGCCAGGTCGCATTCCAGCTGGGTGTCGTCATTCAACCCCAGGCGGTAACCGCCTTCGATCGCCTGCATCGAGGTCACTTCCGCCGGGCAGCGCCAGCTCACCACGTCACTGTCCAGCCCTTGCCACAAGCATTGGCCAAGCCAGGCGTTTTCCACCACGTAGCCCAGCGCCGGTACGCCTTCTTCCTGGGCATCCAGACGGGTGGCGCCGAAGCGACCACGGTCGGACACGTGAATTTGCCGGATCGGCTCGGCACGCCGGCCGATGGCCTGCCAAAGGCCCTGCTGCTGGTAGATCTGCTGGGTGCCGAACGACAACGCCGAGGAGCGCGCATCGTAGCTGGGCTGGAAGCTGTCACCGGGTGCGAACGGCTCGATCAGCAAGATCTTCCAGCCGCGCGCCTTGGCCCCGGCCTGCAGGGCCAACGCCAGGCTTGCGCCTACCAGGCCACCGCCAATGATCGCCAGGTTCACGCGACTCATGCCGCGTCCTTGCGGGCGGCCTGCATCAGCGCCTCGATCTCGGCAACCGTGCGCGGCACGCCCGAAGTCAGGATTTCACAACCTTGCCTGGTCACTACCACGTCGTCCTCGATCCTTACACCAATGCCGCGCCATTTCTTGGCCACGGCCTGATTGTCGGCGCCTATGTAGATGCCCGGCTCGACGGTCAGCGCCATGCCGGGCTCCAGCACACGCCACTCGCCACCCACCTTGTACTCGCCCACGTCGTGCACATCCATGCCCAGCCAATGCCCCGCACGGTGCATGTAGAAGGCGCGATAGGCCTCGCTGTCGATCAGCGCCTGCACCTCGCCCGAAAGCAGGCCAAGCTCGACCAAGCCTTGGGTAATGACCTTCACGGTCGCCTCGTGGGCGTGGTTCCAGTGTTTGCCCGGGGCGATTTCGGCAAACGCCGCGGCCTGGGCCTTGAGCACCAGTTCGTAGATGGCCTTCTGCTCGGGCGAAAAGCGCCCGCTGACCGGGAAGGTGCGGGTGATGTCGCTGGCGTAGCAGTCGATTTCGCAACCGGCGTCGATCAGTACCAGGTCGCCATCCTTGAGCGGGGCGTCATTTTGCTGATAGTGCAGGATGCAGCCATTGCGCCCGGCCGCGACGATCGATCCGTAGGCGGGCATCTTTGCGCCGCCCTTGCGGAACTCATAGTCCAGTTCGGCTTCCAGGCTGTATTCGTGCAGCCCCGCCCGGCACGCCTGCATGGCCCGCACATGGGCCCGTGCCGAGATGGCTGCAGCGGCACGCATCACCTTCACTTCCGCTGCCGATTTATACAGGCGCATGTCGTGCAGCAGATGATCCAGCGCAACGAACTCGTTCGGCGGCTGGGCGCCCAGGCGGGCCTTGGAGCGGATCACGTTGATCCAGTCCATCAGCCGCCGGTCGAACTCGGGGTTGCTGCCCATGGCGCTGTACACCCGCTCGCGGCCTTCGATCAGGCCCGGCAGGATCTCGTCGATGTCGGTGATGGGGAAGGCATCGTCGGCGCCGAAATCGCGCACCGCGCCTTCCTGGCCGGCCCGCAGCCCGTCCCACAGCTCGCGCTCCGGGTTGCGCTCACGGCAAAACAGCACGTACTCGCCATGTTCACGCCCCGGGATCAGCGCAATGACCGCCTCAGGCTCCGGAAAGCCGCTGAGGTACTGGAAGTCGCTGTCCTGGCGGTATACGTGCTCGACGTCGCGGTTGCGGATGGCAACTGCGGCAGCGGGCAGGATGGCGATGCTGTTGGGGACCATCTGCGCCATCAGCGCCTTGCGCCGACGGGCATACTCGCCCTTGGGAATGTGGCTCATGGGCAGACTACCCCCGGTTGATCAGTGCAGCGATGGCTTGGGCGCGGGTGCGGCCGGCTTGGCCAGCTCGGAGAACAGCAGCAGAGGCGCCACGCGCAGGTATTCCATGACTTCCATGTAGTCGCTCTCGCCGTCTTCGGACTCTTCGAGGGCTTCCTGTACCTGGGAAATGGCCACCAGGTCCTGCAGCACATCCTTGGCTTCGTCAGACAAGTCCTTGCCGCCGGCATTCAGGCCAAAGCCGGTAATGAAGCCTTGGCACCACTGGCCCAGCGCGGTGGCGCGGTCGCTCAGGGCGGCGTCGTCGGAAGGCAGCAGCAGGACGATGGCCATGTCGTCGCTGGTCAGCTCACCCTTGACCATTTCCTGCAGGCCGATCAGGGCGTTGCGCACGGTGTCACCGGGCTCGGTTTCCAGCAACTGGGCGGCATCGGCCAGCCAGGCATCGGCGTCGAAACCGGCACCGGCGCAGCTGCGGCCGATCAAAAGGCCGTGCAGTTCGGCCGGGGTGACAGGATGACCATTGCTCGAGAGCAGCATGGCGAAGGCGATGTAAGGCGATTGGGTATTGGGCATGGGCAGCTAGGCGCCAGACGGCGCAATGACTAGAATGGAGACCTTGTATCCTAGCACCGGCAGGCGCGCCAAGACCATCGGCACTGGCTGTCGCGGCCCAGGGAGAGGCATCATCGCCAGGTGACTCAACGACGGAGCGAATCGAGTGCAACCCACGCAAGAGAACGACCTTCAGGCACTGATGAGCCGATTCGAGTTGCTGATCGAACGCGTCGAGCAACTAAAACGGCAAAATGCACTCCTAGTAGCTCAGGAAAAATCCTGGCGCGAAGAGCGCGCCCACCTCATCGAAAAGAACGAGATCGCCAAGCGCAAGGTCGAGTCGATGATCTTACGCCTCAAGGCTCTGGAGCAAGACTCATGAGTTCAAGCAATAGCGTCACCGTGCAGATCCTCGACAAAGAATACTCGATCATCTGCCCGCCGGAAGAGCGCAACAACCTGGTCAGCGCCGCGCGCTACCTGGACGGCAAGATGCGCGAGATCCGCAGCAGCGGCAAGGTGATTGGCGCCGACCGCATCGCGGTCATGGCCGCGTTGAACATTACCCACGAAATGCTGCACCGCCAGGAAGACCGCACCGATGCCCCGGTCAGCGGCACCAACCGCGAACAGGTCCGCGACCTGCTGGATCGGGTAGACAAGGCATTGTCCGACGACACGGATACCAAAATTGGCTGAGATTGGTATACTGGCGCCACTCCCTGGTGGATGCGCCAGTCGGTTATGTCCCTGAGCCGATACGCACAACCACGGGGGTTGCACGCTGGGGCCGGTGTGCATGTCCGCCCGACGGAAAGCCTTAACGCCCCCTGCAATCTCCACCTTGAACTTTCGGGTTCAAGGGCTACACCGACAGCGGTCTGACCGGGGAGCCTGAATTTTTTTGCCCGCCCCTCAGGCGGGCAATTCGTTTTGGCCGACCTTCCAGTGCCGGCCAGCAATCCTGGGATCGCCCGTGCCATGACCGACACCGCGCCGCTCACCCGCCCCCAGCTCCGTCGCCTGCTTCGCAATGCCCGCCGCGCCCTCACCCCTGCCCAGCAACGCCAGGCCACCCTCGGCCTGTACCGCCAGCTGGCGCAACACCCATTGTTCCGCCGCGCCCGGCATATTGCCTTGTACCTGCCCAACGACGGCGAAATCGACCCTGGCCTGCTGATGCGCGAAGCCCAGCGTCGCGGCAAACGCACCTACCTGCCGGTGCTGCACGCCTGGCCGCGCACGCACATGGTGTTCCAGCGGTTCGAGCAGGGCGAAAAGCTCAAGCCCAACCGCTTTCGTATTCCCGAGCCGGTCACGGACCGCAGGCGTCAGCGGCCGGTCTGGGCGCTGGACCTGATCCTGCTACCGCTGGTCGGTTTTGACGAAGTGGGCGGGCGCCTGGGCATGGGTGGCGGCTTTTATGATCGCAGCCTGGCCTACCAGGCGCGTCGGCAAACCTGGAAAAAACCGTTGCTGCTGGGGCTGGCGCACGAATGCCAGAAGGTCGAGCGGCTGGCGCAGGCCAGTTGGGATGTACCGCTGCAGGGGACGGTCTCGGACCGTAGCTGGTACCTGGCACCGCGTTGAGCGGCGCCAGCGGGGGCATCAACGTTGTGGCTGGCTGGCGTCGACCGGCATCTGGTAGGCGTTGTCCAGCTTGCGCTCCCACAAACCCTGCGCATAACCGGTAGTGACCACACCCAGGCCAAAAATGAACACCAGGATCCACAGCAGATCCGGCTTTTTGCGTTGATTCATCGAAGATTGCCCCCCAGGCAAACTGTTCAGTGCTCGGCGATTTTCAGGGTATCGCCAGCGCGTCGCGCTTTAAACGGGGCGCATTTTCCGACAACCTGCGTCCGCAAGCAAACCTTGACGCCAACCGGCTGTCGGTTTCGTGCAACAGGTTATTTCAAACCTTTTCAGGAGCAGCATCCATGGCCTACTGGCTGATGAAATCCGAGCCCGACGAACTCTCCATCGAAGGCCTCAGCCGCCTGGGCGAAGCGCGCTGGGACGGCGTGCGCAATTATCAGGCGCGTAATTTCCTGCGGGCCATGAACGTGGGTGACGAATTCTTCTTTTATCACTCCAGCTGCCCGCAACCGGGCATTGCCGGTATTGCCAGAATCACCCGTGCGGCCTACCCCGACCCCACCGCGCTGGACCCACAAAGCCACTACTACGACGCCAAGGCCACGGCCGACAAGAACCCGTGGAGCGCGGTGGATGTGGCCCATGTGCAAACCCTGCCACGGGTACTGGAGCTGGGCTGGCTGAAGCAGCAGGCCGGCCTGGCCGAGTTGCCGCTGGTGCAAAAGGGCAGCCGCCTGTCGGTGATGCCGGTCACCCCCGAGCAATGGGCGGTGATTGTCGCGCTGCGTTGAAACAGTGGCTAAGGTCAAGGGTTTGACCGATATCAACACGCCACGAATGGCCCCGCGCCATTATGTAGTGTGGATGAGCGCAAGGATGCAGAACGATGAACCGATACGCCCCCAGAATATTCGCCGCCGCGCTGATCGCACTGCTCGCTGCAGCCGCAGGGCTGGGGTACTGGAAGTCGCTCCACGACCAGCTGCCCGAAGGCCTGAGCATGGGCAACGGCCGGCTCGAAGCCACCGAAGTACAGATCGCCAGTAAAATCCCCGGCCGCCTGGCCGAAGTGCTGGTCGACGAAGGCGACAAAGTCACCCGCGGCCAGCTGCTGGCACGTATCGACACCCGCACCATGCAAGCCCAGCGCACCCAGGCCGAAGCCGAAGTGCTGCGCGCCCGGGAAAACTACGCCGCTGCCCAGGCAAGTGTGCAGCTGCGGCAAAGCGAACTGTTGCTGGCCAGCCAGGAACTCAAGCGCGTGCGCGAAATTTTCCAGCGCAAGTACGCCAGCCAACAGTTGCTCGACCAGCAACAGGCACGCTTTGACACCGCCAACGCCGCCGTGGTCGCCGCCCGCGCCCAGCTGGCAGCGATCAAGGCCGCCATCGGCGCCGCCCAAGCCCAGGTCGCCCAGCTCACCAGCGAAATCGACGACAGCAGCCTGCGGGCGCCCATCAACGGCATCATTCAGCTGCGCCTGGCCGAGCCCGGTGAAGTGCTGGGTGCCGGCGGCCGCGTGCTGATGCTGATCGACCCTAGCGACCAGTACATGAACCTGTATCTGCCGGCCGCCGCCAGTGGCCAGCTGACCGTAGGTGACCAGGCGCGCATCGTGCTGGACGCCCTGCCCGAACGCGCTCTGCCGGCCAAGGTGGCCTTTGTCGCAGCCAAGGCCCAGTTCACCCCCAAACAGGTCGAAACCCGCGACGAGCGGCAAAAGCTGGTATTCCGGGTCAAGCTTCGCCTGACCGACCCCGGCGCAGTGCCACAAGCAAAACCGGGTATGCCAGGCGCCGGCTATGTGCGCACGGCTGAGGTGGACTGGCCGGCCAACCTGCAATGAACGCCCCGGCACTGCTGGCCGAGGGCATCCGCCACCGCTACGGCGACCTGGTGGCCCTGCACACCCTCGGCTTCAGCCTGCCTGCGGGCACCCGTTGCGCGCTTATCGGCCCTGATGGCGCGGGCAAATCGACCTTGCTGGGGTTGATTGCAGGGGTCAAACGCCTGCAACAGGGCGAGCTGCAGGTGCTGGGTGGCTCGATCCGCCAGCGCCGTCATCGCGCGGCGCTGTACCCGAAAGTGGCGTTCATGCCACAGGGGCTTGGCAACAACCTGTACCCGGAGCTGTCGATCAGCGAGAACATACGCTTTTTTGCCACACTGTTCGGCCTGGGCCGCCGCGAGTGCGAACAGCGCATGGCCAACCTGTTGCAGGCCACCGACCTGCAGCGCTTTGCCGAGCGCCCGGCTGGCAAGCTGTCAGGTGGCATGAAGCAGAAGCTGGGCCTGTGCTGCGCGCTGATCCACGAGCCGGACCTGCTGATCCTCGACGAACCCACCACCGGCGTCGACCCGCTGTCGCGGCGACGCTTCTGGGAGCTGGTCGAGCAGGTTCGCGCACAGCGCCCGCAACTGACCCTGCTGGTGGCTACCGCCTACATGGAAGAAGCCGAACAGTTCGAGCATTGCCTGATGCTCGATGGCGGCCGACTGCTGGCCGCAGGCCCAAGCCACGAACTGGCCGCAGTCACCCCCAGCGGCAAGCTGGACGACGCCTTCACCCATTACCAAGGTGCGGGCAAGGCGCAGCATCAACCCTTGCACATCCCGCCGCGCCCGGCCACAGATGGCCCGGTCGCCATTGAGGCTCACGACCTGACCCTGCGCTTTGGCGACTTCACAGCGGTAAACAAGGTCAGTTTCGCCATTGGCCGTGGCGAGATCTTCGGCTTCCTCGGCTCCAACGGCTGCGGCAAGACGACCACCATGAAAGTGCTCACCGGGCTGATGCCGGCCAGCGAGGGCAGCGCCAGCCTGCTGGGGCGCCCGGTGGACGCCAGTGACCTGGCCACGCGCAAACGGGTCGGTTTCATGTCGCAGAGTTTCTCGCTGTATGGCGAGCTCAGCACCCGGCAGAACCTGACCTTGCATGCCCGCCTGTTCGACTTGCCCAAAGCCGGGAGCGCCCAGCGCATCGATGAGCTGGTCGAGCGCTTCGACCTGGCCGCTATCGCCGACCAGCCGTCCGGCGCCCTGCCCCTTGGCCTGCGCCAGCGCCTGTCACTGGCGGTGGCGGTGCTGCATCGCCCGGAAGTGCTGATCCTTGATGAGCCAACCTCCGGCGTCGATCCGGCCGCTCGCGACGACTTCTGGCGCCTGTTGGTGGAATTGTCACGCGAACAGGGCGTGACCATTTTCCTCTCCACCCACTTCATGAACGAAGCCCAGCGCTGCGACCGCATCTCGTTGATGCATGCCGGACGGGTACTGGCCTGCGACACACCCGATGCCCTGCAGCACCAGTACGACGGTGACACTTTGGAGGACGCGTTCGTGCGCTGCCTGGAGCAGGCCCAGGAGCTCGCGCCGCCAGCCACGGACAACGCCGTGCTGGAGCAGCCAGCCACGGCCGCCCCGCCACTGCGCCAGGGCTTCAGCCTGCGCCGCCTGCTGGCGGTGGCCAGCCGCGAGGGCAAGGAACTGCTGCGCGACAAGGTGCGCCTGGCCTTCGCCCTGGCAGGCGCGTTGTTCATGATGGTGATCTTCGGCTACGGCATTTCGCTGGATGTGGAAAACCTTGCCTTCGCCGTGCACGATCAGGACCAGAGCCCACAAAGCCGCGCCTACCTCGAAGCCTTCCGGGGCTCACGCTATTTTGCCGAACAGGCGCCGATCCGTGACAGCCGCGAGATGCACCAGCGCCTGCAGCGCTCGGAAATCAAACTGGCGCTGGAGATTCCGCCCGGCTTCGGTCGCGACCTGTACGCCGGCCGCCAACCGGTGGTGGCGGCCTGGCTCGACGGCGGCATGCCGTTCCGCGCAGAAACCAGCCGCAACTACGTGGAAGCCGTGCACCAGGCCAACCTTGAGCAACTGGCAAAGGCCAGCCCCCAGCCGCAGCCGCGCCAGGACCTGGTGCGCCTGGAAACGCGTTTTCGCTACAACCAGGACGTGGTCAGCGTGAATGCCATCGGCCCGGGCGTGATGGCGCTGATCCTGGCCTTCATTCCGGCCATGCTCACCGCGCTGGGCATTGTCCGCGAGAAAGAACTCGGCTCCATCACCAACTTCTATGCCACGCCCCTCACCCGCCTGGAGTTTCTGCTGGGCAAGCAAATGCCTTACCTGGTCGTAAGCCTGGTCAACCTGGCGCTGCTGGTGGCCATGAATTGCTGGCTGTTCGCCGTGCCGCTCAAGGGCAGCGTGCTGGCCCTGGCCTGTGGTGGCGTGGCCTACCTGCTGGCCACCACCAGCCTGGGGCTGTTGATCTCGGCCTTCACCCGCACCCAGATCGCGGCCATCCTGGGCACCATGATCATCACCAGCCTGCCGACCATCCAGTTTTCCGGGCTGATCGTGCCACGCTCGTCGCTGGACGGCGCAGCGGCGGTGATGGGCCAGCTGTTCCCGGCGGGCTACTTTCTCGACATCGCGGTCGGCACCTTCACCAAGGCGCTGGGGCTGCGCGAGCTGTGGCCGCAGTGCCTGATCCTGCTGGGCTTCTTCGCTGGGTTCACCGGCCTGAGCCTGGCCATGTTGAAGAAGCAGGAGGCCTGACATGTCGCGCCTTAACCACACCCTGCGCCTGGGCCTGAAAGAACTGACCAGCCTGCGCCATGACAGCGTGCTGCTGCTGTTCCTGCTGTATGCCTACAGCGTGGCGATCTACATGCCCGCCGCCGGCTCGGTGATCGGCGTACACAATGCCAGCGTCGCGGTAGTGGACGAAGACCAAAGCCTGCTGTCGCGCAAATTGACCCAAGCCCTGCAACCGCCCGAGTTCCAGCCCGCCGTGTCGCTGCCCGCAGCACGCCTGGACCAGGCCATGGACAGCGGCGAGTACACCTTCGTGATCAACGTACCGGTGAACTTCCAGAGCGACCTGCTGGCCGGGCGCTCGCCGGAGCTGCAGGTCAACGTCGACGCCACGGCCATGAGCCAGGCGTTCATGGGCGCCGGCTACATCGGCCGCATCTTCGAGCGCGAGCTGCTCGACTACAGCCAGCGCGGCAACGTGCAAAGCCCGGTGCTGATCAACCCTAAGGCGCTGTTCAACCCCAACCTTGAGGGGGGCTGGTTCCTGGCGGTGATCCAGATCGTCAACAACATCACCATCCTGGCGATCATCCTCACCGGCACCGCGCTGCTGCGCGAGCGTGAGCATGGCACCCTCGACCACCTGCTGGTGCTGCCGCTCACCGCACTGGAAATCATGCTGGCAAAAATCGGCAGCAACGCGCTGGTGGTGGTGATCTGCACGTGGGTTTCGCTGGTGGTGGTCGTGAAAGGCGCGCTGGGTGTGCCGCTGTCCGGCTCGATGGGGCTGTTTCTGGCCGTGACCGCGCTGTACCTGTTCGCCAGTACCGCGCTGGGCATCTTCCTCGCCACCCTGGCACGCTCGACGCCGCAGTTCGGCCTGCTGGCCATCCCGGTGATCATCCCGATGCTGTTGTTGTCTGGCGGCAGCACCCCCCTGGACAGCATGCCGCAATGGCTGCAATGGGTGATGCAGGGGTCACCGTCGACGCACTTTGTCAGCCTGGGTACCGCGATCCTGTTCCGGGATGCCGGCTGGGCGGTGGTATGGCCAGATATTTTGGCGCTGGCGCTGATCGGCCTGGTGTTTTTCAGCGTCGCCCTGGCGCGGTTTCGCCGTAGCCTGGCGTCATGAGGGCGTGCGATATCATTCCGGTCAGGAAATTGGAAAACTGGCACAAAGACAAAGGGCGCCTTTCGGCGCCCTGATCACAGACAGGTTGGCTTGTCATCGCCATTTACCTGCCCGGCTCTGTAATAGCTGGTTGAACCAGGATCCACAGAGTCTCGCAAGTCCCTTGCGGGAACAGGGCGATTATTGCGTATCCAGCGCACCACTGACAACAGCCGGCACTGTTGCCGGATATGTGAAGCCCAGGCTGAAGCCAACAGCAGCCTTTACTGCCGCGAAATGCTCAGGCCTCATTGTGAAGGTGAGGAATTCCCGACCACCACCATGCCGTGACTTGATCTGACACCTGTCCAGTCTAGCGATCGCAATCGTGTAGATCATGTCGCACTTGGCCCAGCATGTGAGGGCCGGTCCTGGCAGATAACTCGGCAGCTCAACGTGATGCTTGGCTACGTGATCAGGTGCGGTGGTGCTCAATGGAATGATTGTCACCAACTGGTGATTTTGTCTGTGCTTGCGAAGAACGACGACGGGCCGCACCTTGATCATCTCAGGCACCCGAAAGCCCGAAAAATCGCACATCAGCACGGTCGCCTCTTTCGGCTGGTACTTCAACGGCATTGCCAATACTCTCGAGCAACTGGAGACAAGCCACAATTTAACGTGGCTATGGCATCAGAAACTGAAAACTGGCGGGCTTACAGATAAGACAGAAAACGCCTACAACCGGAGCTCACCTCGCTTCGGCCTGAATGCTTTTTCCGTTGCCGGTTGGAATACCAGCGCCGTAACGAGGCCGCTATCACCGTGTTGCAGCGGCGATTGGCCTCATAAGGTTTCAGTTCACTGCACGATCAGGTTGTTGAACAGCAGGTCTTCGACGATCGGCTTGCCCTCTTCCGCTTCCAGCACCTGCTGCACCTGCTTCAACGCCTCCTGGCGGAGGTGCTCCTTGGACTCGACATTGCTCATGCTGTCCACGGTCTGCTGGGTGAACAGTGCCACCAGCTGGTTGCGGATCAGCGGTTCGTGATGCTTCACCGCCTTGGCCGCTTCGTCGCCGGTCACGCGCAGGGCCACGTCGGCCTTGTACACGCGCAGCCGCGGGCCGCCGTCGAGGGCATAGTTGCCCACAAAGGGTGGGCTCAGGCTGATGTAAGCAACCTTGGGCGCCCCTTCCTTGGCTTCTTCGGCCATGGCCGCAGCCGGCAGCAGCAGCGCCAGCACCATCAAGATCCACGCTTTCACGAATTCGCTCCTCAATACAGTTGGCGCCAGCTTACCCAGCACGCCGCTCAAACCCAAGCCCGGGCTTATGCCGGCCCATCAGGGCGGGCCATGCTCGTTGACCCGGCAAGCGGCCCTCCTACACTTATCGGCCACTACCCGCAAAGGAATAGCCCCGATGAAAGCTGTGTTGTGCAAAACCCTGGGTCCGGCGCGTGATCTGGTACTGGAAGACGTGGCCAGCCCGCTGCCGAAGAAAAACGAGATTCTGCTGGATGTGCAGGCCGCCGGTGTCAACTTCCCCGACACCCTGATCATCGAAGGTAAATACCAGTTCCAGCCACCACTGCCGTTCTCACCCGGCGGCGAAGCCGCGGGCGTGGTGGCCGCGGTCGGGGAAAAAGCCGGCGCGTTCAAGGTCGGCGACCGAGTCATGGCACTCACCGGCTGGGGTGCGTTCGCCGAGCAGGTGGCGGTGCCGTTCTACAACGTGATGCCAATCCCGGCCAGCATGGACTTCACCACCGCTGCGGCGTTTGGCATGACCTATGGCACCTCGATGCACGCCCTGCGCCAGCGCGGCCAATTGCAAGCAGGCGAGACACTGCTGGTACTGGGCGCATCCGGCGGGGTCGGTCTGGCGGCGGTGGAAATCGGCAAGGCCATGGGTGCGCGGGTGATCGCGGCGGCCAGCAGTGCCGAAAAACTGGCCGTGGCCAAGGCGGCCGGGGCAGATGAGCTGATCGACTACAGCCAAGCCAGCCTGCGCGAAGAAATCAAGCGCCTGACCGGCGGCCAGGGTGTGGATGTGATCTACGACCCGGTCGGCGGCGAGCTGTTCGAGCAGGCAGTGCGCGGCCTGGCCTGGAATGGCAGGCTGCTGGTGGTGGGGTTTGCCAGCGGCAGCATTCCACAACTGGCGACCAACTTGGTGCTGCTCAAGGGCGCGGCGGTGCTGGGGGTGTTCTGGGGCGCGTTCGCACAGCGCCAGCCGGAAGACAATGCGGCCAACTTCAAGCAGCTGTTTGACTGGCATGCCGAAGGCAAGTTGAAGCCGCTGGTGTCGCAGACTTATCCACTGGCCGAGGCCGGGGCTGCCATCGAGAAGCTGGGGCAGCGGCAGGCTGTGGGTAAGTTGGTGGTGCGGATGCATTGATTTTTCTGGGGCTGCCCTGCAGCCCTATCGCGACACAAGGCCGCTCCTACAATTGAACGCAAATCCCTGTAGGAGCGGCCTTGTGTCGCGATGGGCCGTACAGCGGCCCCAAAAACTCAAACTTCACGCAGGTTATGGCACCGCCTGAACCGCGCCTCCAGGTTGCGATCGGGCATCTGGTGGCTGCGCAAGGCATTCAAGGTCTGCTCGACATAATCGCGCGTGGTGCCATAACGCCCCTTGGCACTGGCCAGGATCTGGCTGAGCAAGGTATCCGGCAGGTTGCCCGCATAGCACGGCAAATGCCGCTCCAGTACAAAGCCCAAGGCCTGTACCTTGCTGCCATCGCCCAGCCGGCAATTGAGCCAGTGCGGCCGATAGGCCGGGTACGGCATCTCGCGTTGCCACAGGGCCATCAGCGAGTCGTCCAGGTTGCTCTCCTCCAGCCGGTAGGCAAAACCGCTGCAGGAACCACCACGGTCCAGGCCGAACACCAGGCCGGGTGTTTCCGGGGTGCCGCGATGCTCGTGCGACCACAAGTACAGGCCACGGTGATATCCATGTACCCGCGCGCGCTGGCGCTCCACCGAATTGCACTCCGGGCGCCAGATCAGCGAACCGTAGGCAAACAGCCACACCGGCCCGCCCTGATGTCGAGACATGGTCGTTTTCATGGAGTTGAACAACTGATCGCGAGTATGTTGCTGACCAAAGTCGAGTGACGGAGGATATGAAACTTGCCAAGACATACTTTCAATTGCCGACATAAGCTGCCGCCATTATCCCTGTGAACTACGGATGTAGCGAGATTCGCTCAAACTGCGACCCCAAGCCGTGTACCAAGGGCGCTTGCAGTAACCATAGGCCAGAAATGCAGGAATACTCAAGCCCTGGGGCAATACTTTAATGCCCGGTTCCGACGACTGGGGAAGTACTGTTTCGGCAACGGTTAAAGTTATTAGCCAAGGCGGTAACAATTACCGCCTTATACCCACTTGTTCCAACTTCGGTTATTAACCGCGTGGGGCGTAGGCAAACACATCCGCACGCATGCGGTGTGCATCCATGCCGGCTTCGACCAGGGCGTCGAGGGTGGCGTAGATCATGTTCGGTGAGCCGCTGGCATACACATGCACCGTATTGAGGTCGGCGATGTCCTCGCAGACCGCCTCATGCAGCATGCCGCAACGGCCCTCCCAGCCGCACAGGTCACTGACGACCTGGTGCAGGAACAGGTTGGGCAGGCGCTGCCATTCGTCCCAGTGCTCGATCTGGTAGAAGTCTTCGGGCCGGCGCACACCCCAGTACAGGTGTACCGGGTACTTGAAGCCGTTGGCTCGGCAATGCTCGAGCAGGCTGTGCATCTGGCCCATGCCGGTGCCGGCGGCAATCAATACCAGCGGCCCGTCGGGCAGCTCGGCCAGGTGGGTGTCGCCAAACGGCATTTCGATGCGTGCCAGGCCGTCACGCTTGAGCTGCTCGATCAGTTGCAATGCACTGGGCTCACGGGCCAGCACGTGCAGCTCCAGCTCACGCCCGGCGTGGGGTGCGGAGGCCAGCGAAAACGCGGCCGGCTTGCCGCCCTCGCGCTCGATCATCAGGTACTGCCCGGCGTGGTAACGCAGTGGCTTGCCGGCTGGCGCACGCAGGCGGACCCGCCAGACGTCGCCACCCACGTCGACGCACTCAGTGACGCTGCACGCCAGCTTGCGCACCGGCAACTCACCCAGGGCGAGCACACCATCCCAGAGCAACACACAGTCCTCCAGCGGCTCGGCAATGCAGGTGAACAGCTCGCCATGGTCACGGACTTCGCCGTCCTGGCGTACCCGCCCTTCGACCAACAACGCGGCGCAGACATGGCAATTGCCATTGCGGCAGCTATTTGGGCAGTCATAGCCCAACCGCCGCGCTCCATCCAGGATCCGTTCCCCGGGTTCGAGCGCCAGCACCGCCCCGGACGGCTGCAACGTTACCTGCATCAATCTATTCCCAACTGATCCCACAGCTCATCGATACGGCGGGTGACGGCTTCGTCCTTGACGATGACCCGTCCCCATTCGCGTGTAGTCTCGCCCGGCCACTTGTGCGTGGCGTCCAGGCCCATCTTCGACCCCAGCCCCGATACCGGCGACGCGAAGTCCAGGTAGTCGATCGGCGTGTTGTCGATCATCACCGTATCACGCTTGGGGTCCATGCGTGTGGTGACGGCCCAGATCACATCGTTCCAGTCACGGGCGTTGATATCGTCATCGGTGACAATAACGAACTTGGTGTACATGAACTGTCGCAGGAACGACCACACACCCAGCATCACGCGCTTGGCGTGGCCTGGGTACTGCTTTTTCATGGTCACCACCGCCATGCGGTACGAGCAGCCTTCTGGCGGCAGGTAGAAGTCGGTGATTTCCGGGAACTGCTTCTGCAAAATCGGCACGAACACTTCGTTCAGCGCCACACCGAGAATCGCCGGCTCATCTGGCGGGCGGCCGGTGTAGGTGCTGTGGTAGATCGGTTTCTGCCGGTGGGTGATGCGCTCGACGGTGAACACCGGGAAGCTGTCCACTTCGTTGTAGTAGCCGGTATGGTCGCCATACGGGCCTTCCGGGGCCATTTCGCCCGGGTGGATCACGCCTTCCAGGATGATTTCGGCGGTGGCCGGTACCTGCAGGTTGCTGCCACGGCACTTGACCAGCTCGGTGCGATTGCCGCGCAGCAGGCCGGCGAAGGCATATTCGGAGAGGGTGTCCGGCACCGGAGTCACGGCACCGAGGATGGTCGCCGGGTCAGCACCCAGGGCCACGGCAACCGGGAACGGCTGGCCGGGGTTTTTCTCGCACCACTCACGGTAGTCGAGGGCGCCACCACGGTGGCTCAGCCAGCGCATGATGACCTTGTTGCGGCCAATGACCTGCTGGCGGTAGATGCCCAGGTTCTGGCGGTCCTTGTTCGGGCCGCGGGTAACGGTAAGGCCCCAGGTGATCAGCGGCGCCACGTCGCCTGGCCAGCAGTGCTGGATCGGCAGTGCGCCGAGGTCGACATCATCACCCTCGACCACCACTTCCTGGCACACCGCGTCCTTGACTACCTTCGGCGCCATCGACACGACCTTCTTGAAGATCGGCAGCTTGGACCAGGCGTCCTTCAGGCCCTTGGGTGGCTCGGGCTCCTTGAGGAAGGCCAGCAGCTTGCCGATTTCGCGCAGTTCTTCGACCGACTCGGCGCCCATGCCCATGGCCACGCGCTCGGGGGTGCCGAACAGGTTGCCCAGCACCGGAATGTCGAAGCCGGTGGGCTTTTCGAACAGCAATGCCGGACCCTTCGCACGCAGGGTGCGGTCGCAGACCTCGGTCATTTCCAGGACTGGGGAGATCGGAACCTGGATGCGCTTGAGCTCGCCGCGCTGTTCCAGGCCACGGATGAAGTCGCGCAAGTCGCGATACTGCATGCAAAAGCCTCGTGTTGGCCGTATCGGTCGGGGTGCAGAGTGTAGCGCCGTTCGGGCATGGTTTGGGGGCAAAAATGCACTGGGGCCGCTTCGCAGCCCTTCGCGGGCACGCCCGCTCCCACAGGTTCAGTGCGATCCTTGTGGGAGCGGGCGTGCCCGCGAAGGGGCGCGAAGCGGCCCCAATTACTGCTTGGTCGGGAAGCTTACTTGCGCTTCATCGACAAGAAGAACTCGTCGTTGGTCTTGGTCTGCTTGAGCTTGTCGACCAGGAACTCGATGGCGGCGATTTCGTCCATCGGGTGCAGCAGCTTGCGCAAGATCCACATGCGCTGCAGTTCGTCGTCGGCGGTCAGCAGCTCTTCGCGGCGGGTACCGGAACGGTTGATGTTGATGGCCGGGAACACGCGCTTCTCGGCGATGCGGCGGTCCAGTGGCAGCTCCATGTTGCCGGTACCCTTGAACTCTTCGTAGATCACTTCGTCCATCTTCGAGCCGGTTTCGACCAGCGCGGTGGCGATAATGGTCAGCGAACCGCCTTCTTCGATGTTACGCGCGGCGCCGAAGAAGCGCTTCGGCTTCTCCAGGGCATGGGCGTCGACACCACCGGTCAGCACCTTGCCGGAGCTCGGGATCACGGTGTTGTAGGCACGCGCCAGACGGGTGATGGAGTCCAGCAGGATGACCACGTCCTTCTTGTGCTCGACCAGGCGCTTGGCCTTTTCGATCACCATTTCGGCAACCTGCACGTGGCGGGTTGGCGGCTCGTCGAAGGTGGAGGCAACCACTTCGCCGCGCACGGTGCGCTGCATTTCGGTCACTTCTTCCGGGCGCTCGTCGATCAGCAGCACGATCAAGTGGCACTCGGGATTGTTACGGGTGATGTTGGCCGCGATGTTCTGAAGCATGATGGTCTTGCCCGCTTTTGGCGGGGCGACGATCAGGCCACGCTGGCCTTTGCCGATCGGGGCGCACAAGTCGATGACGCGACCGGTCAAGTCTTCGGTGGAGCCGTTACCGGCCTCCATCTTCAGGCGCTTGTTCGGGAACAGCGGCGTCAGGTTTTCGAACAGGATCTTGTTCTTCGCGTTTTCCGGACGGTCGAAGTTGATGGTATCAACCTTCAGCAGAGCGAAGTAACGCTCCCCTTCCTTCGGCGGGCGGATCTTGCCGACGATGGTGTCGCCGGTACGCAGGTTGAACCGGCGGATCTGGCTGGGCGAGACGTAGATATCGTCCGGGCCGGCCAGGTAGGACGCATCAGCCGAGCGCAGGAAACCGAAACCATCCTGGAGAATCTCCAGCACGCCGTCACCCGAAATCTCTTCGCCGCTCTTCGCATGCTTCTTCAGCAGGGCGAAAATCACGTCCTGTTTGCGCGAACGGGCCATGTTCTCGATGCCCATCTGTTCGGCCATTTCCAAAAGATCGGTAATCGGCTTTTGCTTGAGTTCAGTCAGGTTCATAAGGGGAGTGACGTAATCATGTAAGAAGGGAGAATTAAGCTTCTGGCTTAATGAGGCCGCGCCGCTAGATGGCGACAGGATCGCGTACTGATTCGAATTAGGGATGCTTCGGCGACGGCGTGTAGAGGGCACTGGAAAAGCAGTGCGAGGCCGAATGTAACACTTGCTTTTTTCTGCGTCTAGTGCTCTGGAAAAGAAAAACCCCGCATTTGCGGGGCTTTTTTCACATCACAGGTGGGCGTCGAGGAACGCGGCCAGCTGCGACTTGGAAAGCGCGCCAACCTTGGTGGCTTCGACGTTACCGTTCTTGAACAGCATCAGCGTCGGGATACCACGCACGCCGTGCTTGGCCGGGGTTTCCTGGTTCTCGTCGATATTCAGCTTGGCGACGGTCAGCTTGCCCTCGTAGGTAGCAGCGATATCGTCCAGAACCGGAGCGATCATCTTGCATGGGCCGCACCATTCAGCCCAGTAGTCGACCAGCACCGGGCCTTGAGCCTGCAGTACGTCGGCTTCGAAGCTGGCGTCGGTGACGTGTTTGATTTTGTCGCTCATGGAAATCTCCAAGGTCGTAAGCAATAAAAAACGTTGCCCATCATAGCCGCCCCCGCCGCCGACAGGAAGCCACGGACGATTGACTGTAACTATAGTTGTGCAAGACGCCGCGAATCGAAACTGTCATACAGCCGTCATAGAATCGAATGGCACATTGCCTTGCATCAAGGCGAGCACATCGGCTGCGTGTCACGCGTTGGCGTCAGCCTGCTATCGTGGCACGATTGCCGGGTTAACGACCGAGAACAACCAGATCATGCCGCATACCATCGCGAAGAACCTGTCCCTGATCGCCGCCATCGACCTTGGCTCCAACAGTTTTCACATGGTCGTGGCCAAGGCCCACCATACCGAAATCCGCATTCTCGAGCGGCTCGGCGAGAAGGTTCAGCTTGCCGCTGGCATCGACGAAGAACGCAAACTCAGTGAAGAGGCAATGGAACGAGGCCTGGATTGCCTCAAGCGCTTTTCGCAGCTGATCAACGGCATGCCCGCAGGCTCCGTGCGTATCGTCGGTACCAACGCCTTGCGCGAAGCGCGCAACCGTAACGAATTCATCCAGCGCGCCGAAGCCATCCTCGGCCACCCGGTGGAGGTCATCTCCGGCCGTGAAGAGGCGCGCCTGATCTACTTGGGTGTGTCGCACACCCTGGCCGACACCCCCGGCAAGCGCCTGGTGGCGGACATCGGCGGCGGCAGTACCGAATTCATCATCGGCCAGCGCTTCGAGCCGCTGCTGCGCGAAAGCCTGCAGATGGGCTGCGTCAGCTTCACCCAGCGCTACTTCCGCGACGGCAAGATCACCCCGGCCCGCTACGCCCAGGCCTACACGGCCGCGCGCCTGGAGCTGATGAGCATCGAGCATGCCCTGCATCGCCTGACCTGGGACGAGGCCATCGGCTCGTCCGGCACCATCCGCGCCATCGGCGCCGCCATCAAGGCCGGTGGCCTGGGCAATGGTGAGGTCAACGCCGAGGGCCTGGCCTGGGTCAAGCGCAAGCTGTTCAAGCTGGGGGAAGTCGACAAGATCGACTTCGACGGCGTCAAGCCGGACCGCCGCACCATCTTCCCCGCAGGCCTGGCCATTCTCGAAGCGATCTTCGACGCGCTGGAGCTGCAGCGCATGGACCACTGCGACGGCGCCCTGCGCGAAGGCGTGCTGTTCGACCTGCTTGGCCGCCACCACCACGAGGACGTGCGCGAGCGCACCCTTAACTCGCTGATGGAGCGCTACCACGTGGATCAGGGCCAGGCTGCACGGGTCGAGCGCAAGGCTTTGCATGCCTTCGACCAAGTGGCCGACGCTTGGGACCTGAAAGACGGAAACTGGCGCGACCTTCTGGGCTGGTCAGCGAAAGTGCACGAAATCGGGCTGGACATTGCCCATTACCACTACCACAAGCACGGCGCCTATCTGATCGAACACTCCGACCTGTCGGGCTTTTCCAGGGAAGATCAGCAGATGATGGCCCTGCTGGTTCGCGGCCACCGCCGCAACATTCCCAAAGACCGTTACGCCGAACTGGGTGACGAAGGAGTCAAGCTGTTGCGCCTGTGCGTGCTGCTGCGCTTTGCCATCCTGTTCCACCACATCCGCGGCACCCAACAGATGCCAAAGGTCGTACTGAAAGGCGGGGACAACAGCCTGGATGTCGTCTTCCCTGAAGGTTGGCTGGAACAGAACCAGCTGACCCAGGCCGACTTCGCCAACGAGGCGGAGTGGCTGGCCCGGGTCGGCTTCGTCCTCAGCGTACGTTGAGGACCGGGTTGCTCAGGCGCTCCAGCAGGGTCGCCTGGGCACTGCGCGGGTTCTGGTTGCCGGTCGGGGTGATGCGCACGTAGCGCCCGTCCGGCTGCAAGGTCCAGGCGTGGGTGTTGTCGGTCAGGTAGCCTTCCAGCTCCTTCTTCACCCGCAGCAACAGCTTCTTGCCTTCAACCGGGAAGCAGGTCTCGACGCGCTTGTCGAGGTTGCGCTCCATCCAGTCGGCACTGGACAGGTAGATCTGCTCTTCGCCGCCATTGAGGAAGTAGAACACCCGCGTGTGCTCAAGGAAGCGGCCGATGATCGAGCGCACCTGGATATTGTGTGAAACGCCCGGAATGCCTGGGCGCAGGCAGCACATGCCACGCACCACCAGGTCGATCTTCACACCCGACTGGCTGGCCTTGTACAGCGCCTTGATGACCTTGGCGTCGGTCAGCGAGTTGAACTTGGCAATGATGTGCGCCGGCTTGCCTTCGAGGGCGAACTGGGTTTCGCGCGCAATCATGTCGAGCATGCCCTTCTTCAGGGTGAACGGCGCGTGCAGCAGCTTTTTCATGCGCAGCGTCTTGCCCATGCCGATGAGCTGGCTGAACAGCTTGCCGACGTCCTCGGTGAGGGCGTCGTCTGAGGTCAGCAGGCTGTAGTCGGTGTACAGGCGGGCATTGCCGGCGTGGTAGTTGCCGGTGCCCAGGTGCGCATAGCGCACGATCTCGCCCTGCTCGCGACGCAGGATCAACATCATCTTGGCGTGGGTCTTGAAACCGACCACGCCGTAGATGACCACCGCACCGGCCGCTTGCAGGCGGCTGGCCATCTGCAGGTTGGACTCTTCGTCGAAGCGCGCGCGCAGTTCGATCACCGCAGTGACCTCCTTGCCGTTACGCGCCGCGTCTACCAGGGCGTCGACAATTTCCGAGTTGGCCCCGGACCGGTACAGGGTCTGGCGCACGGCAAGCACGTGCGGGTCCTTGGCGGCCTGGCGCAGCAGGTCGACCACCGGGGTGAAGGACTCGAAGGGGTGCATCAGCAGGATGTCCTGCTTGCTGATCACGCTGAAAATGTTGTCGGCGTTCACCAGCAGCTTGGGGATCGCCGGGGTGAACGGCGTGTACTGAAGCTCCGGGTGGCTGTCCAGGCCGGTGATGCTGAACAGGCGGGTGAGGTTGACCGGGCCATTGACCTGGTACAGCTCGCTTTCGCTGAGGCTGAACTGCTTGAGCAGGTAGTCCGACAGGTGTTTCGGGCAGGTGTCGGCCACCTCCAGGCGCACGGCGTCGCCGTAACGGCGCGAGAACAGCTCGCCGCGCAGGGCACGGGCCAGATCGTCGACTTCTTCGGAGTCCAGCGCCAGGTCGGCGTTACGGGTCAGGCGGAACTGGTAGCAGCCCTTCACCTTCATGCCCTGGAACAGGTCGTCGGCGTGCGCGTGGATCATCGACGACAGGAACACGTAGTTGGCACCCGGGCCGCCCACCTCTTCAGGCACACGGATGACCCGCGGCAGCAGGCGTGGCGCCGGGATGATCGCCAGGCCCGAGTCGCGGCCGAAGGCATCGACCCCCTCCAGCTCGACGATGAAGTTGAGGCTCTTGTTCACCAGCAGCGGGAACGGGTGGGTCGGGTCGAGTCCGATCGGGGTGATGATCGGGGCGATTTCGTCGCGGAAATAGCGGCGCACCCAGGTCTTGAGCTTGGGCGTCCAGTAACGGCGGCGGATAAAGCGGATCTGGTGCTTTTCCAGCTCAGGCAGCAGCACGTCGTTGAGGATCGCGTACTGGCGCTCTACCTCGATGTGCACCAGCTCGCTGATACGCGCCAGCGCCTGGTGGGGCTGCAGGCCGTCGGCACCGGCCTGTTCACGGGCGAAGTTGATCTGCTTCTTCAGGCCGGCGACGCGGATCTCGAAGAACTCGTCGAGGTTGCTGGAGAAGATCAACAGGAACTTGAGGCGTTCGAGCAGTGGGTAGTTCTCGTCCAGGGCCTGTTCCAGCACGCGGATGTTGAACTGCAGCTGCGAGAGTTCGCGATGAATGTACAGACTGCTGTCGTCCAGGCCGGGGACGGTGATTGCCGGGGCCGGCGCGGGCGCGGGCGCCGCGGCCACAGGCTCGGCGACCTGCTCCTCTACAGGCTCCGGCTCGGGCGCCGGCGGCAGGTCTGGCGGGGTCTGCACCAACTCTTCCGGGAGCTCCTGGGCTTCCTTGATCGCGACAGGGGTGAGCACTTCATTATTCATCTGGCGTTCCTGAGGACGTTAACGCCCTATCATCAATTGAGCGGCAAGATAAGCGCCCATTATGACGCCTGTGTTACACACCAGGGCAAGCCATGGCGCGTGGCCTCTGGCATTGTCTGTGTAGGAATTGTTCACGTCGAGACACATTTGGACACTTTCACGAATGCGCGCGAAGGGGTAGGCTGCGCGTTCATTTCGCCAGCACCTCAGAAAATGCTTCAACAATTCCTGCAGGATTTCGGCTACTTTGCCCTTTTTCTAGGCACCTTCTTCGAAGGCGAGACCATCCTGGTGCTTGCGGGTTTCCTTGCGTTCCGTGGGTACATGGACATCAAACTGGTGTGCCTGGTGGCGTTCCTCGGCAGCTATGCCGGCGACCAGCTGTGGTACTTCATGGGCCGCCGCCATGGGCGCAGGATCCTGGCGCGCAAACCACGCTGGCAAGCAATGGGTGACCGGGCGCTGGACCACATTCGCCGCCACCCCGACATCTGGGTGCTGAGCTTCCGGTTCGTTTATGGCCTACGTACGGTCATGCCCGTGGCCATTGGCCTGTCGGGCTACCCGCCGCGCCGTTACCTGCTGCTCAATGGTATTGGCGCGGCCATCTGGGCAATTGCCTTGGGCGCGGCCGCCTACCACTTCGGCGCTATCCTCGAAGGCCTGCTGGGCAACGTGAAGCGTTACGAGCTATGGGTGCTCGGTGGCCTGCTGGGTCTGGGCGCCCTGCTGTGGCTGCGCAGGCGCTTCCGTGCCCTGCGCGCGGAGCGCAAGGCGGCGGACCAGGCCCAGGCCCCAGAGGCTGAGAAGGCTGTAGACCACGAGAAGGAACCAGGCCAGCGGCGCGACCACCGCTAGGCCCAGTGCGCCGGCCAGGTACAGCGCCGGCGCATTCATCACCAGCCGCGCCAGCTCCAGGCGCGCAGCCCAGGACCGGTTCTCCAGCAACGCGCCCAATACGAACAGACCAAACGCCATCAGCGACCAGCCGAGCACCAGCGCGGCGACCGGCACGCCTTCGGCTACGTCCATCAGGTAGCTGCCCAAGGCCACATAGACCACGAACTGGATGGCCACGTAGGCTTGTTGCGGGCGGCCCAGGGCAATCTCGAACTTGCGAAACACCGTCAGGTCCTGTTTGGCCTGAGGGTAGCGTGCGGCCACATCGGCCGGGCGCCAGCCAGTGGGCATGAACCAGATGCGCAGCTTGTCCCACAGGCTGGCAGTGCGCCGGGCGTCATGCCAGAGCTGGGCGTAGAACTGCAAATTGGCCCACAGCGGGTTCCAGCTGGCCAGCGGCGTGGTTACCCCGAACACCACCGGCTCGGCCGGGTCTTCCTCTTTGAAGGTGCCGAACAGACGGTCCCAGAGAATGAACACGCCGCCGTAATTGCGATCCAAGTAAGCAGGGTTTTGCGCATGGTGGACGCGATGGTTGGAAGGCGTGATCAACACCCACTCAAGCCAGCCAAGCTTGGGAATGTGCCGGGTATGTACCCAGAACTGGTACAGCAGGTTGAGCGATGCCACGGTGATGAACACCAGTGGCGGCACGCCCAGCAGTGCCAGCGGCAGGTAGAAGACCCACGAGAAGATGAACCCGCTACTGGTCTGGCGCAACGCGGTGGTGAGGTTGTACTCCTCGCTCTGGTGATGCACCGAATGCGCGGCCCACAGCACGTTGCATTCATGGCCCAGTCGGTGCAGCCAGTAGTAGCAGAAGTCGTACAGCACGAAGGCCAGCAGCCATACCCACCAGGCTTCGGGCGGCAGGCGCAACAGGGCCAGGTGCTCGAACGCCAGGGCGTAGGTCAGCAGCCCTACCCCCTTGGTCAGCAAACCGGTGCTGGTCGACAGCGCGCCAGTGCTCAGGCTGTTGATCGAGTCGGCCAGGGTAAAGTTGCGCTGGCCACGCACACGGTCGGCCACCAGCTCCACGGCGATCAGCACGAAGAAGAACGGCACGGCCAGCAGTATCAGGTCCATGGGTGCGGCCTCAGGCGGTATCCATCAAGATTAGGCCGCACCTGCGGCAACCCCTATGGCGACATCTGCCAAACTAGAGGACATTTAGCGCCTCGACACTGGAGTAATGAGCATGACAAAAAAAGTAGCGGTGATTCTTTCCGGCTGTGGCGTGTATGACGGCGCCGAAATCCACGAAAGCGTGATCACCCTGCTGCGCCTCGACCAGCGCGGTGCGCAGGTGCAGTGCTTCGCGCCGAACATTGCGCAGATGCATGTCATCAACCACCTGACGGGCGAGGAAATGCCCGAGTCGCGCAATGTGCTGGTGGAGTCTGCGCGCATTGCCCGCGGCGAGGTCAAGGACATCCGCGAAGCCAAGGCTGAAGACTTCGATGCGCTGATCGTGCCGGGCGGTTTCGGGGCGGCGAAAAACCTGTCCAACTTCGCCGTGGAAGGCGCCAACTGCAGCGTCAACCCAGACGTGCTCGCCCTGGCCGAAGCCTTTGCCGACGCCTGCAAGCCGGTTGGCCTGATCTGCATTTCGCCGGCACTGGCCGCGAAGATCTACGGGCCGGGCGTGGTCTGCACCATCGGTAGCGACGCAGGCACTGCGGCGGCTGTCGAGAAAATGGGCGGCACCCATGAAGAGTGCGATGTACACGACATTGTCGAAGACACTCAGCGCAAGCTGGTGACTACCCCGGCTTACATGGAGGCCAAGTCGATCAGCGAAGCGGCGGGCGGGATCTACAAGCTGGTGGACCGAATCCTGGAACTCACGCACGAGGGTGACCAGTAAGCCCTTGGGGCCGCTGCGCAGCCCATCGCCGGCAAGCCAGCTCCTACAGGAATAGCGCATGGCTTGAGGTCAACGCGGTCGAGGTGGGAGCTGGCTTGCCGGCGATGGGCTGCAAAGCAGCCCCGCATCAGGTTTTACTCAGCCGGGCAATGATCCGGTCCAGCGCATTGGCAAACGCCTGCTTTTCACGTTCACCATAAGCCGCCTGCCCTCCCCCCACCTGGCCCTGCTCACGCAGCTCGGTGAACAGGTTGCGCGCCGCCAGGCGGTCGCCCATGTTGCGCTCGTCGAATTCGCGCCCGCGCGGGTCCAGCACGGTCACGCCTTTTTTAACCAGGCGGTCAGCCAGCGGCACATCACTGCAGATCACCAGCTCGCCCGGCACGGCGTGTTCGACCAGGTAGTCGTCGGCTGCGTCCATGCCGCTGGGTACCACGATCAGGCGCACGATCGCGAATGCCGGCTTGGCCACGGCCT
The DNA here is from genome assembly GCF_022760795.1 of Pseudomonas sp. BP01. Taxonomy (NCBI): domain Bacteria; kingdom Pseudomonadati; phylum Pseudomonadota; class Gammaproteobacteria; order Pseudomonadales; family Pseudomonadaceae; genus Pseudomonas; species Pseudomonas sp. BP01. The sequence goes on from NZ_JAFBKA010000030.1 coordinate 53,378, forward strand.
GCCCTGCAACCATCACCACCTCGAACTTGCGCTTGAGGGCGAACTTGACGATCAGATCCTTGGCCGCCTTGGGGCAGGCGTCGGCATCGATCCATACACGCATCGGAAATTCTCTACATGAACTCAACGCACTCATAATGCCTGAAGCGCAGCCAAAGCTGGAGCAGGCGAGCGCTGGGAAAATGGCGCCAAAAATCCCAATTACCGCTTATCCGGCCCCGCCACTCAAGCTAAACTCGCCACAGCTTTACTGGCCTGCCCGAGCGCACAATGAACCACCCTCACGAAATCCGCCCCGACCTGGACGAAGGCATCGATCGCAAGGTCCTGGCGACATTGCGTGCGCGTTTCCTGGAGCTGAACCAGGGGCGCCTGCAACGGGCAATGGAAGGTTTGTCGACACGCCAGCAGCAAGTACTGACGCTGCTGCCGCTGCTGTTTCACGTGAACCACCCCTTGCTGCCGGGCTACGTCTCGGGCAGTACGCCTGCGGGCGTATCGGGCTACGAGCCAGGTGCCGAGCTGGTGGTCGAGGCCCAGCGCCTGGCCCGCTCGTTCACCTACAAGGCCCGCCATGGCAACCCGCCACGCCCGATCCATGGCCTGTACCTGATGGGCAGCCTGGGCTCACTGGCCCAGGCCGAGCACAGCGACATGGACCTGTGGGTGTGCCATACCCCCGGCTTGCCCGAGCACTTGCTGGGAGAACTGCGCCGCAAGTGCCAACTGCTGGAGGACTGGGCCGCAAGCCTGGGCGCCGAGGCGCACTTCTTCCTGATCGACACGCAAGGCTTTGCCCAAGGCCAGCGCGATGGCAAACTGGGCTCCGACGACTGCGGCACCACTCAACACTACCTGCTGCTGGACGAGTTCTATCGCACTACCCTATGGCTGGCAGGGCGTACACCACTGTGGTGGCTGGTACCCGTCTACCAGGAACACAATTACCACACCTACACCCAGACCCTGCTGACCAAGCGCTTCATCCGCAGCCAGGACGCCCTCGACCTGGGAAACCTGGCGCACGTTCCGCCCGGCGAGTTCGTCGGTGCCGGCCTGTGGCAACTGTTCAAGGGCATCGACTCGCCCTACAAGTCGCTACTCAAGCTGCTGTTGACCGAGGCCTACGCCAGTGAGCACCCGGCCGTGCGCTGCCTGAGCCTGGATTACAAGCAGGCGGTGTTCGCCAACCAGCTCGACCTCGACGAGCTGGACCCGTATGTGATGGTGTACCGACGCATCGAACGTTACCTGCTGCAACGTGGCGAGCCCGCGCGCCTGGAGCTGGTAAGGCGCAGCCTGTACCTGAAGGTGAACAAAAAGCTCAGCGACCAGGGCCGCACCAATGGCTGGCAGCGCCGGCTGTTGCAACGGCTGGCAGACGAGTGGGGCTGGGACGAGCGCCAGCTGGCCCTGCTGGACAGCCGTAGCCAGTGGAAAGTGCAACAAGTCGCTGTCGAACGCCGCGAACTGGTGGCGGAGCTGAACCATAGCTACCGCTTCCTCAGCCAGTTCGCCAGCACCCAAAACGCCAGCAGCCGCGCCGAGCAGCGCGACCTCAATGTGCTGGGCCGGCGCCTTTATGCGGCCTTTGAGCGCCGCGCCGGCAAGGTCGAGGTGATCAACCCCGGCATCGCCCCGGACCTCGCCGAAGGCACCGTGACGCTGGTCCAGGTGCCCAACCGCAAGGAACCCGGCAGCTACCACTGGGAGCTGTACAGCGGCAACCTGAGCACCCACGAGGTGGAGCACTTCAGCCCGATAAAACGCTGCCGCGAGCTGCTGGAGCTGCTGGCGTGGGCCCATCGCAACGGCGTGATCGACAGCAGCACGCGCGTGGCGCTGCACCCGGGCGCCAGCGACCTCAGTGAATTCGAGCTGTTCAACCTGATCGGTTGCCTGCAGCACAGTATTCCCCTGCCCTTGCCGATCGTCAGCGAAGTGCGCCTGCTGCAGCCCAGCGTCGCCGACGAGGTGTTGTTGCTGGTCAACGTCGCCATCGACCCGCTGCGCCATCACCGCGACCTGAACATCCTGATGACCACCGAGCGTACCGACTCGTTGAGCTACGCAGGCGTGCGCGAGAACCTGGTCCTGACCCTGGACCAGGTCACCCTGAACAGCTGGAACGAAGTGCTGGTCCAGCGCTACGACGGCGAACATGCACTGGTGCGTTGCTTGCGCGACTTCCTCAACAGCCCGGTGCTGCGCGGCCACCGACCACGGGTGCGGGTGCGCTGCTTTTGCCAGAGCCGCGCACAAGCCATCGGCCAGCGCGTGGAGGAAATTTTCGACACGGTGCAGCTGCTGCTGGACCAGGGCGCCAACCACCGTTACCTGCTAGAGGTGGCTCAGCACACCCATGTGCTGGAGCTGATGGCCGGGCACATAGGCCTGGCCACCCTGGCCGAGCACGAGGCACTGCTGGCCCACCTGGGCGAAGAGCGTAGCGCCTACAGCCCGCTGTACCTGGATACCAATGCCCTGCTGGACCACGACCTGCGCCTGGTGCTGGAACAGGGCCGCCCGGCTTGCATCCAGGTGTTCTATCGCCTGCAGGGTGGCTGGGCCGAGTTGTATGTGCTGGATGAATACAATGCCCTGTGGCAGCAGCGCCTGCCCCTGCATGACGAAGCCCACCTGCTGCTGCCGCTGCAGCGTTTCCTGCGCTCGGTGGTGATGCGCCGAGATGCCCGGCTGCCGCTGGATACCCAGCGCGCTGCCTCGCTGGACATCCACTACGCGCAACTGTTGCCTTCCGGCGCTGGCAAGGCGCGCAGCATCGAGCCGCGCCAGGCTCCGGTCGAAGGCAGCGGCCAGCCTTACTATGAGGTGCAGGCCATCATCCAGGCCGGCGTGGCGGGTGCGGCGCATGTGACGCTGTACTGCGACCAGCAAGAGTTTTCCGAGATGGAGCATGGTGGGCAGCTGTATGCGGTGGTGGCCAGGCAGATCATCGGGCAACGGCGCGGGGCCGGACAGTACCGGTGCTACATCACCGACCTGGATTTGTCCGAATTGCTGGATGACCGGCTGGGGGCGACGCAGGTGTACCTGAGCTACAAGCGGGTGCTGGAGCAGGCGTTGAATGAGGGGTTGGAGCAGGTGCTGAGTGAGTGATCGGGGGCTGCTTTGCAGCCCATCGCCGGCAAGCCAGCTCCCACAGGCACGGCGCCGGCCTCGGGCCTTGTGCAACCCTTGTGGGAGCTGGCTTGCCGGCGATGGGCCGCGCAGCGGCCCCCTTGCAATTACAGGTCGTAATCGCCCGCCGCTTCTGGCTGGTATTCCACTTCCAGCAGCTTCAGCTTGAGGGTCTTGCCACCCGGTGCCGGCCAGTCGATCTGCTCGCCCACCGAAAGCCCCAGCAAAGCGCAGCCGATTGGTGCCAGGACCGAGACATTGCCTTCCGGCCCTGCGTCCTTAGGATAGACCAACGTCAGGTGGTAGTCCTTGCCGCTGGCTTCCTCACGGCAGTGCACGCGCGAGTTCATGGTGACCACGCCCGCTGGCACGTCCTCGTGACCGACCACCTGCTCGGCGCGGTCCAGCTCGTCCTGCAGGGCGAGCACACCCGGCGTACTCTCGTCGAGGCTGTCGATCAGACGCTCCAGACGCTGTACGTCCAATCGGGTGAGGATGAGGGAAGGCTTGGTGCTCATGATCCAGTCAGACTCCTTTGAACAGGCGATTTTCGTCGTGCAGATAAAGCAAAACCCCGCCCAAGGGCGGGGTTTGTGAAGGCTTTGGCGTCACCGACGCAGAAACCCGACACTACCACAGCCGGGCAAATACTCAAGCCCTTGCTATCAGTGTGCCTTAGCCTGGTTGCGCAGGGCCTGGGCCTCGCGGCAGATCTGCCGACGCCGTTCGTCATCGGCCGAGCGCCATTCGCGTATGTGCTCCACATGCCGCTGGCAACCGGTGCACACCCGCTGTTCGTCCAGCCGGCAAACGCTGATGCACGGTGACGGCACAGCGGGGCTGACGTTGCTGTAGAGCGGCTTGGGGGGACGGGCCGGGGCACTGCTCATGTCAGATCTCGTCGAAGTCCAGCTTTTCGCCGGCCCGCTCCCAGACGATGCGCTCGAGCATTTCGCCCAGCAGCTCTTCGCTCTTCTCGCACACCCACTTGCCGCTTTCTTCGTCGTAGTCGAAGTGGAAACCACCCGAACGGTCGGCCAGCCACAGCTGGCGCAGCGGTTCCTGGCGGCTGAAGATCAGCTGGGCGCCACCTTCGAACTTGACGGTGAGAACACCGGCGGAGTTCTCCATGTCCAGGTCCATGCCGCTCTCGTCGAACAGGTCTTCCAGGGCCTGTTGGGTCGCGTCGACCAGATCATGGAAACGCGCTTCACTCAAACTCATTGCAGGAACCTCGAAATTGGCTGCGTTACAGGCAAGCCGGGCAAGATACGGGCGCTTGGCGCCGAATGCAAAGATTAGCCATTGAAGGCGGTAAGAATAGCCCGCCCGGCGGACCGGCCCTTGCATAGGCAAGCCGCCGGTCGCTCGGTATACTCGGGCGCAATACTGCATTTTTCTAAGGATTTCACCCATGAAGCGCCTGATTTCCTCCTTCGCGGCGCTGGTCGCTGTTGCCTGCCTCGTTTCGGCTTGCGGCCAGAAAGGCCCGCTGTATCTGCCCGAAGACGGCGATAACGGCAAAGCGCACAAGTCGCACCAGCACCAGCCAAAAGCCAAGCCGGCCCCGGCGCAAGCGCAGCAGCCCGAGCTGCAGTCCGAGCCCGAGCAGTCGCCTGCGCAGTAAGGAAACCAGATGAACGCTTTCAATTACCGCGACGGTCAGCTGTTCGCGGAAGGGGTGGCCCTGTCGGCCATCGCCGAACGTTTCGGCACCCCCACCTACGTGTATTCGCGCGCCCACATCGAGGCCCAGTACCGCAGCTACGCCGACGCCCTGCAAGGCACCGAGCACCTGGTGTGCTTCGCGGTCAAGGCCAACTCCAACCTTGGCGTGCTGAACGTGCTGGCGCGTCTGGGCGCAGGTTTTGACATTGTCTCCGGCGGTGAGCTGGAGCGCGTGCTGGCTGCTGGCGGGCGCGCCGACCGCGTGGTGTTCTCCGGCGTTGGCAAAACCCGCGAAGACATGCGCCGCGCCCTGGAAGTGGGCGTGCACTGCTTTAACGTCGAGTCCACCGACGAGCTGGAGCGCCTGCAAGTCGTGGCCGCCGAGATGGGCAAGGTTGCCCCGGTGTCGCTGCGGGTCAACCCGGACGTTGACGCCGGTACCCACCCGTACATCTCCACCGGCCTTAAAGAAAACAAGTTCGGCATCGCCATCGCCGACGCCGAGGCCATCTACGTGCGTGCTGCGCAGCTGCCGAACCTGGAAGTGGTGGGCGTCGACTGCCACATCGGCTCGCAGTTGACCACCGTGGAACCATTTCTCGACGCCCTTGACCGCCTGCTGGACCTGGTCGATCGACTCGCCGACTGCGGCATCCACCTGCGCCACCTGGACCTGGGTGGCGGCGTTGGCGTGCGCTACCGCGACGAAGAACCCCCGCTGGTGGCCGACTACATCAAGGCTATTCGCGAACGCGTCGGCAAGCGCGACCTGGCCCTGGTGTTCGAGCCGGGCCGCTACATCGTGGCCAACGCCGGGGTGCTGCTGACCCGCGTGGAATACCTCAAGCACACCGAACACAAGGACTTCGCCATCATCGATGCAGCGATGAACGACCTGATTCGCCCGGCCCTCTACCAGGCCTGGATGGGTGTCAGCGCGGTCGTCCCACGCGAGGGCGAAGGCCGTGCCTACGACCTGGTCGGCCCGATCTGCGAGACCGGCGACTTCCTCGGCAAGGACCGTGTGCTGAACCTGGCCGAAGGCGACCTGCTGGCCGTACAGTCGGCGGGCGCCTATGGTTTTGTCATGAGCTCCAACTACAACACCCGTGGCCGTTGCGCTGAAATCCTGGTCGACGGCGACCAGGCGTTCGAAGTTCGCCGCCGCGAGACCATCGCCGAACTGTATGCTGGCGAAAGCCTGCTGCCGGAGTAAGCCCATGCTGCTGCGTTTTACCAAGATGCATGGCCTGGGCAACGACTTCATGGTCCTCGACCTGGTCAGCCAGCACGCGCATATCCAGCCAAAGCACGCCAAGCAATGGGGTGACCGGCATACCGGCATCGGCTTCGACCAGCTGCTGATCGTCGAGGCACCGAACAACCCGGAAGTGGACTTCCGCTACCGCATCTTCAACGCCGACGGCTCTGAAGTGGAGCAATGCGGCAACGGTGCGCGCTGCTTCGCCCGTTTTGTGCTGGACAAGCGCCTGACCGCGAAAAAGCGCATCCGCGTGGAAACCAAAAGCGGCATCATCGTGCTGGACGTGCAGAACGACGGCCAGGTGAGTGTCGACATGGGCCCACCGCGGTTCATTCCTGCCGAAATCCCCTTCGTCGCTGACGCGCAGGCGCCAAACTACCCCTTGGAAGTCGACGGCCAGCTGCATTCGATTGCCGCCGTGTCCATGGGTAACCCGCATGCCGTGCTGCGCGTCGACGACGTGCATACTGCCCCCGTTCATGAGCTGGGCCCGAAGATCGAAAACCACCCACGCTTCCCGCAGCGGGTGAACGCCGGCTTCCTCCAGGTCATCGACCGCCATCGCGCCAACCTGCGCGTGTGGGAACGCGGCGCGGGCGAAACCCAGGCCTGCGGCACCGGCGCTTGCGCCGCGGCCGTGGCAGCGATCAGCCAAGGCTGGATGGATTCCCCGGTGTCCCTCGACCTGCCCGGTGGCCGCCTGCACATCGAATGGGCCGGCCCCGGCAAGCCCGTGTTGATGACCGGCCCGGCCGTACGCGTCTACGAAGGACAGGTTCGTCTCTAAGCGAGTAACCGCCATGACCGATCAGCCCAAGGTTGTACCCCAGCAGTCCGCCGAGCTCGATGCCGAAGCGGTGGTCGCCTACCTGCGCGCCCACCCCACCTTCTTCGCCGAGCACGACGAGTTGCTGATCGAACAGCACATCCCGCACCAGCGTGGCGACAGCGTGTCGCTGGTGGAACGCCAGCTCAAGCTGCTGCGCGACCGCAACATCGAGATGCGCCATCGCCTGTCGCAACTGATGGACGTGGCCCGTGACAACGACCGGCTGTTCGACAAGACCCGACGGCTGATCCTCGACCTGCTCGATGCCGGCACCCTGGAAGAAGTGGTGATGGCGGTCGAAGACAGCCTGCGCCAGGAATTCCAGGTGCCCTTCGTCAGCCTCATCCTGTTCGGCGACAACGTTGCGCCGGTCGGGCGCTGGGTCAGCAACACCGAGGCGCAACAGGCCATCGGTGCCCTGCTGGGCGGCGGCAAGACGGTCAGTGGCAACCTGCGTGAACACGAGCTGGCGTTCCTGTTCGGTGAAGAACAGCGCCGGGAGGTGGGTTCCAGCGCCGTGGCCACCCTCGAATATCAGGGGCTGCACGGGGTGCTGGCTATCGGTAGCCGCGACCCGCAACACTACAAGAGCAGCGTCGGCACCCTGTTCCTCGGCTACATCGCCGAAGTGCTCGGCCGCGTTGTACCGCGCGTTACCCAGACCCTGCGCTCGGTACGCTGATGGAACGCCAGCTGGAGGCTTATTGCGCACACCTGCGCAACGAGCGCCAGGTGTCGGAGCACACGTTGGTGGGCTACCGTCGCGATCTGGACAAGGTCATCGGCTACTGCAAGGAACACGGCATTGCCGGTTGGCAGGCGCTGCAGATCCAGCAACTGCGCCAGCTGATCGCCCGCCTGCACCACCACGGCCAGTCTTCACGCAGCCTGGCCCGGCTGCTGTCGGCGGTGCGCGGCCTGTACCGCTACCTCAACCGCGAAGGCCTGTGCCAGCACGACCCGGCCACCGGCCTGAGCGCGCCCAAGGGTGAGCGCCGGTTGCCCAAGGTGCTGGACACCGACCGCGCCCTGCAGCTGCTTGATGGCGGCGTCGACGACGATTTTATTGCCCGCCGTGACCAGGCGATCCTTGAACTGTTCTACTCGTCGGGCCTGCGCCTGTCCGAGCTGACCAACCTCGACCTCGATCACATCGACCTCGCCGCCGGCCTGGTGCAGGTGCTGGGCAAGGGTGGCAAGGCCCGCGTCCTGCCGGTTGGCCGCAAGGCCCGTGAGGCGCTGCAGGCCTGGTACCGCCTGCGCGGCATCGGCAACCCGCGTGACCGTGCGGTGTTCATCACCCGCCAGGGCAACCGCATCACGCCACGGGCTGTGCAGCAGCGGGTAAAGAAGGCGGGTGAGCGCGAGCTGGGCCAGCACCTGCACCCGCACATGCTTCGCCATTCCTTCGCCAGCCATGTGCTGGAATCGTCCCAGGACCTGCGTGCGGTGCAAGAGATGCTCGGCCATGCCGACATCAGCACCACGCAGATCTACACCCACCTGGACTTCCAGCACCTGGCCGCGGTGTACGACAGCGCCCACCCTCGGGCCAAACGCAGCAAAGGCACAGACTCATGAGCATCAAGCTGATCACATTCGACCTCGACGACACCCTGTGGGACACCGCGCCGGTCATCGCCAGCGCCGAAGTCGTGTTGCGCGACTGGCTAGAAGCCAACGCCCCGATCCTGGGCGGCGTGCCGGTGGAGCATCTGTTTGCCATCCGCGAGCGCCTGGTACAGGCCGAACCCGGCCTCAAGCACCGCATCAGCGCCCTGCGCCGACGGGTGCTGTTCCATGCCCTGGAAGAGGTCGGCTACAGCGAGAAGCAAGCGCAGGCGCTGGCCAACGAAGGCTTTGAAGTGTTCCTGCATGCTCGCCACCAGGTGGAGATCTTCCCCGAGGTGCAGCCGGTGCTGGAGATCCTGCGTCACCATTACATCCTGGGCGTGGTCACCAACGGCAACGCCGACGTGAGCCGGTTGGGGCTGGCGGACTACTTCCGCTTTGCCCTGTGCGCCGAGGACCTCGGCATTGGCAAGCCGGACCCGGCACCGTTCCTGGAAGCCCTGCGCCGCGGCGAGGCGGACGCCAGCACCGCCGTTCACATCGGCGACCACCCCGGCGATGACATCGCAGGCGCCCAGCGCGCCGGGCTACGGGCCGTATGGTTCAACCCCCAGGGCAAGGCCTGGACGGGTGAGCAGGCACCGGATGCCGAGATCCAGCGCCTGTCGCAGCTGCCCGACGTCCTTTCGCGCTGGCGCTGACAGGGGCCGCTGTGCGGCCCTATCGCCGGCAAGCCAGCTCCCACAGGGATCGCGCAAGGCTGAGGGCCTCGGTGATCCTGTGGGAGCTGGCTTGCCGGCGATAGGGCCAGTACAGCCAGCACAAAACTCACAGGCACAAAAAAGCCCGCAGCGACGGCGGGCTTTTTTGCGTTCAGCCACTCAGATAGGGCGGCTGCCGTACTTGTTGTCCGGCTTCTTGGGCGGGTCGGCAACCACGTTGGCCTCGACTTCCTGCACCTTGCCACCGCGCGAAAGGAATTCTTCCATCGCCTTGGCCAGTGCATCACGCTCTTTCTGCTTGGCTTCCATGCTCGGCATCTCGTCTACCGAGACAGCCGCCTTGGATTTGCCCTTGGCAGCAGGTGCCGGGCTGCTGTCATCATCGCCAGCGTCTTCAACGCCGTCGTCAGCCGCCGCTTCGAGGCCTTCATCAGCCTCGTCTTCATCGCCTACTTCGAGGTCGTCGTTTTCCAGATCGTCGTCGCTCATGTTCTACCTCATGACTTGCGAAAGCAGGTTAGTTATAGACCAGTGCAGCCGTAGACCGGCAGCCACCAGTGAAAATTCAACTGGCCGTGGGTTAGGCCACTGCCCTTGGGTCGGCGCTCCTGATGGGAGGCGGCACCCAGCAGGCCCTGCTCCTGGCAGGACCTGACAAATCCATCTAGCCCCTGCTGGCCACACGCTATTGGCAAGCCTAGCAAAGGCTGGCGAAGTGTGTGGACTACACGTCAAACACCCTTCGGCGCGCATTCTAGCGCGCCCGTGGAAAAAGCAAAGCTCCATAAACGCCCTACGACTTGTAAGTTTTTTACCTACGTCGCGAACGTGACGGATAAACCGTTTGCCAAGCGCGAAATGCTGAAAATCTGGCAAAAAAATGCCCGGCAAGCCGGGCAAGTTTTTACCGCGTCGCAGTTACAGGTTGTAGCCGCGTTCGTTGTGCTGAGCCAGGTCGAGGCCGACCGACTCTTCTTCTTCGTTGACCCGCAGGCCCATCACCACATCCAGCACCTTGAGGATCACGTAGGTGACGATGGCGGTGTAGACCACGGTGAAGATCACGCCCTTGGCCTGGATCCAGACCTGCATGCCGATGTCGGTGACGGTACCGAAGCCGCCCAGCGCCGGGGCTGCGAACACACCGGTGAGGATCGCACCGATGATGCCACCGATGCCGTGCACGCCGAAGGCATCCAGCGAGTCGTCATAGCCGAGCCTGCGCTTGAGGGTGGTGGCGCAGAAGTAGCAGATCACACCCGAAGCCAGGCCGATCACCAGGGCGCCCATCGGGCCCACGGTGCCTGCAGCCGGGGTGATGGCAACCAGGCCGGCAACCACACCCGAAGCGATGCCCAGGGCGCTGGGTTTGCCGTGACCGATCCACTCGGCAAACATCCAGCCCAGCGCAGCAGCGGCGGTGGCGATCTGGGTGACCAGCATGGCCATGCCAGCGGTGCCGTTGGCAGCGGCGGCGGAGCCTGCGTTGAAGCCGAACCAGCCGATCCACAGCATCGCCGCGCCCATCAGGGTGTAGCCCAGGTTGTGCGGGGCCATCGGGGTGGTCGGGTAGCCCTTGCGCTTGCCCAGTACCAGGCAGCAGACCAGGCCTGCAATACCGGCGTTGATGTGCACCACGGTGCCGCCGGCGAAGTCCAGTACGCCCCAGTCCCACATCAGTGCACCGTCACCGCTCCACACCATGTGCGCGATCGGCGCATACACCAGGGTGAACCAGATGCCCATGAACACCAGCATCGCGGAGAACTTCATGCGCTCGGCGAAGGCACCCACGATCAGTGCCGGGGTGATGATGGCGAAGGTCATCTGGAAGGTGATGAATACCGCCTCAGGGAAGAGTGCAGTGGCCGACGTCAGGTTCTCGGGCGTGACGCCGCTGAGGAAGGCCTTGGAGAAGCCGCCGACGAAGGAGTTGAAGTTGAGCACGCCCTTTTCCATACCGGTGGTATCGAAGGCCATGCTGTAGCCGTAGACGACCCACAGAATGCTCATCAGGCCGGTGATTGCAAAGCACTGCATCATCACCGACAGCACGTTCTTGGAACGCACCATGCCGCCATAGAACAGGGCCAGGCCCGGGATAGTCATGAACAGCACCAGCGCCGTTGCGGTCAGCATCCAGGCGGTGTCGCCGGAGTTCAGCGCTGGGGCAGCTTCCTCTGCCAGGGCAAGCCCGGGCATTACGAGGGACAATAGGGCTCCTAGCCCTGCGATCTTACGCAGAGTCATGTTGTTTTCTCCTGGGGCGTTGGGTTTGGTGAGGCGTTGTTGTTGCTTAGATCGCGTCGGTATCGGTTTCGCCGGTACGGATGCGGATCGCCTGCTCCAGATTCACCACGAAAATCTTGCCGTCACCGATCTTGCCGGTGTTGGCTGCCTTGGTGATGGCTTCGATTACCCGATCAAGGTCCTTGTCATCGATGGCGACATCGATCTTCACCTTGGGCAGGAAATCGACCACATATTCAGCACCGCGATACAGCTCGGTGTGGCCCTTCTGCCGGCCGAAGCCTTTGACTTCAGTAACAGTGATGCCCTGCACGCCGATTTCCGACAGCGACTCGCGCACGTCGTCCAGCTTGAACGGCTTGATGATGGCTGTGACTAGCTTCATGAAACTCTCTCCCGATTTGGTGGACTTGCCCCAGGAAAACAAACCCGTCTCAAGTCTAAGCGCAGCGGTTGGCTTTGTAACGCGTCGTCGGCATCCGGCTCCGCGTGCGCACTGCTTGGTCACAAGGAACTGCATCAGTGCATGGCTCGTACAGGTCTTTGCAGAAACCTTGCCAGTTCCGGCAAACGGCCGGAAAACAGCGAGTTATGTGAAAGGGTCGGGATTGGCCAGTCGCCAGCATGGAAAACATGCACAGTTTCGGTGCGCCCAGGCAGGGCGCATTGCGCGAAAAATGTGCAACTGATTGAAAACCGCTCCCACAGGCCGATGCCACAAGCCGCTCCCACAAGGGCCAATGTGCACTCAAGCGTCAGGTTTGTGCGTGGTACACTGCCGGCCATTCTCAGTTTCAGCGGACTGCCCCATGCTTGCGCCCAAAGCCCTTCTCGATGCCCTGAGCGACCAGGCCTCGCGCCTGTTCAGCAGCGATACCGCCCAGCCCCGTGCAGAACTCGAAAGCCAGTTCAAGGTGCTGATGCAAGGTGCCTTCAGCAAGCTGGACCTGGTCAGCCGTGACGAATTCGACAGCCAGATGGTCGTGCTGGCGCGCACCCGTGCTCGCCTCGAGGCGCTGGAAAAACAAGTAGCCGAGCTGGAAGCACGGATGCCCCCCGAAGCGCAGGACTAACATGCGATACACAGCGCTTTCCCATGAAAGTCAGCGCACATAATGTTTAAGGCAAAGTCACCAACGTTCAGCCCGGCGCGGTCAATGCCACGGTATCAGGCCGAGGCTCGCAGGCGTGCCGGCTCGGATACTGCCTGTTTCGGCGGCAGCTCGCTGGGATGCAAGGTGCCGCGAAACAGGGCCGCACCACACTGGGTAACCAACGTCTTCACCCGGTTGTGTGAGTTGAGGATTTTGGCCTGGATGCCTTCAATGGCCGAATCCCCTGGCTGCAAGCTGACTGCCCGGTTGGCCCATTCGATGGCAGCAAAACGGCTCTGCTTGCGGGTGCCGCGCCCCTGCATCCAGGCCAACCCCAGTTCGGCGCTGGCGCGCCCGGCAACCCACGGGTCCGGGTGCTCGACAAGGCTCGACAGGTAGGCGACGGCCTCGGCCCGCTCCTGAGCTTCGCCAAATTGGCGCAACAGAATACCCAGGTGCAAGCGCGCGCGAGCATTGGTCTGCGGATTACCCAACGCATCGACCAGCAGGCGCCTGACGGCCAGCATGGCACTTCGCTCATTCAGGTCCTCATCACCCTCCATGCGCAGGCAGGCGAGGTTGTACTTGGCCTGCCTGCTGCCCGCCTCTACCGCACGCTGCAGCCAATGCTCAGCCGCCTCGTCATCCAGATAGTCCGCCGGGGTGTTGCCCAGGCCGCCGCTGTGCAGCTCGTACAAGCCAAGGGCAGCCCCCGGCAAGCTCAGCTCGGCGCAGCGCTCATACAGGTAACAAGCCACCTCATGCCGGTTGGCAGCCCACAGCAGCCGCGCCACAGCGAGCACCTCGAAGCCTGGCGCGAGGCCCGCGCGCTGGCGCTTCACCGCCACCTGCGACCACAGCCTTGCCTGCTCGGCCGAGCGTGGCAGCCCCCATAGGCCGAAGCGATGACCGGCAGCACGCATTGCACAGGCGCCAGCATGCGAGCGGCCTTCACACAGGCGTTCGATGGCGGTGCGCAACAGTTGATGTTCATCTGCCATGCCATCGCACAGTATCAGCCCGACCAAACAGCGAAAGGGCTCGCCCATGGCTGGGATGGCACCGTGATCGGCGTTGCAGGCCAAGCTCGCGGCGAAATCGCGCATACCGCCGGCATGGTCTTGCAAGGCACTGCTACGCAGCGCGCCACGCCAAGCCAGCACTACGGCGCTTTCCCTGGGCCTTAGCGGGCGTTGCAACCAGGCATCGAACAGTTGCTGCCAACCGGCGACGGCCTGCAACTGCTCGGCATGCGGCAGCTTCAGCCGTTCTTCGACGGCCATCCAGCGCAACGCATTGCGCAGCGCTTCGTCCCATGCCTCGCACAACGGTCCATCAGCCAACAGCTCCAGCGCATCGAAACTGGCACCCCAACGGGGCAGCAGGTAAACGGCGAGGGCCTTGACCGCTTCGAAACAACCTGGGCGGGCCACCAGCGCATGGCGCAACCAGTAATAGCGCGGTGCTTCGTTTTCGTGATCTGCCCGCCTGCTCAGGCATGCCGGTAACGCTTGGGGCAGCTCGGCCAGGGGCAGCAGCCCGTGCTTCACCAGTAAGGGTGCCGCGGCTTCCTGCACTTCCACATCGGCATGGGCACTGGGCCTGTACCGCGCAGGTTGCCCCTGAAACAGTTCGATCAACCAGCCAGGCTCGCGCAGATGCGCACTGACACGCAGCATGCCAATGGCCGCTGCCACGGGTTGTGCGCAGCGGTCCATTGCGCGCAACAGGTGCGCGGTCGCGGTTTCACACATTTGCTCAACGGCCAGCAAGCGTGCAGCGTTGCGTTGGCCACCATCCTGCACCTGGCAGGCCCGGTGGAAGCAGTGCATGCCCATTACCACCTGCGGGTGGTAAGCCTTGGGGCAGGCATCAACCCAGGCTTTGAGCACTTGGCTCAGGGCCCTGTCACCCTGGTTTTCCAGGTCAACCAGCATGTGCCCTTCGATGGCCGCCAGGTAGGCCGGAAATTCGCCAGGCGCGGCTTGGCGCCATTGCGCCTCAAGGCTGTCAAAAAAGCGGGTGAGTTCAATGAATGAATTGGCCTGCACCAGTTCGCGGATGACCTGGCGCGTGCGGGTGAGCGTTTGCACGGCGCAATACCTCAAGTCCATTTGAAAGAAGACGCTGTGCCATCCCATGGCAACGGCATTTGCCGAACAACACTAAGCCATACCGGGCACCTGCGCAAAGATTATTGGATCCATTTTTTGCCGAATTTTAGGAAAACACAGGGAAAAACCCTGCCCTGTAAAACCACGACGCACACTTGTTGCGCCTGCCGTGGCAACCATCGCTATCCTTGACCAGGCCGCAGGAAGCGGCCCCTTTCAGCGACAACGGAGCGTCCATGTCCCTAGCCCTCGTCCACAGCCGCGCCCAGGTAGGTGTGCAGGCACCTTCGGTCAGCGTCGAAACCCACCTGGCAAACGGCCTGCCCCATCTCACCCTGGTCGGCCTGCCAGAAACCACGGTCAAGGAAAGCAAGGACCGCGTACGCAGCGCCATCGTCAACTCCGGGCTGAACTACCCGCAGCGGCGCATTACCCAGAACCTGGCCCCCGCCGACTTGCCCAAGGATGGCGGGCGCTACGACCTGGCCATTGCCCTGGGCATCCTTGCCGCCGACGGCCAGGTGCCAACGGCCAGCCTTGCAGAGGTCGAGTGCCTGGGCGAACTGGCGTTGTCGGGCAAATTGCGGGCAGTGCAAGGCGTGCTGCCCGCGGCCCTGGCGGCACGCGAGGCGGGCCGGGCGCTGGTGGTTCCGCGCGAGAATGCCGAGGAAGCCAGCCTGGCCGGCGGGCTGGTGGTGTATGCGGTGGGCCACCTGCTGGAGCTGGTCGCCCACCTGAACGGCCAAGTGCCATTGCCGCCATACGCGGCCAATGGCTTGATCCTGCATCAACGCCCCTACCCCGACTTGAGCGAGGTACAGGGCCAACTGGCGGCCAAGCGCGCGTTGATGCTGGCGGCGGCTGGGGCGCACAACCTGTTGTTCACCGGGCCACCCGGCACCGGCAAGACCTTGCTCGCCAGCCGCCTGCCCGGGCTGCTGCCACCGCTGGACGAGCACGAGGCGCTTGAGGTGGCGGCCATCCAGTCGGTCAGCGGGCATACACCGCTGAGCAGTTGGCCGCAGCGACCGTTTCGCCACCCTCACCACTCCGCATCCGGCCCGGCACTGGTCGGTGGCAGCAGCCGGCCGCAACCGGGCGAAATCACCCTCGCCCACCATGGCGTGCTGTTTCTCGATGAACTGCCAGAGTTTGAGCGGCGCGTGCTGGAAGTGCTGCGCGAGCCGCTGGAGTCGGGCGAAATCGTGATTGCCCGCGCCCGCGACAAGGTGCGCTTTCCGGCGCGCTTTCAGCTGGTGGCGGCGATGAACCCGTGCCCTTGCGGCTACCTGGGCGACCCCACTGGCCGCTGCCGCTGCAGCACCGAGCAGATCGCGCGGTACCGCAACAAGCTGTCCGGGCCGCTGCTGGACCGCATCGACCTGCACCTGACCGTGGCCCGCGAGAGCACCACGCTGAACAACCAGCCCTGTGGTGAAGCCAGTGCCGATGTGGCCGCCAGGGTGGCGCAGGCGCGGGAGGTACAGCAGCGTCGCCAAGGGTGTGTGAATGCGTTTCTCGACCTCGAAGGGTTGCGGCGCCATTGCGGATTGGCGGCGGTGGACCAGGCATGGCTGGAGGGGGCCTGCGAGCGGTTGACCCTGTCGTTGCGGGCGGCGCACCGGTTATTGAAGGTGGCGCGGACACTGGCGGACCTGGAGGGTTGCGAGGCGATTGGCCGACCGCACCTGGCCGAGGCCCTGCAGTATCGGCCGGGGAACAGTTAGATTGCCGGGGCTGCAACGCGGCCCTGGAAATTTCAGCCCCACCAGCAGAACCTGCAATTGACAGCGCCCTGCGGCAACTGTCCTTTTTTACGGGACAATGTTTCTCCCGGGCAGCTGATTGTCTGACGCCGCCTCACCCCTCAGAATCGTCGGCCAAACTGTTCAAACGCTGCCCCGGCAGCTCATGGAGTAAGAGCCAATGCCACACGAAGGCAGCCTTCTGCAAACTGCGGTGATCTTTCTGCTTGCCGCAGTCGTCGCCGTCCCCCTGGCCAAGCGCCTGCAATTGGGCGCCGTGCTCGGCTACCTGCTGGCCGGTGTGGCCATCGGCCCGCAAGCACTTGGCCTGATCCGCGACACCGAAAGCGTGGCGCATATCTCCGAGCTGGGCGTGGTCCTGCTGCTGTTCATCATTGGTCTGGAGCTGTCGCCCAAGCGCCTGTGGCTGATGCGCAAGTCGGTGTTCGGTGTCGGTACCGCCCAGGTACTGCTGACCGGCGCGCTGATCGGCGCCATTGCCCTGTTCGGCTTCAGCCAGACACTGCCGGCAGCCATCGTGCTCGGCCTGGGCCTGGCGCTGTCGTCCACCGCCCTTGGCCTGCAGAGCCTGGCCGAGAGCAAGCAGCTCAACGCCCCGCACGGCCGCCTGGCGTTCGCCATCCTGCTGTTCCAGGACATCGCTGCGATCCCGCTGATTGCCCTGGTACCGCTACTGGCCGCCAGTGGGCCGGACGCCAGCCACGGCGACAGCCTGCAACACGGCCTGAAGGTATTCGCCAGCATCGCCGTGGTGATCGTCGGTGGCCGCTACCTGCTGCGCCCGGTGTTCCGCACCGTGGCCCGCACCGGCCTGCCGGAAGTGTCCACCGCCACCGCGCTACTGGTGGTGATCGGCACAGCCTGGCTGATGGAAGAAGCCGGCATCTCCATGGCCCTTGGCGCCTTCCTCGCCGGCCTGCTGCTGGCCGACTCGGAATACCGCCACGAGCTGGAATCGCAGATCGAGCCGTTCAAGGGCCTGCTGCTGGGGCTGTTCTTCATCAGCGTGGGCATGGGCGCCAACCTGCGCCTGCTGCTGGACATGCCGCTGGTGGTACTGGGCCTGACCCTGCTGCTGGTGGCGGTAAAGCTGGTGCTGCTGATAGGTGTCGGGCGCCTGGTCGGTGGCCTGAACAGCGCCAGCGCCCTGCGCCTGGGCATGGTGCTGGCGGCGGGTGGCGAGTTCGCCTTCGTGGTGTTCAAGCTGGGCAAGGACCAAGGCCTGTTCGACACCCAGACCTACGACCTGCTGCTGATGACCATTACCCTGTCCATGGCCATCACCCCGCTGCTGATGCTAGGTTGCGCCCGCGCCCTCAAACGCCCGCAACCGGCGCGTGAAGTGCCCGAGCAGTACAAGCAGATCCAGACGGATACACCGCGGGTGGTGATCGTCGGCATGGGCCGCATGGGCCAGATCGTCGCGCGCATCCTGCGGGCGCAGAAGATCCCGTTCATAGCCTTGGAAACCTCGGTGGACGCCATCGAGATGACCCGCATGTTCGAACAGGTGCCGGTGTTCTACGGCGACCCGCTGCGCCCCGAGGTGCTGCACGCCGCCAAGGTGGGTGAAGCGGAATACTTCATCATCACCATCGATGACCCAGAAGCTGCCATTCATACCGCTGAACGGGTGAAACGCCTGTACCCACACCTGAAAGTGCTGGCCCGGGCACGTAACCGCCAGCATGTGCACAAGTTACTGGATGCAGGCGCCGAGCCGATTCGCGAGACGTTCTACTCCAGCCTGGAGATGACCCGTCGGGCACTGGTGGGGTTGGGCTTGAGCGATGAACAGGCCGCGGACCGTATCGCGCGATTTACCCAGCATGACGAAGAAGTGCTGGTGGCCCAGGGGCAGGTACGCGATGACCGGGCCAAGGTGATGCAGACGGCCAAGGAGGCGCGGGTGGAGCTGGAGCGGTTGTTTGATTCGGATGCGGATTGAGTGGTCAGGCGAACACCAACCGCTCTATTTGAGGATGCTCACGCTGAGCGGCTTGCCAAAGATCGTAAGCTGCCTGTTCGGCAAGGTATTGCCGGGCAGGCCCAAGGCCTGCCAGCTCAAGCCGATAAGCAAGATCGGCAGAAATGGCGGCGCGCCCATTGAGTACGGTGGACAATTGCCCCCGCGAATAGCCGAGGTGGCGAGCTAACTCAGAAACGTTCATGCCAACTGCGGGCAACACATCTTCGCGCAAAGACTCCCCAGGATGGGGAGGATCGAACATAGGCATGACTCAAGCCTCCTAGTGGTAATCCAGATAGTCAACAAGCTCCACATCGGTACCCACGAAGCGGAACACCACTCGCCAGTTACCCGAGACATTTACTGCCCAATAGCTTTCCAGCTTTCCGTGCAGAGGATGAAGACGGTAACCCGGCCGGTTCATGTCTGCTGCGGTTTGTGCAACTTCAAGAGAAGCCAGTAAACGCCGCAAGCGATTCACATGATCTGCACGCACTCCAGACGTGTCACGTTGCTGATGGAGCAGCCTCAGGCCTTTGTGCCTGAAACTTCTTATCATTGATGCTTGAGTGTAAGGTCGCACCTTACACTTTTCAAGCTAGCGTTGACGCTGCGCATGGAGTCACTCCTGAAAAATTTCCGGGTGCTCAGTTTGCTCTTGGCGTGCCCGTTTAGCGCCGTTACGCCTTCCGCTCTTTCATGTAGGAGATTTCCCAAAAAGGGTGATAGCGTGGGGGGCACGTCCTGCTCACCACTTCCTGCGTGAACAGATGACACCGGCAAAAGCCTGTTCCGGAGCAACCTGAATGCGCTCGAAACGGCAGAAGGTTGCTTGAGTCGTTGCGGAAAGGGATTGAGCCACAGCCCATGAATTGATGCTGCCTGTACCGCCCTCTTCGCGGGTGAACCCGCTCTCATCAAACAAAATGCAACCCATTGATTTTCAACCTTCAGGCAGCCACGAGTTGATACCCCAGTTTCCGGGCTTTGCGAAGCAAAGCCCGGACCTGCCGGTCCTGGCTTCTGCTTTCGAACTCCTCAAGACCTTGTTCAACATAAGCCTGCTTCTTGGTTAACAGGTTGTACACCAGACGTGCCAACTGATGCGCAGTGGCTTTGATGGCGCAGCTGGTATCCATTCGAGTCAGCCTGGCTCGGTGCGATGCGCCAATGAAACCCTTGTCGTTACGAGCATTGGATGCGGCCTGTTTGAGTGCTTGAGCTGCTCGATTGACTATTTTGGGCCCGCCACCTGCCAGTCGATGACCGCCGGAGATTCGGGTAGGGGGAGCCAGTCCCAACCAAGAGCAGAAGTGCTGTGAGGACGGGAAGCGTGATAGATCTGTACCGATCTCCCCTGCCAGCACTAACGCAGTGTCCACCCCAATGGTCGGAATTGCGGTTAGGTCCACGCCAAGAACCTTCCACAATGTCTGATGCAATTCAGTCTGCTGGGCGCCGCTTCGGTGTGGGCTTCGTAAAGGCTTATTGGATGGCTCTGGCTTGGTTTGCAGCACTGGCAGCTGCTCTAACGCGGTTTTTATGGCGTCGTCACAATCAGCAATTTGCTGCTCAAGGAAGTCATAGGCAGCCAATTCCTGAGTTAGCGCATGCAAATGCTCGCGCCGCCAATTGCCATGAAGACTCCGAGCGACAGCCTCCTTGCCTGCCTTGATGCGGCGGTCGGTCAGTTCAGCCAGTTGCACTGGGTCCCGTTCCCCTGCGCAGATGGCTCGCAAAATCCTCATGCCAGTTACGCCGGAAATGTCACTGATGACATTGGCCAGCTGGATGTTCATTTGGCTCATGGCCTTCTGCATCCGGTTCAGGGTCTGCGCCTGGTCTTTCACTTTGGAGGCCCGCTGCCTGACCAGTGAGCGGACACAGCAGGTCAGATCATCGGGGCGGAATGCGCCTCTGAGCAGTCCATGAGTCATCAGTTGCCAGATCCATTGGCAGTCCAGAACATCGGATTTGCGCCCGGTGATCTGTCGTGTCGCCCGAGCATTGACGAGGTAAACCTCGAAACCGCGCTCGCTGAGAATCTCGTAAATGGGGATCCAGTAAACGCCAGTGGACTCCATGGCTACGACCTTGATCGCCAGACTTTCGAGCCAATCGGCCAACTTGTACAAGTCGTCGGTAAAGGACGTGAAGGACTGGACTGCGTTGTCGTGTCGAGGGTCGACCGCGACAAAATGCTCTCGGCCACCTACGTCGATCGCAGCGCAATCGGGATGAACGACGGTAAAGCGTTGCTTGGAAGGCTTGCGCGCCATGATGAATCCTCGCAGGATAAAGGGCGCGCGGGGCACACGGTGGCGAAAGGGTTCACTCTCTCATACGTGGTCACAGCTGGTTCAGCTGATGCCTACAGGGACTTCACGCCGATACCGTGCGGATCACTCTCCCACGCGGGTGTGCGCACACACACCAGTGCTGGCTACGATCTCTGTCCCGCGCACACGAACCCTAACAAAGCAAAAGGCGGCTGGCCCTACCGGGCCAGCCG
>NZ_JAFBKA010000031.1:0-74231 GCF_022760795.1 Pseudomonas sp. BP01
GGGTTCACCCGCGAATGCGTCGGTAAATTCAACATCGCATTCGCGGGTGAACCCGCTCCCACAGGGTCAGCAGCCAGCTCTTGAAATCAGTGGTGTTCGCGGGTCGCGCGGAACTTGACGTCCGGCCAGCGCTCTTCCATCAGCGCCAGGTTGACCCGGGTCGGCGCCAGGTAGGTCAGGTGCCCGCCACCGTCGATGGCCAGGTTCTCCATGGCCTTGGTCTGGAATTCCTCGAGCTTCTTCTTGTCATCGCAGCTGATCCAGCGCGCCGACCACACGGTGATCGGCTCGTAGGCGCATTCGACCTTGTACTCTTCCTTCAGGCGGCTGGCGACCACATCGAACTGCAGCACACCGACCGCCCCGAGGATGATGTCGTTGCTGCGCTCGGGGAAGAACACCTGGGTCGCGCCCTCTTCGGCCAGCTGCTGCAGGCCCTGGCGCAGTTGCTTGGACTTGAGCGGGTCCTTCAGGCGCACGCGGCGGAACAGCTCAGGGGCGAAGTGCGGAATACCCGTGAAGCCCAGCGCCTCGCCTTCGGTGAAGGTGTCGCCAATCTGGATGGTGCCGTGGTTGTGCAGGCCGATGATGTCGCCGGCAAAGGCCTCGTCCAGCTGTTCGCGCTCGGACGAGAAGAAGGTCAGCGCGTCACCGATGCGCAGGTCCTTGCCGGTACGCACGTGGCGCATCTTCATGCCCTTCTCGTACTTGCCCGAGCAGATACGCATGAAGGCGATACGGTCGCGGTGTTTCGGGTCCATGTTCGCCTGGATCTTGAACACGAAGCCTGTGAACTTTTCCTCCACCGGCTCCACGGTACGCTCGTGGGCGACACGGGCCAGCGGACGCGGCGCCCAGTCGACAACGGCATCGAGCACATGGTCGACACCGAAGTTGCCCAGTGCGGTACCGAAGAACACCGGCGTCAGTTGGCCATTGATGAACTCGTCCTGATCGAACTCGTGGCATGCACCCTGTACCAGCTCAAGCTGTTCGAGGAAGCGATCATATTCGTCACCCAGGTGCGCACGGGCTTCATCGGAGTCCAGCTTCTCGATGATCTTCACCTCGGTACGCTCATGGCCGTGGCCCGGGGTATAGACAATGATGTAGTCACCGCGCAGGTGGTACACGCCCTTGAAGTCGCGGTAGCAACCAATCGGCCAGGTGATCGGCGCAGCCTTGATCTTCAGAACGGCTTCGATCTCGTCGAGCAGTTCGATCGGGTCGCGGATGTCACGGTCGAGTTTGTTGATGAAGCTGACAATCGGCGTATCACGCAGGCGGCACACGTCCATCAGGGCGATGGTACGCGGCTCTACACCTTTACCGCCATCGAGCACCATCAGCGCCGAGTCCACCGCGGTCAGGGTGCGGTAGGTGTCTTCCGAGAAGTCTTCGTGGCCTGGGGTGTCGAGCAGGTTGATCATGTGCTCGCGGTACGGGAACTGCATCACCGAGGTGGTGATGGAGATGCCGCGCTGCTTCTCCATTTCCATCCAGTCGGAGGTGGCGTGGCGGTCGGACTTGCGCGACTTCACGGTACCGGCGACGGCAATGGCCTTGCCCATCAGCAGCAGCTTCTCGGTGATGGTGGTCTTACCGGCGTCGGGGTGGGAAATGATTGCGAAAGTGCGGCGCTTCGCGACTTCGGCGGCCTGGTTGGTCATGGGAAATCGCCTGACTGGGGGATTCAAAAAGGGGCGATATCATACCTGAAGTGAGGCACTCGACCAAAGCCCAAGTCATCGGCAACCTCACGGGTCCGCGCAGAGCCCCGGATTGACTCCATTAATCCTCAATAACTCGTTATTTCAGGAAAAATGGCCACAGGCCAGTTATTTCAACGCCTTCAGCCCATTAAGTCGCTGTTTTCTCTCGCCAAATTTCTACCCAACCAGTGATTAACACTGGCCAAATGCCGCCCCAGATGGGAACCTTTACGCCCTCGGAGACGTCCATTCCCCTGCAACCCGCTTCGGTTGGGGACTGGTTTCATCAGCATTTTCGGGCCCGACGGGGTTCGGCTCATGGCCTGATCGCAGCCTACGGCGTGCGTCACGCTGCTACTCGCGAACACACCAACCGCCGCCAGGACTGGCCGGCAAAAAAGAAGTGTGCTCGCCGACAACACAAGGAGTCCGCCTGTGGCTAAACGCTACGGAAAAGGGCTGTTGGGATGCGCCACCGTGCTCGTCATCCTGGCCCTGCTGGTCCACTGGATCGGCATCGACACGATCGCGCGTTACCGCGACGATCTTGGGTTCTACCTGCAAGCGCACCTGGTTCTGGTGCTGGCTTCGATGGCGGCGGCGTTGGCCGTGGGCATCCCGGCTGGCATTGCCCTCAGTCGACCGCACCGGGTCGACAAAGCCGAGCGCTTCATGCAGTTTTTCAACGTTGGCAACACCATCCCTCCCCTGGCCGTTCTGGCCATCGCGCTCAGTATCCTGGGCATCGGCGCCGGGCCTGCGATCTTCGCGCTGTTCCTCGCCTCCCTCCTGCCCATCGTGCGCAACACCTACGAGGGCCTGAAAAACGTCCCCGCCTCGCTCAAGGAAGCCGCCAGCGGCATCGGCATGACCCCGCGCCAGCAACTCTGGCAGGTGGAGCTACCAAATGCCGTGCCGATCATCGTCGGTGGTGTACGCGTGGCCCTGGCGTTGAACGTCGGCACCGCGCCACTGGCATTCCTGATCGGCGCCAACAGCTTGGGCAGCCTGATCTTCCCCGGCATCGCCCTGAACAACCAGCCACAGCTGCTGCTGGGTGCCGCCTGCACCGCACTGCTGGCACTGGTGCTGGACGCGGCGGTGAGTTTCTCCAGCAAGCGCTGGCTGGAACGTGGCCTGGCCCAATAAGGATAGGGAACGTATGAACAAGAGATTCGCCTTGCTGCTGGGCGCGGCCCTGCTGTTCGCAGGATTTGCCCAGGCTGTGGAAAAACCACTGGTGCGCATTGGCGCGCGGGTGTTCACCGAGCAGACCGTGCTCGCCGAAATCACTGCGCAATACCTGCGTGCCAACGGCTTTGACGTGCGCGTCACCACCGGCCTTGGCAGCAACATCGCGCGCCAGGCCCAGGAGACCGGCCAGCTTGACCTGATGTGGGAATACACCGGGGTTTCGCTGGTGTCGTACAACCACATCGACGAGCGCTTGCCCAGTGCCCAAGCCACCTTCGCCCGGGTCAAAGAGCTGGATGCAAAGAAGGGCCTGATCTGGCTGACCCCGTCGAAGTTCAGCAACACCTACGCGCTGGGGCTGCCCAAGCAAGTGGCCGAGGCCTACCCGCAGGTCAACACCATCAGCGACCTCAACCAGGTACTGCGTGACGAAAGCCAGCACAACCACCTGGTGGCGCTGGACACCGAGTTCGCCAACCGCCCCGACGGCCTCGTTGGTCTGCGCGAGATGTACGGCCTGCCGCTGGACCGGCGCAACATCCGCCAGATGGACGGTGGCCTGGTGTACACCGCCATGCGCAACAACCAGGTATTCGCCGGTTTGGTGTACACCACCGACGGCCGCCTGAGTGCGTTCAACCTCAAGCTGCTGGAAGACGACAAGCACTACTTCCCCGACTACACCGCAGCGCCCGTGGTGCGCAAAGCCGTGCTCGACGCCAACCCGCAACTGGCCGCACTGCTCAAGCCACTGGCCGAGCAGCTGGATGACGAAACCATGCGCCAGCTCAACGCCAAGGTCGACGTCGAGCACCAGAACCCGACCGCCGTGGCCGCCACCTTCCTGCGCGAGCACCCACTGAACAGCGAGGGCCAGCCATGAACCTGATCGATACCTTCAGCCACCTGGACTGGGCCCAGGTGCTGCAACTGACCTGGCAGCACATCATGCTGGTGGGCGTTGCGGTGAGCCTGGCCATTCTCGTCGGCGTGCCGCTGGGCATCCTCATGACCCGCTTCCCGGCCGTTGCCGGGCCGCTGCAAGCCAGCGCCACGGTGCTGCTGACCATTCCGTCGATTGCCCTGTTCGGCCTGCTGCTGCCGTTCTATTCCAAGTTCGGCCAGGGGCTGGGGCCATTGCCAGCGATCACTGCGGTGTTCCTCTATTCGCTGCTGCCGATCCTGCGCAACACCTACCTCGCCCTGACCAACGTAGAGCCCGGCATCCGTGAAGCTGCGCGCGGCATCGGCATGACCTTCGGCCAGCGCCTGCGCATGGTCGAGCTGCCCATCGCAGTACCGGTGATCCTCGCCGGTGTGCGCACTGCAGTGGTGATGAACATCGGCGTCATGACCATTGCCGCCACCATCGGCGCCGGCGGCCTGGGCGTGCTCATTCTTACATCCATCAGCCGCAGCGACATGTCGATGCTGCTGGTCGGCGCCGTACTGGTCAGCCTGCTGGCGATCATCGCCGACCTGCTGCTGCAAACCCTGCAACGTGCCCTGACTCCAGAAGGACTGCGCTCATGATCGAACTGAAGAACCTCAGCAAAACCTTCAACGTCAACGGCAAGGACGTCAAAGCCGTCGACGCGGTAAACCTTACTGTCAACGAAGGGGAAATCTGCGTGTTCCTCGGCCCCTCGGGCTGCGGCAAGAGCACCACGCTGAAAATGATCAACCGCCTGATCACGCCTACCTCGGGCCAGGTGTTCATCAATGGCGAGGACACCACGGGGCTGGACGAAGTCACCCTGCGCCGCCGCATCGGCTACGTGATCCAGCAGATCGGTCTGTTCCCCAACATGACCATCGAGGAGAACATCACCGTGGTCCCGCGCCTGCTCGGCTGGGACAAGCAAAAGTGCCACGAGCGTGCTCGCGAGCTGATGCACATGATCAAGCTCGAACCCAAGCAATACCTGCAGCGCTACCCGCGCGAGCTGTCCGGTGGCCAGCAGCAGCGAATCGGCGTGATCCGCGCGCTTGCCGCCGAAGCACCGGTATTGCTGATGGACGAGCCATTCGGCGCAGTCGACCCGATCAACCGCGAGATGATCCAGAACGAGTTCTTCGAGATGCAGCGGGCGCTGAACAAGACCGTGATCATGGTCAGCCACGACATCGACGAAGCCATCAAGCTGGGCGACAAGATTGCCATCTTCCGCGCCGGCAAACTGTTGCAGCTGGACCACCCGGACACGCTGCTGGCGCACCCGGCGGATGACTTTGTCAGCAACTTCGTTGGCCAGGACAGCACTCTCAAGCGCCTGCTGCTGGTGCGTGCCGAGGACGCGGCGGACAACGCGCCGTCGGTGAGCCCGGAAACGCCCGTGAGCGATGCACTGGAGCTGCTGGATGAGCACGACCGCCGCTACGTGGTGGTGACCGATGCACAGAACAAGGCACTGGGTTATGTGCGCCGGCGCGACATGCACCGCCAGCAAGGTACCTGTGGCGACTTCCTGCGGCCGTTCAATGCCACGGCGTCGCACGATGAGCATTTGCGCATCCTGCTGTCGCGCATGTACGAGTTCAACCGGGCGTGGCTGCCGGTGCTGGATGCCGAGCAGGTATTCCTGGGCGAGGTGACGCAGGAGTCGATTGCGGCGTACCTGAGTTCGGGCAGATCGCGCGGGGCCAAGACCAGCATCGTCTCGCCAGCCGAAGCGGTGGTGTCCTAGAAAGCCGGGGGCGCTTCGCGCCCCATCGCCGGCAAGCCAGCTCCCACAGGTATAGCGAGAACCTCAAGACATGCGCTGTACCTGTGGGAGCTGGCTTGCCGGCGAAAGGGCCGCAAAGCGGCCCCGGCAATCTCCAGTCAGAACCCTACGCTGGCCTGCACATAAAAGGTCCGCGGCTCACCCACATAAATGCCGGCGTTGTTGTCGCTGGAGCGGTTGAAGTACTGCTTGTCGAACAGGTTCTTCACCCCCGCCGCCAGCT
Source organism: Pseudomonas sp. BP01 (assembly GCF_022760795.1). NCBI lineage: Bacteria > Pseudomonadati > Pseudomonadota > Gammaproteobacteria > Pseudomonadales > Pseudomonadaceae > Pseudomonas > Pseudomonas sp. BP01. The sequence continues at coordinate 5,856 of NZ_JAFBKA010000031.1, forward strand.
TCAGGTTGGACATCCCGGGCCCGAACTCATACCCGCCTCGGGCATGCCAGGTCACATAACCCGGAATATCACCATACTGCCCATCCGCACTCGGCTCGGTGATGTAGTCGCCGTTGAAGCTGCCATCAGCATTGATCCCGGTCCCCGGCGCGCGCTGCTTGGATTGGGCGTAGGCGTCCAGGTTCCAGGTCCAGCGGTTGACCGCGTAACGCACGCCGGCGGTGGCCACCTGACGTGAATAGAACGGCAGGTCACGGCCCTTGAAGCCCGGGATTTCACCTTCATAGGTGGCGCGGGTAAAGGTGTAACCACCATTCAACGTAAGCCCTTCCAGGCGCGGGTCCAGCCCGGCCAGGTCATAGCGCACCGAAGCCTCGATACCCTGGTGTTTGGTCGCGCCAAGGTTGGTCCAGCCTACGTCGTTGCTGATGTATTGCAGTTCGTCATCAAAGTCGATGTAGAACGCGGTCAGCTCACCAGCAAAGCCGCCATCGTCATAACGCGTGCCGATTTCGTAGGTCTTGGCCTTTTCCGGCTCCAGGCCATTGGCCGTGCTGTTGCCGGTACCGCCTTGGCCCAGCTGGAAGTACTGCAGGCTGCCGAACGAGGTTTCGTAGTTGGCGAATACTTTCCACGCGTCGGAGATGTGGTACATCACGCTCAGCGCCGGCAGCGGCTCGTTACTGGTGATGCTGCGCTTCTTCTCCGCCACCGGGCGGTTGTTGGCATCCAGCACCGGCCGGTCGCGCCAGTCGGTATTGATGTGCTCGAAGCGGATGCCGGGCGTGATGGTCCAGTGGCCCACATCGATCTTGTCGTCGATGTAGTAGGCGCTGGCCTCGGTACCGCCGCTACGGTCCTGGAACACGTGGCCGTCAGAGGTCGGGGTCACGGTCGGCACGTTGTCGATCAGCGCCAGGCGGGTCGACTGTTCGCGCATCGCTTCCTTCAGGTAGCGATAGCCCACGCTGACTTCCTGGGTAGTAGGGCCGGCAAAGAAGATGCGCGACACCCGTGGCTCGATGGCGAAAGTGTGGTAGTTGCGCGGGTACGAGGACAGGGTCTTCATGTCACGCGAGGCGATGGCGCTGCCGCGAAAGCTGTCGGTGTAGTAGGTCAGCACTTCGAACTGGGTGGCATCGTCGAGCTGGCGTTGCCACTTGAACGACACATCCTTGCGCCGACCGGCGAAGTAGTCGTAGTCGCGCAGCGACTGGTAGGGGTTGCTGTCGTACTGGGCCTGGGTCAGGCCACCGGGCATGTCGGCACGGCCATCGTAATAATGGAAGTTGAGCCAGAACTCATCGACGTCGGTGGGCGCCCAGTGGGTCTTGAGGATAACGTCGTAGATGTCGTTGCCATTGTTGCTTTCACGGTAACCGTTGCCGTTCACCCCGGTGTACAGCAGCGCCACACCCATGCCGTTGTCCGCCGTGCCACCGACAAAGGCCGACTCGGTGTGCTTCCAGCCGCCGTGCTGGGAGGTTTCCAGGGTGGTGGACAGTTCCGCCGAAGCCTTTTCCGGAATCGCCCGGGTGACGAAGTTGATCACCCCACCGACGTTCTGCGGGCCATAGCGCACCGAGCCGGCCCCACGCACCACGTCGATGCTGTCGAGGTTGCCCGAGGAAATCGGCGCCATCGACAGCTGTGGCTGGCCATATGGGGCGAAGGCCGCCGGTATGCCGTCGATCAGTACGGTGGAGCGCGGCGACAGGCGCGAGGTGAGGCCGCGCACGCCCACGTTCAGCGACAGGTCGCTGCCGCCGGTGCCGTTGGAGTCCTGCACCTGCACACCCGGGATGCCGCGCAGGACGTCGCGCACGTTCATCGCGCCCTTCTCCACCATCGCCTCGCGGCGCACCACGGTGCGCGCGCCGGGGTGGTTCTGCACCACGCTCTGCTGGGCATCGCCCAACCAGTCACCGACCACCTTGATGTCGGTGGGCGCCAGCTCCAGGCTGCCGCTGCCCAGGTCGAGGGTAGTCGGCAGTGGCTTTACCACCACGGTGTCCTGGGACATCTCGAAGGTCAGCCCGCTGCCTTGCAGCAACTGTTGCAAGGCCTGCACCGGCGCCAGGTTGCCGGACACCGCCGGGGCCTGTTTGCCAGCCACCAGTTCGGGGCTGAAGAACAGCTGCAGGTTGGTTTGCTGACCCAGCTGATTCAGCGCCGAAGCCAGCGGTTGGGCCTGGATCTGGATGGTGTTGCCCGCCTCAGCAGCCTGGCTGTTGACGGTCACGGCGCTGACCGCCAGGGCCAGCGCCAGGGCGCGGAAGCGTGGGAAGGGTTTGTTGTTGTTCACGTCGTCGAAACATCCTGGAATGCGGAATAAACGCCAACCGCGTGCAAATGGGAATGCTTGGCAGTTGCAGCTGGCGAGGAAGACGAACGAGCGAGAAAAAACCTGAATCTATTTCGCAATTATTTCGCGAGAGCCGTCATCATGGGCCTTGATGGCCACCGGCAGGATGCTCGGCAAGGCCCGCAACAGTGCGTCGGTGTCGTCGGTGCTGAAGGTGCTCGAAAGGCGCATCTGGGCGACTTTACCGGGGGCGACCCGCAGCGGTTGGCTACGATAGCGCGAGGCTTCGGCCACCACCTCGGCGAGGGTGGCGTTGTCGAACACCAGCTTGCCCTGGCGCCAGGCGGTAACTGCAGCGGTGTTGACGGCATAGGGGGCGGTCACCCCGCCCTGTGCATCTATATGCGAACCCTGGCCGGCCGTAAGCTGCGCCAGCGCGTCGCCCTTGCCCTGCACACGCACCGAACCCTGCTCCACCGCCACCCGGGTGCTGGCAGGGTCCTGACGCACGTCAAAGCGGGTACCCGTTACCGTCACGCTGCCCTGGGCGGTGTCCACCACAAACGGCCGGGCACTGTCGTGGGCAACACTGAACATCACCTCGCCGGCACTCAGGCGGATATGCCGCTGGCCGGCGCTGAAGTCGACCTGCAGCTGTGTGCTGCCATTGAGATCGAGCAAGGAGCCATCCGGCAGTTCGACCTGGCGGCGTTCGTTGAAGGCGGTCTGCAAGCTGGCTTGGTGATTCAGTTGCTGATAGTGCCAGCCGCCCCAGCCCAGGCCCAATGCCACCACCGCCACACTGGCCGCCAGTGCCTGACGCACGAAACGCCGACGTGGCAACTGTTGCACCGGGTCCGGTTGGCGCAACGCTTCAAGGCGCTGGCGTGGAATGAAGTCGGCGGCCTGCCACACGCGGCACAGGTGCTGGTACTCCTCCCGGTGGCGCTCGTCGCTGGCCAACCAGGCGCGTAGCTGTTTCTGCAGCCCGGTATCCCGAGGCGCATCCTGCACACGGGCAAACCATGCGGCCGCCTGCTCGCGGACGGTATCGGTACCGTGCTGTTTCATCGAAAAGGTCTCCTGACTCTTCATGCCGACACATCCAGGTGCTCACGCAAATGCCGGAGCGTGCGGATCATATACTTTTCGACCATGTTCTTGCTCAACCCCATGCGCTCGGCGATCTCGGCTTGGGTCAGGCCTTCGAGCTTCTGCCAGATGAACACCTGCCGGCAGTTGAGCGGCAGCTCGGCCAGCGCCCGCTCGACGCTGTCGGCCAACTCCAGCGCATGCACATAGGCCTCCGGGTCATTGCCGCTGGTAGTGCCCTCGTCGAAGGCTTCCAGCGCCAGGGCCTGGCGGCGGTCTTCGCGGCGCAAGCCATCCACGGCAAGGTTGCGGGCGGTCTGGTGCAGGTAGGCGCGCGGCTGCTCAACCTGCTCGCGCGGGTTTTCCAGTACCCGGACAAAGGCATCGTGGGTGAGGTCCTCGGCCTGCTGACGACTGCGCAGTTTGCGCGTCCAGGTGCCGATCAGCTCGTGGTAATGGTCGAGGAAGCCTTTGTGTCCGGACACGGTCTGGGTCATCAGGGAGGCGGATAAGGGTGCGAATAGTAATGTTTCTCATCAAAACCAGCAAATCCGCCAGTCGGTAACAAAAAATTTACAGGGGATTTCCTGTACGGGGGTACCAGGAAAATGTGGCCATAAATATGAACACCCAGGGCGCTTTCGCGGGTAAGCCCGCGCCTGAAGAAGTAGCGCAATCCCTGTAGGAGCGGGTTCACCCGCGAAAGGGCCAACACGGTCCATTCCACAATATTTAACGCTTGAAACATCGCGGGGAACATCAGCCGGTCACACGAGTCGGTTATTCAAATGGCTGGTCGTCGATCCACGTCGATCACGCCCGGATTGCCTGTTGATTCTGCATTCTTCACGCCCTAAAGTGCGCGCCGAACGTCCATGCTGGAAACGATCCATCCGGCTCAAGTACTGAGTAGGCGAACCAAAGTGGGGATACGGAGGACGTTCAGTTTGCAGCCACTTAAATTTTCAGTTTGCCCATGGAGTCCCTGAGCATGTCGATCCAGGTCGAAGACTATTTCGCGCGTGACACCTTCCAGAAAATGAAGGCGTTCGCCGACAAGCAGGAAACCCCGTTCGTACTCATCGATACCCAGATGATCAGCCAGGCCTATGACGACCTGCGCGCCGGTTTCGAATTCGCCAAGGTCTACTACGCGGTCAAGGCCAACCCGGCCGTCGAAATCATCGACCTGCTCAAAGAGAAAGGTTCGAGCTTCGACATCGCCTCGATCTACGAACTGGACAAGGTGATGGACCGCGGTGTGAGCGCCGACCGCATCAGCTACGGCAACACCATCAAGAAGTCCAAGGACATCCGCTACTTCTACGAGAAGGGCGTGCGCCTGTATGCCACCGACTCGGAAGCCGACCTGCGCAACATTGCCAAGGCCGCACCGGGTTCGAAAGTGTACGTGCGTATCCTGACTGAAGGCTCCACCACTGCCGACTGGCCGCTGTCCCGTAAATTTGGCTGCCAGACCGACATGGCCATGGACCTGCTGATCCTCGCCCGTGACCTGGGCCTGGTGCCTTACGGCATCTCCTTCCACGTGGGCTCGCAGCAGCGCGACATCAGCGTGTGGGACGCCGCCATCGCCAAGGTCAAAGTGATCTTCGAGCGCCTCAAGGAAGAAGACGGCATCGAGCTGAAGCTGATCAACATGGGTGGCGGCTTCCCGGCCAATTACATCACCCGTACCAACAGCCTGGAAACCTACGCCGAAGAAATCATCCGCTTCCTCAAGGAAGACTTCGGTGACGAGCTACCGGAAATCATCCTGGAGCCAGGCCGTTCGCTGATTGCCAACGCCGGTATCCTGGTCAGCGAAGTGGTGCTGGTGGCGCGCAAGTCGCGTACTGCCGTCGAGCGCTGGATCTACACCGACGTGGGCAAGTTCTCCGGCCTGATCGAAACCATGGACGAAGCGATCAAGTTCCCGATCTGGACCGAAAAGAAAGGCGAAGCCGAAGAAGTCGTCATCGCCGGCCCGACCTGCGACAGCGCCGACATCATGTACGAAAACTACAAGTACGGCCTGCCGCTGAACCTGGCCATCGGTGACCGCCTGTACTGGCTGTCGACCGGTGCCTACACCACCAGCTACAGCGCAGTCGAATTCAACGGCTTCCCGCCGCTGAAGGCTTACTACCTGTAATGCATAACGGGGCCGCAAGGCCCCGTTTTCATGTGTGCTCCGCTGTACCGGCCCATTCGCGGGCTTGTCCGCGAAGAGGCCAGCACAGGCAAATTCAATCCCCGCGCCGTTCGATCTCTTCGGCATACCGCGCCGCAAAGGCCATCAACACCGGCCCTGCACCCTGCAAGGTTACCAACGCAGCGCGCAGGAAATTCATGTTCCCCTCAACCCGCGCCTGCTCCAGCCATTGCCCTGCTTCGGCCAGCTGCCCGCGCTCGACCAGCACCAGCCCCAGGCTGAACATCCCACGGAAATCCCCCGCCTCGGCCGAGCGCCGATACCAGCGCACCGCCCGCGCCGGGCTGGGCGCCGTGGCAATACCCTGCTCCAGGTAACGCCCATACAGGTTCATCGACTTGGCATGCCCCAGCTGCGCAGCCTTCTCGTAACACATCAGTGCCTGTGCCTGGTTGGCCGGCACCCCGCGCCCGGTGGCCAGCAGGTTGCCCAGGTTGTACAGGCCCCAGTCCAGCCCGGCGTCGGCCGCACGCGCATAATGAATGGCCGCCTGCTCCAGGCTCGGCTCACCACCCCAACCATGCTCCAGGCAACGACCGAGCATGTTGTGCGCCATGGCACTACCGCCCTGTGCAGCAATGCCGAACCAGCGCCGGGCAACGGTGGCATCCTCCTGAATGCCACGCCCATCCAGCAGGATCTGCCCCAGCAGCAACTGCGCCTCGACCGCGCCCTGGCCCGCAGCCGCCAGAATCGCCTGGGCGGCCTTGCCAGGGCTTTCCTCGAGCATGGCCTGCAAGCCGGCTACATCCAGCACTTCCTCACGTCGCAACTGATAGGACACGGTCAGACCTCGGCCCAGCGGCGCAGCAGGTTGTGGTAGGTGCCGGTCAGTTGCAGCAACGACGGGTGCTCCGGTACATCGGCGGTCAGTTGCTGGATGGCGTTGTCCATCTCGAACAGCAGCGCCCGCTGGCTGTCCTCGCGCACCAGGCTCTGGGTCCAGAAGAACGCGGCATAACGCTGGCCTCGGGTCACCGGGTTGACCTTGTGCAGGCTGGTTCCGGGGTACAGCACCAGGTCACCGGCAGCCAGCTTCACCTGCCGCTCACCATAGGTGTCCTGAATCACCAGCTCACCGCCGTCGTAGCTGTCCGGGTCGCTGAGGAACAGTGTCGAAGACAGGTCGGTACGCACCCGCTCCGGGCTGCCCTTGGGCTGACGCAGGGCGTTATCGATGTGAAAGCCGAAATTGCCACCCTCGCGGTAGCAGTTGATCAACGGCGGGAACACCTTGTGCGGCAGGGCCGCAGACATGAAACGCGGGGTTTTCCACAGGCGGTCGATCAGCGCAGTGCCGATTTCCTTGGCCAACGGGTGCCCTTCGGGCAACTGCAGGTTGTGTTTGGCCTTGGCCGACTGGTAGCCGGCAGTCACCTTTCCATCGGCCCAGTCGGCCTGCTCCAGCGCATCGCGGATACGGGCCAGCTCGTCAGCGTCAAACAGGCCTGGGATGTGAAGCAGCATAGCGGCAGCACCGTTAGGAAATGTAAAGGCGCCAATGATATTGATTCACTTTTGCGCTGCACAAGCCTTTTCGCCGCTTAAGACGTTTCAGCGTGATGAAACCGTAAAGGCCAAATGTAAAGATTGTAAATTCTTCACGAATGGTAACGACTCTCAATTGTTAGTCACAATTGCTTACATTAAGATCCGCCGCCTCAACACCTTGGGGAAGGTCCTTAGCAATGCGCCAGTACGTACCATCTGCAGTGAGTTCGCCACGCCTGATCGTATCCGCCATCGGCGTCGCGCTTAGCGCCACATCGGTGTATGCCGCCGACCCGGCCGCCAACAGCGCGATCACCCTCGACGCCACCAGCGTCAACGGCAAGGCTGAACAAGCCAGCACCGATTACAAAGTCGAGAAGGCCGCCTCGCAGAAGTACACCGCGCCGCTGGTAGACACCCCGCGCTCAGTTACGGTGATCCCGCAGCAAGTGATCAAGGACACCAACGCGCTGACCCTGCAGGACGCCCTGCGCACGGTCCCAGGCATCACCTTCGGCGCCGGCGAAGGCGGCAACCCGCAAGGCGACCGCCCGTTCATCCGCGGCTTCGACGCCCAAGGCGATACTTACCTGGACGGCGTGCGTGACACTGGCGCGCAAACCCGCGAAATCTTCGCCATCGAGTCGGTAGAAGTGGCCAAGGGCCCGAACTCCGCCATCGGTGGCCGTGGTGCTGCGGGCGGTACCATCAACCTGGTGAGCAAGCGTGCGCACCTGGGCAACTCGCTGGACGGCGCCTGGACCTGGGGCAGTGACCAGACCCAGCGCTACACCTTCGATGGCAACTACCAGTTCAGCGACACCGTTGCCGGCCGCCTCAACCTGATGACCCACGAAAGCAACGTTGCCGGCCGCGACAAGGTCAACTACGACCGTTGGGGTATCGCCCCGTCGCTGGCCTTCGGCCTGGGCACACCGACCCGCGTCAACCTCGACTACTACCACCTGGAAAGCGACGACCTGCCGGATTCGGGCATCCCGTACACCATCCCGACCAACGGCAGCGGCGGGCGCACCTCGGCACACCCGAGCAAGCCGAATGACGGCGGCGACAGCGACAACTTCTATGGCCTGACCGGCCGTGACTTCCGCAAGAGCCGTGTTGACATCGCCACCTTCGCGATCGAGCACGACCTGACCGACGCGCTGACCATCAAGAACACCCTGCGTCACGGCAACAGCATGCAGGACTACATCCTGACCCAGCCTGACGACAGCAAGGGCAACGTCAACAACGGAAGCGTCTGGCGCCGTGCCAACAGCCGTGTCGGCAACACCGCCACCACCACCAACCAGACCGACCTGTTCGGCGAGTTCTACGTCGGTGGCATGAAAAACAGCTTCTCGACCGGTATCGAGCTGAGCCGTGAAGAGAGCGACCGTTCGTCCTACACCGTCGACACAGACACCGTGCCTGGCGGCGCCGCCAACACCAACTGCACCCCCGGCATGATCGGCGCCACCAGTGGCTACAATTGCACCTCACTGAGCAACCCGAACCCGGATGACCCGTGGAACGGTGCCATCTCGCGCAATTACGCCGGCACCACCACCAACAGCAAGACCCGTGCGCTGTACGTGTTCGACACGCTGGAGCTTACCCCCGAGTGGCTGGTCAACATGGGCCTGCGCTACGACCACTTCGACACCGACTACAAGACCTACAACGCCGCTGGCACCACCACCGCCAAAGGCAAGGATGTCAGCGAGTTCGTGACCGGCCAGCTGGGCCTGGTATGGAAACCGGCCGAAAACGGCAGCATCTACGTGTCTTACGCCACGTCTGCAACACCACCAGGCTCGATGCTCGGCGAAGGTACAGAAGGCAACCCGCTGGGTGGCACCCCGGACCGTAACGGCAACCTGCTGACCAGCGACATGGAGCCAGAGGAAACCACCAACTACGAAATCGGCACCAAGTGGGACCTGCTCGACCAGCGCCTGTCGCTGACCGCGGCGCTGTTCCGCACCGAGAAGGAAAACGCCCGGGTCCAGGTGGACACCACCACCTACGAAAACGTCGGCGAAACCCGCGTACAAGGCATCGAACTGTCGGCCAGCGGCAAGATCACCGACAAGTGGCAGGTGTTTGCCGGCTACACCTACATGCAGGCACGCCAGATCGACGGCGGCCCGCTGGGCAAGGCCAACGATGGCAACCAGTTGCCGAACACCCCGAACAACAGCGCCAGCCTGTGGACGACCTACTCGATCACGCCAAAGCTGACCGTGGGTGGCGGTGCGTTCTACGTGGATGACGTGTATGGCAGCGTGGCCAACACCACAATGGTCGACAGCTACGTACGCTACGACGCCATGGCCGCCTACAAGCTGACCAAGAACGTCGACCTGCAACTGAACGTGCAGAACCTGACCAACGAGGTGTACTACGACAAGGCCTTCTCCACCCACTTCGCCAACCAGGCGGCCGGGCGGACTGCACTGTTGACCACCAGCGTGCACTTCTGATGTCGGGATTGGGCTGATCCGCTAGAAAGGCTGCTCCTGTAGCGGCCTCTTCGCGGGCTCGCCCGCTCCCACAGGGCCACCACCACCTTCACATCCTGTGGTGTACCTGTGGGAGCGGGCAAGCCCGCGAAGAGGCCAGCACAAGCTTCCACTAAAAGAAGCCCACCCCTGCCCCGTTCATTCCCGTGAGCGGGGCTTTTGCGTATCAAGGCATAATGCACGCCGCGCAGTCTGCGGCAGCAACACAAGGTGATCGATGTGGTGAAGAAGACGCTGTTCCAATTGCACTGGTTCTTTGGCATCACCGCTGGCCTGGTGCTGGCCTTGATGGGCATCACCGGGGCCCTGTACTCGTTCCAGGAAGAACTGCTGCGCGCGTTCAATGCCGATGTGCTCAAGGTCGAAGTGCGCGCCGAGGGCGTACTGCCGCCGGCCGAGCTTGTGCAACGGGTCGAGGCCCAGCAACACGACAAGGTGTCGATGCTGTGGGTGGACGTGCGTGAAGGCAATGCCGCACGCATCTTCTTTACGCCAGCTCCGGGCGAGCGCCGTGGCGAGCTGCGCTATGCCGACCCCTATACGGGCGAACTCAAAGGCGAAGTGGCCGGGCAAGGCTTCTTCAACCTCATGCTCACCCTGCACCGCTTCCTGGCCATGGGCGACACCGGCCGGCAGATCACCGGCGCCTGCACCCTGATGCTGGTGTTCTTCTGCCTGTCCGGCCTGTACCTGCGCTGGCCGCGCAAGGCGCTGGACTGGCGCACCTGGCTTACTTTCGACTGGGCCAAGAAAGGCCGTGCCTTCAACTGGGACCTGCACGCCGTGGCTGGTACCTGGTGCCTGCTGTTCTATCTTCTGTTCGCCCTCACCGGCCTGTTCTGGTCCTATGAGTGGTACCGCGAAGGCCTGAACAAGCTGCTGGCCGACGCGCCAGCCGCCGGCCAGCAACAAAAACGCGGCGAAGGCCGTGGCCGCCACGGGCCGCAGAAGGTCGACAAGAACGCCCCGCCGCTGGTGGTCGACTATGACGCCATCTGGGCCAACCTCAAAAACGCCGCAGGGCCAGGCCTTGCCGCCTACAACCTGCGCCTGCCACCGGTTGGCGGCCAGCCGGCCAACCTGTTCTACCTGCTGGACAACGCCGATCACCCGCGCGCCTTCAACACCCTGGAACTGGACCCGGCCACCGGCCAGGTGAAAAGACACGACCGCTACTCCGACAAATCCTTCAAGACCCAGCTGCTGCAGAGCGTCTACGCCCTGCACGTGGGCGAATACTTCGGCCTGCCGGGGCGCATCATCGTCACCATCGCCAGCTTGACCATGCCGCTGTTCTTCGTCACGGGCTGGCTGCTGTACCTCGACCGCCGCCGCAAGAAGCGCCAGGTCCGCGCAGCCCGTGGCAACGTTGCCAGCAGCAACGCCAGCGACGACAGCTGGCTGATCGGCTTTGCCAGCCAGAGCGGCTTTGCCGAACAACTGGCCTGGCAAAGTGCTGGCCAGTTGCAGGCAGCCGGCTTGCCGGTGCAGGTACGCGCGCTGGCCGAACTGCGTGAAGACGATCTGCGCCAGGCTCGCCGCGCATTGTTCGTGGTCAGTACCTTCGGCGATGGCGAAGCACCCGACAGCGCCCGCGCCTTCGAGCGCAAGGTGCTCGGCCAGCCCTGGCCGCTGAACAACCTCAACTATGCCCTGCTCGCGCTCGGCGACCGCCAGTACCCGCACTTCTGCGGCTTCGCCCGCCGCCTGCAGGCGTGGCTGGGGGAACGCGGTGCCAGTAGTGCATTCAGCCCGGTGGAGGTGGACAACGCCGACCAGGCCGCCCTGCAGCAGTGGCAACAGGAGCTGGCGCAACTGACCGGCGCCCAGCCAGTGGCCGCCTGGCAGCCGCCAAGCTTTGGCAACTGGTCACTGGTGCGTCGCGAACTGCTCAACCCGGGCAGCCAGGGCCAGCCGGTGTACTTGCTTGGCCTGCTGGCTGAAGAGCCTGCCAGTTGGGAAGCCGGCGACCTGGTTGAAATACTGCCGCTCAATGGGCAGCCACGGATCGACGCGTTCCTCAAGGGCATGGCGCTGGACGCCAGCGCCCGGGTGCACGTGAATGGCCTGGGCGAAACACTTGCCCAAGCCCTCGCTGGGCGCCAGTTGCCGGCGCGCCGTGATCACCTGATCGGCTTGCACCCGCAAGCGCTGGTCGACGCGCTGGTGCCGATCGGCAGCCGCGAATACTCCATCGCCTCCATCGCCAGTGATGGCGCGCTGGAGCTGATCGTGCGCCAGGAGCGCCATAGCGATGGCAACCTGGGCCTGGGCTCCGGCTGGCTCACCGAATACCTGCCATTGAACGGCACGCTGAGCCTGCGCCTGCGGCGCAACAGCGGCTTCCACCTGCCGGAGACGGCAGCACCGATGATCCTGATCGGTAACGGCACCGGCCTGGCCGGCCTGCGCAGCCTGATCCGGGCCCGGGTAAACGCTGGCGAGCAGCGCAACTGGCTGCTGTTTGGCGAGCGTAATCGGGCGCATGACCTGCTGTGTGGTGACGAGCTGCAAGGCTGGCTCGAGCGTGGCGACCTGGCACGCCTGGACCTGGCGTTTTCGCGGGATCAGGCCGAGAAAGTGTATGTGCAGGATGTGTTGCTGCAGCAAGCCGAGGAATTCAAGCGCTGGGTGGCGGATGGCGCCTGCGTGTATGTCTGCGGCAGCCTGCAAGGGATGGCTGCGGGGGTGGATGCGGCGCTCAACGGCATGCTTGGGGAGGCCGCTGTGCAGCAGTTGATCGAGGATGGGCGGTATCGGCGGGATGTGTATTGATCATTCATTGATGTAGCCGGTGCTGGCCCTATCGCCGGCAAGCCAGCTCCCACAGGTACAGCACCGGGCCCGAGGGCAGTGGCTACCTGTGGGAGCTGGCTTGCCGGCGATAGGGCCGGTACAGGCTGTCAGTGGAGTTCGAAGGTATCGGCATCCAGGTTGGCCGGGAACTTGGACCGGTACGCCGCCAGTTCCGCCGCACTCAACACGGCTGTAAACACCCCGTCTGCCTCGCCAGCACTAAGCAGGCTCTCGCCCTGGAAGTCCAGCACCTGGCTGTCGCCCGAGTAAGCGAAGCCCTTGCCGTCCGTGCCCACCCGGTTCACTGCCGCCACATAGCACAGGTTCTCGATGCCCCGCGCCGGCAACAGGCGGTTCCAGTGTTGGCGGCGCGCAGCCGGCCAGTTGGCGGTATACAACAGCAGGTCGGTGTCCTGGGCGTCACGGCTCCACACCGGGAAGCGCAGGTCGTAGCAGATCAACGGGCGAATCCGCCAGCCCTTGAGCTCGAACTGCACCTGGCGTTCACCTGGGGTGTAGTGCTTGTGCTCACCGGCCATGCGGAACAAGTGGCGCTTGTCGTAGTGCAATATCTCGCCGTCCGGCCGGGCCCACAACAGGCGGTTGCGGTGGCTGCCATCGGCGGCCTGGATGATCACGCTGCCGGTAATCACCGCGTTGCACTTCTTCGCCTGGGCCTTGAGCCATTTGTAGGTCGGGCCGTTTTCCGGCTCGGCCAGGCTTTCGGACTGCATCGAGAAGCCGGTGGTGAACATTTCTGGCAGGATCACCAGGTCCACCTCCCCCACCTGCTCCAGCAGCACCTCGAAGTGTGCATAGTTGGCCTCGCGGTCGTGCCAGGCCAGGGTCGTTTGCACCAGGGCGACTTTCAGGTTGGGCAGTGTGCTCAGATCGCGCATAGTCGTTCCGCTGCCTGACGCAGCGTCTCCTCACGTTTGGCAAAGCACAGGCGTACCAGGCGTTGCTCGGGGATGGGTTGCTGGTAGAACACCGATACCGGGATGCTCGCCACGCCGTGCTCGCGGGTGAGCCATAGCGACATGTCGACATCGTTCAGGTCCGGGCGGATCTGCGAGTAGTCCACCAGCTGGAAATAAGTGCCCGCCGTGCGGGTAAAGTCGAAGCGTGAGCCTTCCAGCAAGCCGCAGAACAGGTCGCGCTTGGCCTGGTAGAAAGCCGGCAGTTCATCGATATGCTCAGGGTGCTCGGCCATGAAGTCGGCCAGGGCGCACTGCAGCGGCGTCACGCCACAGAAGTTGACGTACTGATGCACCTTGCGCAGCTCTGCACTCAACGCCGGCGGCGCGATCACATAGCCGGTCTTCCAGCCAGTCACGTGGTAGGTCTTGCCGAACGAGCTGACCACAAAGGCACGTTGATACAGCTGCGCGTGGGCCAGCACGCTGGCGTGGCGGACGCCGTCGTACACCAGGTGCTCGTAGACCTCATCGCTGACCAGGTAGATATCGCGGTCGGCAACAAGCATTGCCAACTGCTCAAGATCTTCGCGGGTGATCAGCGCGCCACTGGGGTTGTGCGGCGAATTGAGGATGACCATGCGGGTGCGCGGGCTCAGGGCATCGCTGAACTTCTGCCAGTCGATACGGAAGTCGCCGTCGCTCAGCTGCACATGCACGCAGCGGCCACCGGCCAGTTCCACCGACGGCTCGTAGCTGTCGTAGCACGGGTCGAAGACAATGACCTCGTCACCGGCGTGGACCACTGCCTGGATGGCACAGAAGATCGCCTCGGTGGCACCGGGGGTGATGGTCACCTCCTGGTCGGCATCCACCTGTGCGCCATACAGCCGCGCCACCTTGGCCGCCACCTGCTGGCGCAAAGCCGGCAGACCGGTCATTGGCGAATACTGGTTGTGCCCGGCAGCCACATGCCGACCCACTGCATCGAGCAGGGCCTGCGGGCCGTTGAAATCAGGGAAACCCTGGGACAGGTTGAGCGCGCCAGTCTGCACGGCGAGCTGGGACATGGTGGTGAAGATGGTCGTGCCGACATTCGGCAGTTTACTGCGGATCATGGAGCCCTCTTTCCTGGGGTGTATCCGGCACGGGGTGGAGTCCGAGCATAGCGGATCAAGCAGTCAGGAAAAAGGTTGAAACAATAGGGGGATTGCTTTGGATCAAAGGGCCTCTTCGGGGTGAACCCGCTCCCACAGGTGCTGCACAATATTCAAAATCTGTGGAGGACCTGTGGGAGCGGGCAAGTCCGCGAAGAAGCTGACGCGGAATCAGCGCTTGTCGCGGCGCTTCTTCTCGGCCTTCTTGTGGTGCGACATCAAGCGGCGCTTCTTGTTGACCTGGCGGTCGGTGAGGGTGTTCTTCTTGCCCTCGTACGGGTTCTCACCACCCTTGTACTCGATGCGGATCGGCGTACCGACCAGCTTCAGCACACGGCGGTAGGTGTTTTCCAGGTAACGCGAGTACGACTTGGGAATGCTCTCGGTCTGGTTGCCGTGGATCACGATCAGCGGCGGGTTGGCACCACCGAGGTGGGCATAGCGCAGCTTGATTCGGCGGCCGTTGACCAGCGGTGGCTGGTGCTCGCTGACAGCATCTTCGAGGATCTGCGTCAGGCGGCTGGTTGGCCAGCGGGTCACAGCCGAGGTGAACGCGGCCTGCACCGACTTGTACAGGTTGCCCACACCGGTGCCGTGCAAGGCGGAGATGAAGTGGATATCGGCGAAGTCGACGAAGAACAACCGGCGCTCCAGCTCGGTCTTCACGTAGGCGCGCTCACCCGGCTCCATGCCATCCCACTTGTTCAGCGCGATGACGATGGCGCGGCCGGCTTCGAGGGCGAAGCCCAGCAGGTTCAGGTCGTGGTCGACCACCCCTTCACGGGCGTCCATGACGAAGATGACGACGTTGGCGTCTTTGATCGCCTGCAGCGTCTTGACCACCGAGAACTTCTCGACTTCCTCGTGGATCTTGCCGCGCTTGCGCACCCCGGCGGTGTCGATGAAGGTGTACTTGTCACCATCACGCTCGAACGGGATGTAGATACTGTCACGGGTAGTACCCGGCTCGTCGTAGACCACCACACGCTCTTCGCCGAGCATGCGGTTGACCAGGGTCGACTTGCCGACGTTCGGGCGGCCGATGATGGCGATCTTGATGCCATCCTTCTCGCTCGGGCCAGGAATGCGCACGGCCTCCTCGCCTTCGGCGACGTCCTGGTCGAGGGCTTCTTCCTCGGCATCACGCGGCAGGTGGCCAAGCACGGCTTCCATCAGGGCGCTGATACCACGGCCCTGGGAGCCTGCCACCGGAATGGCGTTGCCCATGCCCATCGGCGAGAACTCGGCGCGCGCAACATCAGGATCGATGTTGTCGATCTTGTTGGCGACCAGAATCGCCGACTTGTTACGCTTGCGCAGGTGCTCGGCAATCATCTGGTCGGCGGCGGTCATACCGGCGCGGGCATCGACCAGGAAGAGCACGTAGTCGGCTTCTTCGATGGCCATGAGCGACTGCTCGGCCATTTTTTCGTCCATGCCCACTTCGTCACCGGTAATACCGCCGGTGTCGATCAGGATGAACGAACGACCCTGCCAGCTGGCATCACCATACTGGCGGTCACGGGTCAGGCCCGACAGGTCACCCACGATTGCATCGCGGGTTTTGGTCAGGCGGTTGAACATGGTGGATTTGCCGACGTTCGGGCGGCCCACCAGGGCAATTACGGGAACCATCGGCTCTCCACTCTCGAATTCTTGAAAATGCAAAGGCCGCTGCAAGGCAGCGGCCGGAGTTTGGGCGGCGTGTCCTACGCCGCGGCTTGAAGCCCGCCAAGGCTTCAAGCATAGCTTCAGCGGATGGTCAGTGCCTCGAGCTTGCCGCTGTTGCCGAAGACATAGATGGTGTCGCCGACCACAAGTGGGCGGGCGCGCAGGCCATCGCTGTCGATACGCTCACGGCCGACGAAGCGGCCATCCACCTGGCTCAGCAGGTGCAGGTAACCTTCAAAGTCACCCACAGCCACGTAGCTGCTGAACACTTCAGGGGCGGTCAACTGGCGGCGAGCCATGCTGTCGTTGCTCCACAGCGCACTGGAAGAGCGCTCATCCACGCCTTCCACGGTACCTGAGGCTTCACTGACGTAGACGTTACCGAAGCCCTGGGCGACACCCACATAGCTGGAAGCATCGCGCTGCCACAGCTCGCGGCCGCTTTCCAGGTCCAGGCCCGCTACACGGCCCTGGTAGGTGCTGACATACAGGGTACCACCAGACAGCAGCAAGCCGCCGTCGATATCAACCACACGGTCCAGCTCGGAACGGCCCTTAGGGATGGCCACGCGGCTTTCCCACACCGGCACACCGTTGTTGATGTCTACCGCAACCACCTTGCCGGTGGACAGGCCGGCGACGGCCAGGCGGTTGGTGGCGATCGGTGCACCGGTGCCACGCAGGGTCAGCACGGCCGGGGAGTTCTCGTAGATCCAGCGGCGGTCGCCAGTGGTGGCGTCCAGGCCGATCAGGCGGTCGTCCTGGGTCTGCACCACGACCACGTCACCGTTGTTGGCAGGCGGGGCCAGGACTTCGCTGGTCACGCGCGAGCGCCAACGCTCTTCACCGGTGCTGGAGTCCAGGGCGATGACTTCACCCTTGAGGGTGCCGAGCATGACCAGGCCGTAGCCCACGCCAACCGCGCCGGAAACCTGCAGCTCCAGGTCCTTCTTCCACACCACGTCACCGGTGATGCGGTCGAGGGCGAAGACTTCGCCATTGACGTCGGAGGCGTAGATGCGGTCGTTCTCGATAGCCGGTACCAGGGTGTTGTAGGTCTCACCCTGGCCGTCACCGATCGAACGGCTCCACTGCTTCTTCAGCACCACTTCCTCGGTGAACTTGGTCAGCTCGGCCGGGGGCAGTTCCTTCTTGCTGTTGCTGCTGCAACCGGCGGCCAGTACGGCCAGGGTCAGCACTGCTGCATGTTTCCAACCGATCACTTACGCGTCCCCTTTAGCCAGGTCATCCAGCTTCAATTGCAGGCCACCGACCGCCGCCTCATCGGACAGCGCAGCCTTGGCTTTTTCGTAAGCGCTGTGCGCGTCGTCGGCGCGACCCAGCTGTACCAGCAGGTCACCCTTCAACTCTTCACGGCTGGCCAGGAAGGCTTTGTCGGCGTCGCCGTCGAGCAGCTTGAGGGCATCCTCGGCCTTGTTCTGGGCTGCCAGCACGCGTGCCAGACGCTGGCGCGAAATCTCGCCCAGGGTCACGTCGGCCGGCTTGTCCAGCACGCCTTTGAGCTCGGCAGCGGCGTCGTCGAGCTTGCCGCTCTCGACCGCGACCTTGGCCACGAACAGGCTGCCGTACTGGGCATAGGCGGTACCGCCAAACTCGCTCTTGAGCTTGCCGGCCAGTTCCGCAACCTTGGTGGCGTCTGGCTGGCCAGTCGGCGTCAGGCTGGTTTCAAGCAACGCCTGATACAGCTGCGAGGCACCTTGCGACTGGTTGTTCTGGTATTTGTGCCAGGTATTCCAGCCCAACACCACAACGCCCGCCAGCAATGCGCCAGTCAGCAGCGGCTTGCCGTTGCGGTTCCACCAGTCCTTGACCCCTGCCAGGTCATCATCATCGGTACTCGACACCCCAATACTCCTTTTCGCCTATTCGCTTGTTGAACCGCGTTACGCTTGCGCGATCGCGGTTTCCAGGTGCTCTGCAAGAGCATCCCAGGCAATGTTCTGTTGTTCGCCCTGGCCACGCAGCGGCTTGAAGCCGATTTCTTGCCTGGCCAGTTCCTCGTCACCGAGGATCAGGGCGAACAGCGCCCCGCTCTTGTCGGCTTTCTTGAACTGGCTCTTGAAGCTGCCACCGCCGGCGTTCACCGCCAGGCGCAGGCCCGGCAAGCGGTCGCGCAGGGTTTCGGACAGGCGCAGGCCAGCCAGCTCGGCCTGCTCACCGAAGGCGCACAGGTAAACGTCGATCTGGCGGCTGATGGACGCCGGCACCTTGCCCAGGGTTTCCAGCAGCAGGATCAGGCGCTCGATACCCATGGCGAAACCGACGCCAGTGGTCGGCTTGCCGCCCATTTGCTCGACCAGGCCGTCGTAGCGGCCACCGGCGCACACGGTGCCCTGGGAACCGAGCTTGTCGGTGACCCACTCGAATACGGTCTTGCTGTAGTAGTCCAGGCCACGCACCAGCTTGGTATTAATCACGAACGGAATGCCGGCGGCGTCCAGGCGGGCCTTGAGGCCCTCGAAGTGCACGCGCGAGGCTTCGTCCAGGTAATCTTCCAGCTTCGGCGCACCCACCAGCACCGCCTGGGTGTTCTGGTCCTTGCTGTCGAGGATGCGCAGCGGGTTGCTCTTCAGGCGGCGCTGGCTATCTTCGTCCAGTTGCTCCAGGCGCGCCGAGAGGAACTCGACCAGCGCGTCACGGTAGCGCGCGCGGGCTTCGCTGGTACCCAGGCTGTTTAGCTCCAGCTTGACCGCGTCCTGGATGCCCAGCAGGCCCCAAAGGCGCCAGGTCAGCATGATCAGCTCGGCATCGATGTCCGGGCCGTCCAGGTTGAACACTTCCACGCCAATCTGGTGGAACTGGCGGTAGCGGCCCTTTTGTGGGCGCTCGTGGCGGAACATCTGGCCGATGTACCACAGTTTTTGCACCTGGCCGTTGCCGGTGATGCCATGCTCCAGCACGGCACGGACGCAAGCGGCGGTGCCTTCGGGACGCAGGGTCAGCGAATCGCCGTTACGGTCCTCGAAGGTGTACATCTCTTTTTCGACGATGTCGGTCACTTCACCGATCGAGCGCTTGAACAGCTCGGTGAACTCGACGATCGGCGTGCGGATCTGGCTGTACCCGTAGGTGTCCAGCAGACCGGCCACGGTGCCTTCGAAGTAGCGCCACAGTGGCGACTGTTCTGGCAGGATGTCGTTCATGCCACGGATGGCTTGCAGCGATTTGCTCACGAAAAGTCCTTACGAATTCTGTGTGTCAGCCACGGGCGATCAGCGCCGCGTCGGCTTCGACCTTTTCGGCCGCTTTCTGACGGATGAGCCTTTCCAGCTCATCGACCAGGTTGTCATTGGTCAGTTTCTGCGCCGGCTTGCCGTCGATGTAGATCAGGTTCGGCGTGCCGCCGGTCAACCCCACATGGGCTTCCTTGGCTTCACCGGGGCCGTTGACCACACAACCGATCACCGCCACGTCCAGCGGCACCAGCAGGTCTTCCAGGCGCCCTTCCAGCTCGTTCATGGTCTTGACCACATCGAAGTTCTGCCGCGAGCAGCTCGGGCAGGCGATGAAATTGATGCCACGCGAACGCAGGTGCAGCGACTTGAGGATGTCGTAGCCCACCTTCACTTCTTCGACCGGGTCGGCCGCCAGCGAGATCCGGATGGTATCGCCGATGCCCTCGGCCAGCAGCATACCGAGGCCGACGGCGGATTTCACCGTCCCCGAACGCAGGCCACCGGCTTCGGTGATACCCAGGTGCAGCGGCTGCACGATCTGCTTGGCCAGCAGACGGTAGGCTTCGACGGCCATGAACACGTCGGAGGCCTTGACGCTGACCTTGAAGTCCTGGAAGTCCAGGCGGTCCAGATGCTCGACGTGGCGCAGGGCCGACTCGACCAGCGCCGCCGGGGTCGGTTCGCCGTACTTCTTCTGCAGGTCCTTTTCCAGGGAACCGGCGTTAACGCCGATACGGATCGGGATACCACGGTCGCGGGCAGCGTCGACCACGGCGCGTACACGGTCTTCGCGGCCGATGTTGCCCGGGTTGATACGCAGGCAATCGACGCCCAGTTCGGCCACGCGCAGGGCGATCTTGTAGTCGAAGTGAATGTCGGCGACCAGCGGCACGCTGACCAGTTGCTTGATCTTGCCAAACGCCTCGGCCGCGTCCATGTCCGGTACCGAAACCCGCACGATATCCACGCCGGCATCGACCAGGCGCTGGATTTGCGCCACGGTGGCGGCGACATCGTTGGTGTCGGTGTTGGTCATGCTCTGCACCGCGATAGGTGCATCACCACCCACCGGCACATTGCCGACCCAGATTTTGCGGGATTCGCGACGTTTGATCGGAGATTCGCCGTGCATGACTTACTGTCCCAACTTCAGGCGAGCAGTCTCGCCACTGGTGAACGGGGCAACATCGACGGCCTGGCCGTTGTAGCTGACCTGGGCGCCACGGGCAAAGCCCAGACGCACCGCGAACGGCGGCTTGCCGGTCAGCTCGAGGTTGTCCCCCTTGCGCTTGACGGCGCTGAACAGCACCTTGCCGTTGCCATCGGAGACCTGGGTCCAGCAATCGGCGGTGAACTGGATGGCGACCTTGGCGCTGCCTGCCGGTACTGCGGCTGGCTCCGCAGCGGCCACGGCGGCTGCAGGTGCTACAGGCGCGACGGCGGCCGGTGCAGGGGTAGCCGGTGCTGCCGGAGCAGGCGCTACGCTGGCTGCAGGTTGCACAGGCACCTGCTGGGCGGGTGCTGCGGCAGCCGTTGGCGCCGGGTTTGCCGGAGCCTGTTCTGCGGCCGCGGCAGGCTGCTCGGCAGTGCCATGCTCCAGTGCCAGCGGCGCGCTTTCGGGCTGCTGGCCTGCGGTAACAGCCTGATCTTCAGGCTCGTCGAGCGGGTGAATCTGGGTGGTGCCGTCGGCGCTTTCGACTTCGACGTGCTCCAGGGCCATCTTGGCCAGGTCCTTGCCACGCAGGCTGCCCTGGTCCTGCCACCAGACGAAGCCACCGCCGACCACGGCCACCAGCAACAGCAGGCTGACGCCGCGCAGAATATTGTGCGACAGGCGTACTGGCTCTTCGATACGCCCCAGCGAGTGCACATCGCTGCCTTTGGCGTGGGTACCGGTGTAGCGGTCGAAGGCATCTACCAGGGTGGCCTGGTCAAGGTCCATCAATTTGGCATAGGCGCGGATATAGCCACGGGCGAAGGTATGACCGGGCAGCTTGTCGAAGGCGCCGGTTTCCACATGGTTCAACGAACTGACAGTGAGGTTGAGCTTGCGGGCCACCTCGGCTTGAGACCAGTCCCGTTTCTCACGGGCCAGGCGCAAAAGCTCACCGGGGTTCTGGCCAGGCGCTACTGCTACTTCGGGATGCGCGGCGTTCATCGTTGCTCCGACAGGTATTGCTGATATTCCGGCGTACCGGGATAAAGTCGTTGTAATTGCTGGCCCAGCTCGGCCAGTGTGCCCTGCTCGTCGAACACCCTGGCAAGGCGGCTACCCAGCAGCAGGCTACGGGCATCGTGGTCGCTCAACTGGCTGAAACGATCGTAGTAGTCCCGGGCCGGCACATAATGCCTGTTTTCGTAGGACAACTCAGCCATTTCCAGCAACGCTTTCGGTTGCCGCTGGTTGAGTTGCAACGCTTTGAGCAGATACACGTGAGCCTGGTCGCGGCGTTCGAGCTTCAGGGCAGTCAGGCCCAGGTTCTCGTAAACGCGCGAGCGCTCAGGATACAGGGTATCGCTACTGGCCAGGCGAAACATCTGCTTGGCCTCGGCAAATCGCCCCTGAGCATAAAGGAAACTGCCATAGTTGTTGCGGATTCGCGTATCGCCAGTGCGGGCCTGCAGGGCCTTGCGAAAGTGTGCTTCGGCCAGCAACGGCTCACCTTCGGCCTGGAACACCAGCGCCAGGGCGGCGTGCGCGTCGGCATCACGGCTGTCCAGGGCCAGGGCCTTGCCCAGCGGCGCCTTGGCCTGCCCGGTCAAACCCTGTTGCAAATAACCCAGGCCAAGCTGCACATAAGCCCGCCCCGCCTCCGCCCTGCCCTGGCGGCTGGCCAGGGGGTCGCCCGCGCCGCCCGACACGCAGCCGGCCAGCAGCAAAAGCGCAAGGATCGACAGCGCAGCGCGCAGGCTCATGGGCTAAGTCCCGGTCAGTGGCTGGCGGCGCTGTCTTGCAGCTCGACGTCCGCGGAAAGCTGGCGTACGGCGATGTAGCGCTCACTGCGACGGGTACGGTCGTTGACCTGGCCGACCAGCTGGCCACAAGCGGCATCGATGTCCTCACCACGGGTGGTACGGGTGGTGACGTTGAAACCACCGTGGTGCAACAGGTCCTGGAAGCGACGAATGGCGTTGTTGCTCGGCCGCTCGTAGCCCGAATGCGGGAATGGGTTGAACGGGATCAGGTTGATCTTGCACGGCACATCGCGCAGCAACTCGATCATTTGCGCGGCATGCTCAGGCTGGTCGTTGACGTCCTTGAGCAGGGTGTACTCGACGGTGAGCACACGCTTGCCACCCAAGGTGGACATGTAGCCCATGCACGACTCCAGCAGCACTTTCAGCGGGTACTTCTTGTTGATCGGTACCAGCTTGTTGCGCAGTTCGTCGTTCGGTGCGTGCAGCGACAGGGCCAGCGACACGTCGATGTGCTTGGCCAGTTCGTCGATCATCGGCACCACGCCCGAGGTGGACAAGGTGACGCGACGCTTGGAAATGCCATAGCCCAGGTCATCCATCATGATTTTCATGGCGGCGATGACGTTGTCGAAGTTCAGCAAGGGCTCGCCCATGCCCATCATGACCACGTTGGTAATCGCGCGGTCGACTTTGGCAGGAACGGTCCCGAAGGATTTGTTGGCAAGCCACACCTGGCCGATGACTTCAGCGGCAGTGAGGTTGCTGTTGAAGCCTTGCTTGCCAGTGGAGCAGAAGCTGCAATCCAGGGCACAGCCGGCTTGCGACGATACGCACAGGGTGCCGCGGTCGTCGGTAGGGATGTAGACGGTCTCGACGCAGCTGCCGGAGGCAACGCGGATCACCCACTTACGGGTGCCGTCGGCGGAAATGTCCTCACTGACCACTTCCGGTGGGCGAATCTCGGCAACGGCCTCAAGCTTTTCGCGCAAGGCCTTGCCTACGTTGGTCATGGCCGCAAAGTCGGACACGCCAAAATGGTGAATCCATTTCATCACCTGGCCGGCACGGAAGCGCTTCTCCCCGATTGAGTCGAAGAATTGTTCCATTTCCGGCTGGGTCAGACCCAACAGGTTGATTTTGCCAGTAGATGTCGTCATGGATTCACCCTCACCCGTAAGCTTTCGCTTAGCGAGTGGTTACCTCGGTAGCAGCGAAGAAGTAAGCGATTTCGCGAGCAGCAGCAGCTTCGGAGTCGGAACCGTGAACGGCGTTGGCGTCGATCGACTCGGCGAAGTCAGCACGGATGGTGCCGGCAGCAGCTTCTTTAGGGTTGGTAGCGCCCATCAGCTCACGGTTCAGAGCGATGGCGTTTTCGCCTTCCAGAACCTGAACAACAACCGGGCCGGAAGTCATGAAGGCAACCAGGTCACCGAAGAAGCCGCGCTCGCTGTGCTCAGCGTAGAAGCCTTCGGCTTCGGCTTTGGACAGTTGCTTGATTTTCGAGGCAACGATTTTCAGGCCGGCTTCTTCGAAGCGGGTAGTGATCTTGCCGATGACGTTTTTGGCAACTGCGTCAGGCTTGATGATCGAGAAAGTACGTTGAACAGCCATGGAAAACTCCAGAATATGAGTGTTACGAAAAATTAAACCCGCGAATTATACGCGGGTTTCAGGGGATTGCCTAACCTGCAAGTGACGCTTAGTCGGCTTCGTCGATCCAGGCAGCCTGGATTGCCTCGAGCACTTTCTCACCGCCGCGTGACGGATCGTCGCTGAATTCTGGCAATGCCAGCACCCAGCGGTGCAGGTCCACGAAATTCACATAACGAGGATCGACCTCAGGCTTGCTTTCTGCAAGCTGGATGGCGATCTCAAGTACATCAACCCATTTCAAGCTCATGTACAGGACCTCAGTGCGGTGCTTCGGCAGCGTGGTTGAGCGAATACTTGGGGATCTCGATGGTCAGGTCGGTGTCACCCACGACCACCTGGCAGCCAAGGCGCGACTGCGGTTCCAGGCCCCATGCCTTGTCCAGCATGTCCTCTTCCAGCTCGTCGGCTTCTTCGAGCGAATCGAAGCCCTTGCGCACGATGCAGTGGCAAGTGGTGCAGGCCTTGACGCCGCCGCAGGCGCTTTCCATCTCGATGTGATGGTCGTGGGCCAGTTCAAGGATGTTGGTCCCGGGCTCGACCTCCACGGTCAGCCCTTCTGGGCAGAACTTCTCATGCGGCAGGAATGTCACCAGCGGCATCGGTTACTCCTCGATCTCATTCAGGTTGCGCCCGGCCAGTGCGGCTTTGACCGTCGAATCAAGGCGACGGGCGGCAAATGCGTCGGTCACCTGCGACAGACGCTTGGTCTGTTGCTCGATGGCTGCGCCATCGGTGCCGGCCAGCAAATCACGTAGTTCTTGCATCTGGAATGCAATGGCGTCGCGCTCGTCACTGCTGAGCAGGCGTTCACCGTCGGCGTCCAGGGCGCCCTGTACCGCTTCGAGCAGGCGCTCGCCGTCCACCTGGTGCTCACGCAACTGGCGGGCCTGCTTGTCGGAACCTGCGTGTTCGAAGGAATCCTTGAGCATGCGGGCGATTTCGCCGTCGGTCAGGCCGTAGGACGGCTTGACCTGAATGCTGGCTTCCACGCCCGAACCCAGTTCGCGAGCCGCAACGCTGAGCAAGCCGTCGGCATCCACCTGGAAGGTGACGCGAATTTTTGCAGCGCCGGCAACCATCGCCGGGATACCGCGCAGCTCGAAACGAGCCAGCGAGCGGCAGTCGCTGATCAGCTCACGCTCGCCTTGCAGGACGTGGATCATCATGGCCGACTGGCCATCTTTATACGTGGTGAACTCCTGGGCACGCGCCACCGGAATGGTGGTATTGCGCGGGATCACTTTCTCCATCAGCCCACCCATGGTCTCAAGACCCAGGGACAGCGGGATGACGTCAAGCAGCAACAGCTCGCCACCTTCGCGGCGGTTGCCGGCCAGGGTGTCGGCCTGGATGGCGGCGCCAATGGCCACCACCTGGTCAGGGTCGATCGAGGTCATCGGGGCGCGGCCAAACAGCGCGCCCACGGCTTCACGCACACGCGGGACACGGGTAGAACCACCCACCATGACCACGGCACTGACTTCTTCAAGCTCCACACCACTGTCGCGCACGGCGCGACGGCAGGCCTTGAGGCTGCGGGCAACCAATGGCTCGATCATGGCTTCGAAGGCAGTGCGGCTCAGGTCGCCCTGCCAGCTGCCATGGCTGACGCTGACCACGTCGGTGTCGGTCAGAGCTTCCTTGGCGGCGCAGGCGGTTTGCAGCAACGCACGTTGGGTGGCCGGGTCCAGGTCGGACGACAGGCCAGCCTGCTCGATGATCCAGCCGGCAATGGCGTGGTCGAAATCGTCACCGCCCAGGGCAGTGTCCCCACCGGTAGCCAGCACTTCGAATACACCCGCAGTCAGGCGCAGGATGGAAATATCGAAGGTACCGCCGCCCAGGTCATAAATGGCCACCACGCCTTCGGCGTTCTGGTCCAGGCCATAGGCCACAGCTGCTGCGGTCGGCTCGTTGAGCAGGCGCAGCACGTTCAGGCCAGCCAGGCGCGCAGCGTCCTTCGTGGCCTGGCGCTGGGCGTCATCGAAATAGGCCGGTACGGTAATCACCGCACCTACCAGCTCGCCACCCAGGGTCGCTTCGGCGCGTTCGCGCAGGACCTTGAGGATATCGGCGGACACTTCCACAGGGCTTTTCGGCCCCTGCACGGTGTCGATGAACGGCATGTGCGACTCACCGCCGACAAAGCGGTATGGCAGCTGCTCACCCAGTTGCTTGACGTCGGCCAGGCCGCGCCCCATCAGGCGCTTGACCGACAGCACGGTGTTCAGCGGGTCGCTGGAGGCGGCATCACGCGCAGCCTGCCCCACTTCGTTGCGCCCTTCGAGGTAGCGCACCGCGGACGGCAGAATGACGTTACCCTGCGCGTCAGGCAGGGGCTCGCTACGGCCGCTGCGCAGTGCAGCAACCAGTGAGTTGGTGGTACCCAGGTCGATCCCCACCGCCAGGCGGCGCTGGTGCGGCTGAGGGCTTTGACCGGGTTCGGCAATCTGCAGTAGGGCCATGCTTATCTGAATACCTTAGGTGCCATCACGGGCAGCACCGGGTTAATCGTCGAGGCGCTCTTCCAGCTGGCGCACTTCTTGGGCGAGCTTGTCGAGGAACTGCATGCGGCGCATCAGGCGCTCGGCCTGGTCGCGCTCGCCTGGGGCGTCCCAGCAGGCGGCAAAGTCCTCGTTCAGTGTGTCCTGCGCGGCCTTCAGGCGCTTCTTGAACACAGCGACACCGTCAAGGTCGGCTTCGTCCTGCAGCTCTTCGAGCTCTTCACGCCACTGCATCTGCTGCAACAGGAACTGCGGATCGTGGACCGTGACTTCCTGGGGCACTTCGTGGCCGCTGATGGCCAGCAAATAGCGGGCGCGACGCGGCGCACTGCGCAGCGTCTGGTAGGCGTCGTTGAGGGCGGCGGACTTTTCCAGCGCTACGCGCTGCTCACGCTCGGAGGCGTCGGCAAAGCGATCGGGATGGACTTCGCGGGCCAGCTCGCGATAGCGAGTGGCCAGCTTGTCCAGATCCAGGCGGAAGCTTGGCTGGAGGTCAAACAATGCGTAATGACAAGGAGTACCCACAGCCAGCCTCAAACGTTGAAGCTTTCGCCGCAGCCACACTCACCGCGCACGTTGGGGTTGTTGAACTTGAAGCCTTCGTTCAACCCTTCCTTGACGAAATCCAGCTCGGTGCCGTCGAGGTAGACCAGGCTCTTGGGATCGATGATCACCTTCACGCCGTGGTTCTCGAACACCTGGTCTTCGCCCGCCAGTTCGTCGACGAACTCCAGCACGTAGGCCAGGCCCGAGCAACCGGTGGTGCGCACGCCCAGGCGAATGCCTTCACCTTTGCCGCGCCCTTCAAGGGAGCGGCGAATGTGGTTGGCGGCGGCTTCTGTCATGCTGATAGCCATCAGGACTCCTTACCTTGCAACAGGCGACTTAGATCAAGCCTTTCTTCTGCTTGTAATCGCGTACAGCTGCCTTGATGGCATCTTCAGCGAGTACCGAGCAGTGGATCTTGACCGGCGGCAACGCCAGTTCTTCGGCCAGCTGGGTGTTCTTGATGGTTTCGGCTTCGTCCAGGGTCTTGCCCTTCATCCACTCGGTGGCGAGGGAGCTGGAAGCGATGGCCGAACCGCAGCCGTAGGTCTTGAACTTGGCGTCTTCAATGACGCCCTGCTCGTTGACCTTGATCTGCAGGCGCATCACGTCGCCGCAAGCCGGGGCGCCGACCATGCCGGTGCCAACGTCCGGGTCTTCGGCATTCATCTTGCCGACGTTGCGCGGGTTTTCGTAGTGGTCGATGACCTTTTCACTGTATGCCATGGTGCAATTCCTTCCTCATCAGGGAGCCGCTCTTGCCGGCGACTGCTTAGTGGGCGGCCCACTCGATCTTGGAGATGTCAACGCCGTCTTTGTACATGTCCCACAGCGGCGACAGCTCACGCAGTTTGTTGACGGCCTCGCAGACTTTCTGCGCGGCGTAGTCGACTTCTTCTTCGGTGGTGAAGCGGCCGAAGGAGAAGCGGATCGAGCTGTGCGCCAGCTCGTCGTTGCGGCCCAGAGCGCGCAGTACGTACGACGGTTCGAGCGATGCGGAGGTGCAGGCCGAACCGGACGATACGGCGATGTCCTTCAGCGACATCAGCAGCGATTCGCCTTCGACGTAGTTGAAGCTCAGGTTAAGGTTGTGCGGCACGCGGGCGGTCTGGCTACCGTTGACGTACAGCTCTTCAAGGTCCGAGACCTGCTTGAAGAAGCGGTCGCTCAGAGCCTTGATACGCACGTTTTCGGCGGCCATTTCCTGCTTGGCAATGGCGAACGCTTCGCCCATGCCGACAATCTGGTGGGTCGGCAGAGTGCCCGAACGCATGCCGCGCTCATGGCCACCACCGTGAATGATGGCTTCAAGACGTACACGCGGCTTGCGGCTGACGTACAGCGCGCCGATGCCTTTCGGGCCGTAGACCTTGTGCGCCGAGAACGACATCAGGTCGACTTTCAGCTTTTGCAGGTCGATTTCCACCTTGCCGGCCGACTGCGCGGCGTCGACGTGGAACAGCACACCACGCGCACGGGTCAGTTCACCGATGGCAGCGATGTCGTTGATCGAGCCGACTTCGTTGTTAACGTGCATCAGCGAGACCAGGATGGTGTCGTCGCGCAGCACCGCTTCTACCATGGCCGGGGTGACGATGCCGTCTTCGCCCGGTTCCAGGTAGGTGACTTCGAAACCTTCACGCTCCAGCTGGCGAGCGGTATCCAGGACCGCCTTGTGCTCGATCTTGGAGGTGATGATGTGCTTGCCCTTGGTCTGATAGAAGTGCGCAACGCCCTTGAGTGCGAGGTTGTCGGACTCGGTGGCACCGCTGGTCCAGACGATTTCGCGCGGATCGGCATTGATCAGTTCGGCAACCTGACGGCGACCGTTCTCGACCGCTTCCTCGGCTTTCCAGCCGAAGACGTGGGAGCGCGAGGCCGGGTTACCGAAGTTCCCGTCGACCAGCAGGCAGTCGGCCATTTTCTGGGCCACACGTGGGTCGACCGGGGTGGTCGCGGAGTAATCGAGGTAGATCGGCAACTTCATTTGTCTCTCCTATCAGGCGGTGGCGTCGCTCGTCGTCCCTGGGGGATCAATCGACGGCGGACGTCTCAATCTTGTCCAGCTGGGCGGTTCGGCCTGCGACACGACGCAGGTCCTGGCGCTGGGCAACTTCCTGCACCTCACGGCGCATGACGAGGTCGGCCAGGCTGAT
The DNA here is from genome assembly GCF_022760795.1 of Pseudomonas sp. BP01. NCBI lineage: Bacteria > Pseudomonadati > Pseudomonadota > Gammaproteobacteria > Pseudomonadales > Pseudomonadaceae > Pseudomonas > Pseudomonas sp. BP01. The sequence goes on from NZ_JAFBKA010000031.1 coordinate 35,003, forward strand.
GCCGCTGAGGAATTCATGGATCTGCTGGCTGAGGTCGCACCACAGGTGGTGGGTCAGGCAGGTATCACCGGCATGGCAGTCCCCAAGCCCTTGGCAACGGGTAGCATCGACCGATTCGTTGACCGCATCGATGACCTGGGCCACCTGGATGGTTTCCATGCCCCGCGACAGCTGGTAGCCACCGCCTGGACCGCGCACGCTGGAGACCAGGCTGCTACGGCGCAGCTTGGCAAACAACTGTTCCAGATAAGAGAGGGATATGCCCTGGCGCTCGGAAATGTCGGCCAAAGACACCGGCCCATGCTGCGCGTGCAACGCCAGGTCAAGCATGGCAGTCACGGCGTATCGGCCTTTGGTAGTCAGTCGCATGGCTATTGGGTACCACGGGAGTTTCGGGATGTGTACGAGTATGCGATTCCCGAGCATTTAAGTCAACTATTAGACCTACTGCTTTAGTCGGGTTTGCATCGGGGAGGCGGGCGCGATTGTAGCAGACGAGGGGCGTGAGCACACGCCCCGTATGTCACCATGACTTCAGTGCGGCGCAATCAATGCGACTGAGTGTCGCGCTGGGCCACCTGGGCAACCTCGGTAAAATCATCTTCCGGCAGGGCCGGCAGCTCCTTGGCGCAGTAGTCGCTGCCCATCTTGGTCAGGGCGCCACACATGCCCTCCAACCGCTCGTCGACCGCCTGCAAATGGTCGAGCATCTGCCCGATGGCACGCGCAACCGGGTCGGGCATGTCGCCGCTGACACCGTAGGCATCGAAGCCGATCTTCTCGGCCATGGCCTTGCGCTTGGCCTCGACTTCGGTGTCCTCGCTCTTGACGATGATGCGCCCCGGGATACCCACCGCCGTGGCGCCGGCCGGCACGGCCTTGGTCACCACCGCATTGGAGCCGATCTTGGCCCCGGCGCCGACGGTGAACGGTCCCAGCACCTTGGCCCCCGCCCCCACCACCACGCCGTTTTCCAGGGTGGGGTGGCGCTTGCCTTTGTTCCAGCTGGTGCCCCCCAGGGTCACGCCCTGATAAAGGGTGACGTCATCGCCGATCTCGGCGGTTTCGCCGATGACGATGCCCATGCCGTGGTCAATGAAGAAGCGCCGGCCGATGGTGGCACCGGGATGGATCTCGATACCGGTCAGCCAGCGGCCGAAGTTGGACACCAGCCGGGCCAGCCACTTGAAATCACGCTTCCACAGGGCATTGCCCAGGCGGTGCAGCCAAATGGCATGCATGCCCGGGTAGCAGGTGAGCACCTCGAAGGCATTGCGCGCAGCCGGGTCACGGTGGAATACGCTTTGAATATCTTCACGCAGGCGTTCGAACATCTGTCAGTCCTTCCGTTTATGCGGCTCGCCCCGGACCACTTTCTGGGTCTCGGTGAGGATGCCGCGCAAAATGCTCATTTCCGTACGCTCGACCGCCACCCGCCCATACAGCCGGCGCAGGCGCGGCATCAGGTGCTTGGGTTTTTCGGGGTCGAGGAAGCCGATGCCCACCAGGGTTTTCTCCAGGTGGTCGTAGAACAGCTCCATTTCGTCCATTGTCGCCAGCTCGCTGGCGTCAACCTTCTCGACTTTGCCCGGCGCCTCACCGGCAGCCAGCGATGCCATGCGCACCTCGTAGGAGAGCACCTGCACAGCGGCCGCGAGGTTCAGCGAGCTGAAGTCGGGGTTGGAGGGAATGTGCACGTGGAAGTGACATCGCTGCAGTTCTTCGTTGGTCAGGCCGGCATGTTCGCGCCCGAACACCAGGGCGATCTCTTCACCACCCTTGGCATGCTCCACCGCCTTGGCGCCGCACTCGCGCGGGCCAATCAACGGCCAGGGGATGCTGCGCTCACGGGCGCTGGTACCCATCACCAGGTTGCAGCCGACCAGCGCCTGTTCAAGGCTGTCGACCACCTGGGCGTTAGCCAGCACATCGTCGGCGCCCGAGGCGCGGGCACTGGCTTCCAGGGCGGGGAATTCTTTCGGCTGCACCAGCACCAGGCGCGACAAGCCCATGTTTTTCATGGCACGCGCAGCGCCGCCGATGTTGCCGGGGTGGCTGGTATTGACCAGAACAACACGAATATTTTGCAGCAAGGTGTTGTGCTCACAGATGCAGGAATCAGGGCCTTCGATCTTACAGAACCGACAGACGTAACGCCATGAAAGCAAATGTGACACTTCTGCCGACAAAGTTTTCTGCTAGAATGATCGGCTTTCTTCTTTAACATCTCCAGGTGACCCGCCCATGCAGCCTATGCTGAATATCGCCCTGCGCGCCGCTCGCAGCGCCAGTGAACTGATTTTCCGCTCCATCGAACGCCTGGATAGCATCAAGGTGGACGAGAAAGAGGCTAAGGACTACGTTTCCGAGGTTGATCGTGCCGCCGAGCAGAAGATCGTCGACGCGCTGCGCAAGGCCTACCCGAACCACTCCATCCAGGGTGAAGAGACGGGCATGCACGCGGGCACCGGCGAAGAAGGTAAAGACTACCTGTGGATCATCGATCCACTGGACGGTACCACCAACTTCCTGCGCGGCATCCCCCACTTCGCCGTCAGCATCGCCTGCAAATACCGTGGCCGCCTTGAGCACGCCGTGGTGCTCGACCCGGTACGCCAGGAAGAATTCACCGCCAGCCGTGGCCGTGGCGCCCAGCTCAATGGCCGTCGCCTGCGCGTCAGCTCGCGCACCAGCCTGGAAGGCGCCCTGCTGGGTACCGGCTTCCCGTTCCGTGATGGCCAGATGGCCGACATGGACAACTACCTGGGCATGTTCCGCGCCCTGACTGGCCAGACCGCCGGCATCCGCCGCGCCGGCTCGGCCAGCCTGGACCTCGCCTACGTGGCCGCTGGCCGCTTCGACGCCTTCTGGGAGTCGGGCCTGTCCGAATGGGACATGGCAGCTGGCGTGCTGCTGATCCAGGAAGCCGGTGGCCTGGTGAGCGACTTCAACGGTGGCCACGACTTCCTCGACAAAGGCCACATCGTTGCAGGCAACATCAAGTGCTTCAAGGCCGTGCTGACCGCTATCCAGCCGCACCTGCCAGAGAGCATGAAGCGCTAAGCGCCAATTGCCAGAAAGCAAAAAGCACCCCTCGGGGTGCTTTTTTTGTGCCCAGAGCTTACGCGGTCCTTGTAGGAGCGGCCTTGTGTCGCGATGGGCTGCAAAGCAGCCCCGGGGATCTCTGATGGATCATAGAACCTGGGGCCGCTGCGCGCCCCATCGCGACACAAGGCCGCTCCTACACAAAGCAGACCGCGTACGAAATTACTGGGCAGCTTCGCTCAGGATCAACTTGCCATTCTTGTCCAGCGGAATGGTCGACCCTGGCTCGCGATCCATCTTCACCTTGCCTACCTGATCACCGATGGAATAGGTCACGTTGTAACCCACCACCTTCTCGCTGATGTCATTGACCGTATTGCAGCGGGTTTGCGTGGTGGTGTAGGTGTCACGCTGCTGCATGCCTTCCTGCACCTTGTTACCGGCATAACCACCACCGACCGCACCGGCCACGGTAGCGATCTTCTTGCCGGTACCACCGCCAATCTGGTTACCCAGCAAGCCACCTGCCAGCGCACCGACCACGGTACCGGCAATCTGGTGCTGGTCCTTGACCGGCGCCTGACGCGTCACGGCCACGTCCTTGCATACTTCACGCGGGGTCTTCACCTGCTGCTTGATCGGCTGCACGTCAGTCACCTGAGCGACTTCGGGGCCTTTGTTCACCAAGCTGTAGGTCGCCACAGCACCTCCGGCTGTTACACCGACAGCACCCAGCACCGCACCCACCAGCATTGATTTGTTCACGTGAACCTCCTGATCGTACCAGCGGGTATCAACCCGCGCTTCTCCCAGCCTTGGAGCAAAAAAAAAGGCGCGAGTTCAACACTCGCGCCTTTTGGTCGCCGTACGGCGTAGGGACGGGGCCTTACGGGCGCTCGTCCACACCTTCAGCCTTGACTGGAGGGATCAGGTCTTCGCTGTTAAGGTTCAGCCAGATCAGGACCACGTTGGCGATGTAGATCGACGAGTAGGTACCAGCCATTACACCGATGAACAGGGCCAGCGAGAAGCCGAACAGGTTGTCGCCACCGAAGAACAGCAGCGCGGCAATGGCCAGCAAGGTCGAAACCGACGTGGCGATGGTGCGCAGCAGGGTCTGGGTGGTCGAAACGTTGATGTTCTCGATCAGCGAGGCCTTGCGCATGACGCGGAAGTTCTCACGTACCCGGTCGAACACGACGATGGTGTCGTTCAGCGAGTAGCCGATGATGGCCAGCACCGCCGCCAGTACCGTCAAGTCGAAGGTGATCTGGAAAAACGACAGGATACCCAGGGTGACCACCACGTCGTGGATCAGCGAGATGATCGCACCCACGGCGAACTTCCACTGAAAACGGAAGGCCAGGTAGATAAGGATGCCGCCCAAGGCCATGAGCATGCCCATGCCGCCCTGGTCACGCAGCTCTTCACCCACCTGCGGGCCAACAAACTCGACACGCTTGAGCGTGGCCGGGTTGTCGCCGCCGGCCTTCTGCAGAGCAGCGGCCACCTTGTTACCCAGCTGCGGGTCATCGCCCGGCATACGCACCAGCAGGTCGGTGGTAGCGCCGAAGCTCTGCACCACGGCCTCGTGGAAGCCGGAATCGACCAGCTCGGCACGCACCGCCTTGAGGTCGGCCGGGCGCTCGTAAGTCAGCTCGATCAGCGTACCGCCGGTGAAGTCCAGGCCAAAGTTGAGGCCCTTCTGCCACCAGCTGAACAGCGCCAGCACGGTGAGGAGCACGGTAATGGCGAACGCGACATTGCGCACGCCCATGAAGTTGATGGTTTTCATCGCAGCTCCCTCAAACCCACAGCTTCTTGATGTCACGCCCGCCGCAGGTCAGGTTGACCATTGCGCGGGTCACCATGACGGCGGTGAACATCGAGGTGAAAATCCCGAGGGACATGGTTACCGCAAAGCCTTTGACCGGGCCGGTACCCATGGCGAACAGGATACCGCCGACCAGCAGGCTGGTCAGGTTGGCGTCGATGATCGCGGTGTAGGCGCGGTTGAAGCCTTCGTGGATGGCGCGCTGTACCGACATGCCGGCTTTCAGCTCTTCGCGGATACGCGAGAAGATCAGCACGTTGGCGTCTACCGCCATACCCATGGTCAGCACGATACCGGCAATACCCGGCAGCGTCAGGGTGGCGCCCAGCAGCGACATCAGCGCCAGCAGCAAGACCATGTTGCCCGCCAGGGCGATGGTGGCGATCACGCCAAAGCCGCGGTAGATGGCGATGATGAACAGCGAGACGAACAGCATGCCCCACAGCGACGCATCGATACCCTTGGTGATGTTGTCGGCACCCAGGCTTGGGCCAATGGTACGTTCTTCGGCGAAGTACATCGGCGCGGCCAGACCACCGGCACGCAACAGCAGGGCCAGCTCGGACGATTCGCCCTGGCCGTTCAGGCCGGTGATGCGGAACTGGCTGCCCAGCGGCGACTGGATGGTCGCCAGGCTGATGATCTTTTTCTCTTCCACGAAGCTTTGTACGGCAACGTCTTTCTCGACGCCGTCGACGGTCTGCTTCACGTAGCGGGTCACCGGCTTCTGCTCGATGAAGATCACCGCCATGCTGCGGCCGACGTTGCTGCGCGTAGCACGGCTCATCAGCTCGCCACCGTGGCCATCCAGGCGGATGTTCACTTGTGGACGGCCGTGCTCGTCAAAGCTGGCCTGGGCATCGGTCACCTGGTCACCGGTGATGATCAGCCCGCGCTCGACCGGAGCAGAACGGCCGCCTTCACGGAACTCGAATACTTCGGTAGTGGCCTTGGACGCACCTGGTTCGGCACCAAAGCGGAACTCCAGGTTGGCGGTTTTACCGAGAATACGCTTGGCTTCGGCAGTGTCCTGCACACCAGGCAGCTCGACCACGATACGGTTGGCGCCCTGGCGCTGTACCAGCGGCTCAGCCACGCCCAGCTCGTTGACACGGTTGCGGACGGTGGTGAGGTTCTGCTTGATCGAGTATTCGCGGATCTCGGCAACTTTGGCCTGAGTCAGCGCCAGACGCAGCACGGCGAGGTCGTTGCGCTCGGTGGTGGTCAGGTCGAAATCATTGAAATTCTTGCGGATCAGGGCACGTGCCTGTTCGCGGGTTGCATCGTCAGCGAAGCCCAGCATGATGCCGCCATCCTGCTGAGGCAGGCTGCGGTAGCGGACGCGCTCTTTGCGCAGCAAGGTCTTGACCTCGCCTTCGTAGACTTTCATGCGGGCCGTCATGGCCTTGTCCATGTCCACTTCCAGCAGGAAGTGCACACCACCAGACAGGTCCAGGCCCAGTTTCATCGGGCTTGCACCCAGGTTGCGCAGCCATTGCGGGGTAGTTTGTGCCAGGTTCAGGGCCACGACGTAATCATCGCCCAGGGCCTTGCGCACGACATCCTTGGCTGGCAGCTGGTCTTCCTGGTTGGTCAGGCGGATCAGCCCGCTGCCCTTCTCACCCAGGCTCGCGCCCTTGACGGTGATCTTGGCATCGACCAGCGCCTTGCTGACGCGATCGAGGTCGGCCTGGCTCACCTGCAGCGCCGAGCTGGCACCGCTGATCTGTACCGCCGGGTCATCCGGGTAGAGGTTAGGAGCGGAATAAATGAAACCGACCACCAGTACCAGCACGATCAGTGCATATTTCCACAGAGGGTATTTGTTCAGCATCACGCCGCCCGTTCAAGACGCGGGGCGCTTTGCGCGCCCCGACTGGAAAATAAAACCGGTAACTCAGATAGCCTTGAGCGTACCTTTTGGCAGGGTTGCCGCGATGGCGCCCTTCTGGAACTTCAGCTCGACAGTGTCGGAAACTTCCAGCACCACGAAATCATCGGAAACCTTGACGATCTTGCCGGCGATACCGCCGTTGGTGACAACTTCGTCACCTTTCTGCAAGTTGCCGAGCAGGTTCTTCTGCTCTTTGGCGCGCTTGGCCTGAGGGCGCCAGATCATCAGGTAGAAGATGACCAGGAAACCGACCAGGAAAATCCACTCGAAACCGGTACCGGCTGGGCCAGCGGCAGGTGCTGCAGCGTCCGCGTATGCGGCGGGGATGAAGAAGCTCATTGGGCACTCCTAATGTAATTTTCTAATAATGGATGCAGACAGTCAGTCCAAAGGCGGTACAGGAAGCCCGCGCTTGGCGTAGAAGGCGTCGACGAAGGCGGCCAATTTACCCTGTTGAATAGCCTCGCGTAAACCGGCCATCAAGCGCTGGTAATGGCGCAAGTTGTGGATGGTATTTAGCATGCTGCTCAGCATTTCGCCGCACTTGTCCAGGTGATGGAGATAGGCGCGGGAGAAGTTGGTGCAGGTATAGCAGTCACAGGTCGGGTCCAGCGGCGATTCATCGTGGCGATGGAACGCATTGCGGATCTTGATCACCCCTGTATCGACAAACAGATGGCCGTTACGTGCGTTACGCGTAGGCATCACGCAGTCGAACATGTCGACGCCGCGGCGCACACCCTCAACCAGATCTTCCGGTTTGCCTACCCCCATAAGGTAACGAGGTTTGTCAGCAGGCATCATGCCCGGCAGGTAATCCAGCACCTTGATCATTTCGTGCTTGGGTTCGCCGACCGACAGGCCGCCAATGGCCAGGCCATCGAAGCCGATGTTTTCCAGGCCTTCCAGCGAGCGCATGCGCAGGTCCTGGTACATGCCGCCCTGGACGATGCCAAACAGCGCCGCGGTGTTGTCGGCGTGGGCGTTCTTCGAGCGCTGGGCCCAGCGCAGCGACAGTTCCATGGAAGTACGTGCCACGTCGTGCTCGGCCGGGTACGGGGTGCACTCGTCGAAGATCATCACCACGTCCGAGCCCAGGTCACGCTGCACCTGCATCGACTCTTCCGGGCCCATGAACACCTTCGAGCCATCGACTGGCGAGGCAAAGGTCACGCCCTCTTCCTTGATCTTGCGCATGGCGCCCAGGCTGAACACCTGGAAGCCACCGGAGTCGGTGAGGATCGGGCCTTTCCACTGCATGAAGTCGTGCAGGCCGTTGTGCTTCTTGATCACCTCGGTGCCCGGGCGCAGCCACAGGTGGAAGGTGTTGCCCAGGATCATCTCGGCGCCGATGGCCTCGATATCGCGTGGCAGCATGCCCTTGACCGTGCCATAGGTGCCCACCGGCATGAACGCCGGGGTTTCCACCGTGCCACGTGGGAAGGTGATGCGACCACGACGGGCCTTGCCGTCGGTAGCCAGCAGTTCGAAGGACATTCGACAGGTGCGACTCATGCTTGATCCTCGGGGCCGCGTGGCGCCGGATTGCGGGTGATGAACATGGCATCACCGTAACTGAAGAAGCGGTACCCGTTCTCGACCGCCGCCGCGTAGGCAGCCATGGTCTCGGGGTAACCGGCGAACGCCGAGACCAGCATCAGCAGCGTGGACTCCGGCAGGTGGAAGTTGGTGACCAGGGCATCGACCACATGGAACGGCCGGCCCGGGTAGATGAAGATGTCGGTGTCGCCGCTGAAGGCCTTGAGTACGCCATCGCGCGCCGCGCTTTCCAGCGAACGCACGCTGGTGGTACCGACCGCGATCACCCGGCCGCCACGTGCACGGCAGGCCTCGATGGCATCGACCACATCCTGGCCCACTTCGAGCCATTCCTTGTGCATGTGGTGGTCTTCGATCTTGTCGACCCGCACCGGCTGGAACGTGCCCGCACCCACGTGCAGGGTAACGAAAGCCCGCTCCACACCTTTGGCAGCAATCTTTTCCAGCAGCGCTTCGTCAAAGTGCAGGCCCGCAGTGGGCGCGGCAACCGCACCGGCGCGCTGGGCGTACACGGTCTGGTAGCGCTCACGGTCGGCGCCCTCGTCGGGGCGGTCGATGTAGGGCGGCAGCGGCATGTGGCCGACACGGTCGAGCAATGGCAGCACCTCTTCGGTGAAGCGCAGCTCGAACAGCGTGTCATGGCGTGCGACCATTTCGGCCTCGCCACCGCCATCGATGAGGATGACCGCGCCTTCTTTCGGCGCTTTGCTGGCACGCACATGGGCCAGCACCCGATGGCTGTCGAGCACGCGCTCGACCAGCACTTCCAGCTTGCCGCCGGAGGCTTTCTGGCCAAACAACCGCGCCGGGATGACCCGGGTGTTGTTGAACACCATCAGGTCGCCGGGGCGCAGATACTCGAGCAGGTCGGGGAATTGCCGGTGCGCCAGCGCGCCGGTCGGCCCATCGAGCACCAGCAGACGGCTGCCATGGCGCTCGGCCAACGGGTGGCGGGCGATCAGGGAATCAGGGAGTTCGAAGGAAAAATCGGCGACGCGCATGATGATGTTCGGTTCGGCAGGGCCGGGAAGTTTAGCCCAATGTGTGAAAATTGACCATGAAAGCCGATTGACCGACTAGCGGCACCTCTCTATACTGCGCGCCACACGCCCTGATGGCGGAATTGGTAGACGCGGCGGATTCAAAATCCGTTTTCGAAAGGAGTGGGAGTTCGAGTCTCCCTCGGGGCACCAAGATCCGGAAAAAACCGACCTTATGGTCGGTTTTTTTATGCCTGAATTTTGGTCTCACGTAGAGATTGCAGCGTGGAAAGTCACGGCAGGAGCAGCACGGAATAGTTGACGGCACCCCAATGACTTCGCGTCCTGCAGCCATATCTGCATTCTATTGGCCGCAGTCAGGATTAACACTTAAGCTGTCATTCGTCGGATATAAGCCGAAAGTATTGTTAGCGTAATAGCACTTGGCCATAGTTGCGCTCCCATTTCTCCACGCCCTGTGTGACCCATGAAAACAATCGCGCCCTGTATGGCGGCAATGATGCTGCTCAGTGGGTGCAATGGAGTGCCAACGTCGTACGTTTCAGATCCCGTTTACAGCCAGGCTTTCGTGGTCACCTCGGGTGCGCCGCTGCCGATGTTGCTGATGGCCAGTGCCATCCAGTGGAACGAGGATTACGCAGTAACCGCCAAACACACCCCCTTCCTGCGCAACGTGGTCCACGAGGGCCTCGGCGATGTGGTGTTCTTCAAGCACAAGGCCAGCAGCGTGCCGCGCTGGCGCCAGTACGTGGCTGGGGAAGCGGTGACGGCGGTAGGTTTCAACAGTTTCATGATGCCGATGCAGGGCAAGGGCCATGCCCTGCCGTCATTGGTACGCCTGGAAGGCACCCCTGGCAGTGTCTTCTACTCGGTGCATGACGGCCCGATCACCAAGGGCATGTCGGGCGGACCCGTGTTTGCCGATGACGGCACGGTGGTGGGCATCAACGTCGCCATCATTCCCACCAGCGAGATTGACGCCGGCAAGCGTCCCGACCTGGCCGGCAAGGACCGGATCAGCGTGTTCATGTCGTTCAGCGAAATCGACAAGGAATGGCGGCGCTATCAGTACCTGCTGGCGCACAAGGCCAAGCCCCAGGCACCGGCTTCGGTCAAAGGCTACGTGGCGGTGGCCGCCAAGCCTTGAATCGGGGCGCGATGTTGGATGGAAAGCGGCCTATGATGTGAGGCTGATGGCCTCTTCGCGGGTAAACCCGCTCCCACAGGGCCTGCACACGATTTGAGTCTTGTGCAGTACCTGTGGGAGCGGGTTCACCCGCGAAGAGGCCCGATCCGCTAGCGCAAGAGGGACCTGCCATGCACCTGACCCACCGCCCCATCCACCCTGACGACATCCCGGTCATCTGCAATTTCCCGCAGGGCCCGGACGAACTGTTCTACATGTTCCCCAAAGCCACCTACCCCCTCACCCCCAACCAGCTGAGCGACGCCATAGCCCAACGCAGCGGCTCCACGGTAGTGGAAGGTAATGGCGCTGTCCTGGCCTTCGCCAATTTCTACAAAGCCGAACATGGCGGCGTATGTGCCTTGGGCAACGTAGTGGTGGCCCCCAGCGCCCGCGGCTTTGGTGTAGCGCGTTATCTGGTAACGGCAATGATCGACCTCGCCCGCCTGCAGTACAGCGCCCGGGAGGTCTGGGTGTCATGCTTCAATCACAACACCGCCGGCCTGCTGCTTTATCCACAGCTGGGCTTCACACCGTTCGGCATCGAGGAGCGGCAAGCGTGGGACGGCACGCGGGTAGCGTTGGTGCAGATGAAGCAGGTGTTCAGCTAGCAAGATACGTTTGCTCACACACCTCGACGAACCGCACCGAACCATGCCCTTCCCTCGACGTCCGATCCTGCATCCCCCGCGTTTCGAGGTACCCCGCGTGAAAGACATCATCACCCGCAAGTACCGCCTGGTCGTGAAGACCATCGGCTACATCGGCTGGTCGCTGTTCTGGCTGCTGATCTGGGATGTGCTGGTCACCATCGATTTCATGCTGTTCTTCAACAGCAAGTTCACCCTGCCGCTGATCCCGCTGACCTTGCTGGGCTCGGCGCTGGTGGTGCTAGTGAGTTTTCGCAACAGCAGTGCCTACAACCGCTGGTGGGAGGCGCGCACGTTGTGGGGGGCGCTGGTGAACGGGTCGCGCAGCTTCGCCCGGCAGACGCTGACCCTGATCGATGACCCGGATGATGGCCTGAACCCGGTCAAGGCCACACTGCTGCGCAGGCATATCGCCTATGTGAACTGCCTGGCGGCGCACTTGAAGGGGGAACGCTGCCCGGACGAGCTGATGGCCTTCATCCCACCCGCGGAGTTCGAACGCCGCAACCGTTCGAACAACTTCGCCAATGACATTCTCGGCGGTTCGGCGGCCTTGCTGGCGCGGGAATACAAGGCCGGGCGGCTGGACAGCATTCGCCTGGCCCGGCTGGAGTCGACGCTGGTGGACCTGTCCAACGCCCAGGGTGGCATGGAGCGGATTGCCAACACGCCGCTGCCCTACCCTTATGTGTATTTTCCGCGGCTGTTCATTACCCTGTTCTGTTTGATCGTGCCGGTGGGGCTGGTGGAGTCCCTGGGCTGGTTCACACCGCTGGCATCGACGGTGGTGGGGTTCATGCTGCTGGCCATCGAGCGGATCGGGACTGATTTACAGAGCCCGTTCAGGTTCAGTGAGCACCAGATCCAGATGGATACCATTTGCGAGACGATCGAGCGGAACCTGGAGTCGATGCAGCGGGAGGCGCAGTGTGCCGAGGCGGTGGATGCCTGAGGAATTTTGCGGCTGCCTTACAGCCCCGGCTATGTGTCAGGCCCGCACATAGCGCTGACGCAACGCATCGCTCAACACATCCACCAGCAACACCAGCACCAGCATCCCGATGATCACCGTGCTGGCCTGGGCCTCCTGGAACAGGCTCAAGGTGGTGTACAGCATCTGCCCCAAGCCACCCGCGCCGACAAACCCCAGCACGCTGGCCATGCGGATGTTGTTCTCCCAGCGGTACAAGCTGTAGGCCAGCAATTGCGGCCACAGATTAGGCAAGGTGCCAAAGCAGAAAGCCGCCACCTGGCTGCCGCCCTGCAGGCGGATAGCCGCTGCCGGCTCTGGCGGTGCGTTCTCCAGCGCCTCGGCAAACAACCGCCCCAGCACGCCAGCGGTGTGCAGCGCCAGGGCCAAGGTACCCGCATTGGGGCCAAGGCCTGCCGCCAGCACCGTCAGCGCCGCCCATACCAGTTCAGGGATGGCCCGCAGGGCATTCAGCAACAACCGCGCCGCGCCCTGCAGCGGCCAGCCGAAACGCCCCGCCGCCGGCAGCGCCAGCAACATCCCCAGCACCATGGCCAACAAGGTGCCCAGGCCAGACATGGCCAGGGTCTCCAGCGCCCCATGCCACACTGCCTTCAGGTGATCGGCAGACAGGTCCGGGTGCAGGAAACGCCCGGCATACTGGCCCATTTGCCCTAACCCGCCGTTGCCTACCAGTGCGCGCAGGTCCAGCTCAAGGTAAGCAAACGAGGCCACCACCGCCACCGCGATGGCGCCAAGCAGCAACAGGTTGATTGCGCGGTTCATGCCAGCCTCCAGCGCAGCAGGCGGCTGAGCAGGTCGGCCAGCATCACCAGCAGCAGGAACGTCAGCAGCATGCTCGCCACTTGCGCACCGGCGAACATGCGCATCGACAGGTCGATCTGCTGGCCCAGCCCGCCAGCACCGACAAAGCCCATCACCACAGAAGCCCGGACCGCGCACTCCCAGCGGTACACGGTGTACGACACCACTTCTGATGCAGCATTGGGCAGGATGCCGTAGAGAAACGCCGCCAGCCGGCCACTGCCCGCCTGCAGCAAGGCATGGGCCGGGCGCTGATCGACCGACTCGAAGATTTCGGCGTAGACCTTGCCGAGCATGCCGCTGTAGGTGATGGCGATAGCCAGTACACCCGCCGTCGGCCCCAGCCCAACGGCGCGAACGAACAGCAGCGCCCAGACAATTTCCGGCACGCTGCGCAGAAAAATGAGCAACCCGCGCACCGGCAGGCGCAGCAGCCGCGACCATAGCCCGGCACGCCCGCCACGGGAGGCTGCACGCAACGACAAGGCGCGGCTAGCCATAAGGCCGGCCGGAACGGCCAGCAGCAATGCCAACGCCATGCCGGCGGTGGCCACGGCCAGGGTCTGCAGCGTGGCTTCGTACAGCAACGCAAGAAACTCGGCATCGTGTGCCGGTGGCCAGAAGGCGCTGGTAAAACTGGCAATCTGCTGTCGGTTCTCAGCTTGCAGCAGTACCCATGGGTTCAACTCGCTCAACTGAATGCCAGGCCACAGCACGACCACGGCCAGCAAGGCCAGCAGCAACCGCGGCAGCAGGGCCGGGTCGCGGGTGTGGGCCTTCAGCATCGCGGAATCTGCACGGTCAGGCTCGGCCCTTGGGTTGGCGGCGAAGCCAGTTGTTCGTTGGCGTACAGCGCATCCAGCATGGGTTGGGTGACCGCATCGGCCGGGCAGTCAAACACCACCCGCCCCTCGCGGATACCGATCACCCTAGGGAAATGCGCCAGCGCCAGCTCCACGGCATGCAGGCTCGCCACCAGCGTCACACCGTTGGCCTGGGCATGGCGGTTGAGCAAGGCCAGGCTGTGGTCGGCCAGCACCGGGTCCATGGCCGACACCGGCTCATCGGTCAGCAGCACCTGCGGCCGCTGGTACAGCGCCCGGGCAATGCCCACGCGCTGCAACTGGCCACCGGACAATTGCCCACACTGCACGAACAGTTTGTCGGCCAGCCCCAGCTCCGCCAAAACCTGCCGTGCCCCGGGTACATCGCCGGGGTACAGCAGGTTGAGCAAGCCGCGCATTACCCCCCACTGCCCCAGGCGGCCGGCCAGTACTGCCGTCACCACCCGCTGGCGTGGCGGCAAGGGCGGCGCCTGATGCACCAGGCCAACCCGCGCCCGCAGGCGCTGGCGTGCCCGGGCCAACAACGCCCAAGGCTGCTCGCCGAGCAGCTCCAGGCGCCCGCCGCTGGGCTGGATGGCCGTGGCCATCAGGTGCAGTAAGCTCGACTTGCCCGCCCCCGACGGCCCGATGATGGCGACTCGCTCGCCCTGCCCGATGCACAGGCTGACCGCGTCAAGCGCGCGGACCTGGCCATGGCGCAGGCTGGCACCGTGCAGATGGATGGCTACATTCGAAGCGGTCACTTGAGCAGGCCGGCCTCGCGTGCGGCTTGCTCGGTGCCCACGTAGTTCTCAGGTTTGGTTTCGATGAAGCGGCTGGCAGCCTGCAGGTCCAGGATCGCCTTGTGCTCCGGGTTGGCCGGGTCGAGGCCAAGGAAGGCTTGCTTGATCTTCTCCTTCAACGCCGGGTCCATGTTGCCGCGCACGGTCCAGTTGTAGTCGAAGTAGGTAGGCGTGGTGGCAAACACCTTCACCTTGTTGGTATCCACCTTGCCGGCGTCCACCAGCTTTTGCCACACACTGGCGTTGAGCACGCCACCATCGACCTTGCCAGCCTGCACCCAGGCCACGGTGGCGTCATGGGCGCCAGAGTAGGCCACACGGCTGAAGTACGCTTCAGGCTTGATGTTGTCCTGCTTGAGCATGAAGTAACGCGGCATCAAGCTGCCCGACGTGGACGAAATGGAACCGAAGGCAAACGACTTGCCCTTGAGGTCGGCCAGGCTCTTCACGTCGGGGTTGGCAGTGATGAACTTGGAGGTGAACTGCGCGTCCTGCTCACGCTGCACCAGCGGCGTGGCAGTCGGGTCCTTCAGGTGTACCTGGACAAACGTGAACCCGCCCAGCCAGGCCAGGTCCAGGCGGTCGGCGGCCAGCGACTCGACCACCGCCGGGTAATCGGCCACCGGTACGAACTTCACTTCCATGCCCAGCTGCTTGGCCAGGTATTCACCCAGTGGCTTGAACTTGCGCTGCAGTTCGGTAGGCGCCTCGTCGGGGATGGCGCTGACCCGCAGGGTTTCAGCAGCCTGAACGGCAACGGCACAGCAAGACAGCACGAGACCTGCGGCGAGCGCCAAGGGGCGGTTGAGCATGTGTATTCTCCGGTTCAATAGCGGGGAAATGCCGACAAATCCGCCGACGGTGTGAATTATAAGAGGCAGGGGCACAAAGGCCAGCTTTGCTACAATCGCGCAACAATTTGACCTGCTGAGGTACACATGAGCGAGCCGATTCGCCTGACCCAGTACAGCCATGGTGCCGGCTGTGGCTGCAAGATTTCCCCCAAGGTGCTGGACGTGATCCTCGCCGAAAGCGGCACCCAGGCCCTGGACCCTAAACTGTGGGTCGGCAACGCCTCCCGCGACGATGCAGCAGTGTACGCACTGGACGATGAGCGCGGCGTGGTCTCGACCACCGATTTTTTCATGCCGATCGTCGATGATCCGTACGACTTCGGCCGCATCGCCGCCACCAACGCCATCAGCGACATCTATGCCATGGGCGGCGACCCGCTGATGGCCATCGCCATCCTTGGCTGGCCAGTCAACGTGCTGCCACCAGAAGTGGCCCGTGAAGTGATCCGCGGCGGCCGCGCCGTGTGCGCCGAAGCCGGCATCCCGCTGGCGGGTGGCCACTCCATCGACGCCCCCGAGCCAATCTTCGGCCTGGCCGTCACCGGTGTGGTCAGCAAGCGCCACCTCAAGCGCAACGACACCGCCACGGCTGGGTGCCAGCTGTACCTGACCAAGCCACTGGGCATCGGCATCCTCACCACCGCCGAGAAAAAGGCCAAGCTGCGCGAGCAGGATCAGGGCCTGGCGCGCGACTGGATGTGCACCCTCAACACCCCCGGCAGCCGCTTCGGCAAGCTCGACGGGGTCAAAGCCATGACCGATGTCACCGGCTTCGGCCTGCTCGGCCACCTGGTCGAGCTGGCCGAAGGCAGCGGCCTCACCGCGCACCTGGACTACGCCGTGGTACCGCGTCTGCCCAGTGTCGACCACTACCTGGCCGAGGGCTGCATCCCCGGTGGGACCCTGCGCAACTACGAAAGCTACGGGCACAAGATCGGCGCCCTCAACGACGACCAGAAACACCTGCTGTGCGACCCGCAGACCAGCGGCGGCCTGCTGGTGGCGGTTGCGCCGGAAGGTGAAACCGAGTTCCTCGCCGTAGCTGCCGAACTGGGCCTGCAACTGTCGCCTATCGGCAACCTGGTCGAGCGACAGAGCCACGCGGTCGAGGTGATCTGATGCGCCCCGACTGCACCGACTTCCGTCAGCTGTTCCTCGACGACGTGCCGATGATGGACATGCGCGCGCCTGTTGAATTCGCCAAAGGCGCCTTCCCTGGCGTGGTCAACCTGCCGCTGATGAACGACCAGGAGCGGCAGAAGGTCGGCACCTGCTTCAAACAGCAGGGCCAGGCGGCCGCCATCGCCCTGGGTCACCAACTGGTCAGCGGCGCCACCAAGCAGGCGCGGATGGACGCTTGGGTGGCGTTCGCCCAGGCCCACCCGCAAGGTTACCTGTACTGCTTCCGGGGCGGCCTGCGTTCGCAGATCGTGCAGGGTTGGCTGCGCGATGAGGCAGGCATCCAGTACCCGCGTGTCAAAGGTGGCTACAAGGCCATGCGCACCTTCCTGCTGGAGACTACCCAGCAGGCGGTGGCGCAATGCGATTTTGTGCTGGTGGGCGGTTTGACCGGTACCGGCAAGACCGATGTGCTGCACCAGCTGGACAACGTGCTCGACCTGGAAGGCCACGCCAACCATCGCGGTTCCAGCTTCGGCAAACGTGCCACTGCTCAACCGGCGCAGATCGATTTCGAAAACCAGCTGGCCATCGATGTGCTGAAAAAGCGCGCCCGCGGCTGCGAGCAGTTCGTGCTGGAAGATGAAGGCCGCATTGTCGGCAGCTGCACGGTGCCACTGGAGTTGTACCAGGGTATGCAGCAGTACCCGCTGGTGTGGCTGGAAGACCGCTTCGCCAACCGCGTGGAGCGCATCTTGCGCGACTACGTGGTCAACCTGAGTGCCGAGTTTATCGCCGTACATGGCGAAGAGGATGGCCGCCGGTTGTTTGCCGAGCGCATGCTGCAAAGCATGGCCAACATCAACAAGCGCTTGGGTGGGGAGCGCTATCAGCGGCTTTCTGAGATCCTGCGCCTCGCCCTTGAAGCGCAACAGCGCAGCGGCGCGGTGGACCTGCACCGGGGCTGGATCGAAGGCTTGCTGAACGAGTATTACGACCCGATGTATGCCTACCAGCGTGCGGCCAAAGCCGAGCGTATCGAGTTTGCCGGGGATGCCGTGGAAGTGCGCGAATACCTCAAGGCCCGGGCGCTGCGCGAGCCTCGCCAGTAAAAGCGGGGCCGCTTCGCGCCCCATCGCCGGCAAGCCAGCTCCCACAGGTTGGGTGCCATTTTCTACCAGTGAGCTGTACCTGTGGGAGCTGGCTTGCCGGCGATGGGGCCGGTTCAGGCAACCTCACTGCCCGGGGCTGAGCACCCGTTCCAGCTCCGCCGCCCGGTCGCGGGTCATGTCCATCATGCATGACCCGCCCTCCAGCTGCGCCATGGTCCCGCCACTGGCCTGCACATGAAACTGGCAATTGCCATCGCGGTAGGCAAGCCATTTACGCTGCACATCCCGCAAGCTTTTCTGCTGCCCGGCATCCAGCTTGCCCATCAATTGCTTGTATACCCGGTTCAGACGCTGGTCCTGCACGTGCGTCTCGGCCTGGATGCACTCGCTCATAGCCACGGTGCTGGAGGCCTTGTCCATGCACTTTCCGTAGGCCGGCGTGTAATCGTCCGCCACGGCCAGCGGCAAAACGCAGGCCAGTGCCAGGCCTGTCAGGCAATGCTTGATCATGCAAACCCTCCTTGCGGGTATCAAAACGACTGCGGCTGTTCCGGCGGCATCAGTACCTTGCCTGGCTGGAAGCGCAACGATGGCATCTGCGTTGCCGAATAAAGCGCCACGCCCAGCGCCGCAATCACCGCCACATCCAGCCAGTTCCAGCCCGGCATGTCGTCGGCGCTACGTGCTTTCCAGCAATGCCAGGCCTGCCCCAGGCAGAACACCCCGATGGCCGCCAGCCACAGATAGAAACCAGCACCGAAACCGGTCAGGTCGTGAAACTCATAGCTCTGGTTGTCCGGCAAGCGGGTGATGCCGAAACTGCTGGCCGCCAGGTACGCCGCCGCCAACCCGGCCAGCAATGCCAGGCGGCGGAACCGCCGATGGGCAAGAATGGCCAGGGCCAGCAGCGGGTTGGCAAACCATTGGTACAAACCGAACGGCATGCCCCATGGCCCGTACAGCAACATCTGCAGGGCCGGCATGTGGCGTGCGCCGCTCATCAGCGCGCCATCGAAAAACAGGGCGAGCAGATACAGCAGCAGGCTGATGCTCAAGTAGAAAACGGGCAAGGGGCACACCTGGAGGAAACGGGACAGCCTACGACCATAACCCAGGCCCTGCCCCGCTTCCAGACCCTCAATAGGTGCCGCGCAGGGTTACCATGAAGTTACGTGGTTCACCGTAGAAGTTGCCATAGGTCGAAGTACCCACAGTTTCGTAGTACTTCTTGTCGAACAGGTTGTTGCCGTTGAGCGTGACGTTCCAGTGATCATCAACGCGGTACTCGACCAAGGCGTTCCAGATGGCATAGCCGCTCTGATCGAAGTCGAAGGGCACATTGCGCTCCGCCACTGCGCCATTGCTGTCATAGCGGTTCACCGTCCCAGAGGTGTAGGTGGCACTTTGCACCTGCACGCCGCCGCCCACCTTGAAGTCACTGAAGATGCCCGGCAGGCGGTAGGTGGAGTAAAGCTTGAACAGGTGCTTGGGCATAACCGTGCTCAGCGGGGCGTCGGCGCTGCGGTTGCGATTGAGGTTGAAGGTGTAGCCACCCACCAGCATCCAGTCTGGCAACAGCTCGCCGGACAGCCCCATGTCGATGCCCTTGCTCACTACCTTGCCATTGGACACGTAGCAGCAACTGCCAGAGAAGCCGGCATTGGTCGCCGCGAAGTTCGGGTCCTGCACCGCCTCGTTTTCGCGGGTGGTGTAGTACAGCGCCAGGCTGGCGTTGAGCGCGCCGTTGAACAGTTCGCCCTTGAGGCCGGTTTCGTAGGTTTTGCCGGTCATGGGTTCAAGCGGCGAGCCTGTTCCTGCCGGGCCGCTGATCCTGCTGGACTGGGGTTTGTAGATTTCCGAGTAGCTGGCATAGGCCGACCACTGATCGTCCAGGTCGTAGACCAAGCCACCAAACGGCGTGACCTTGGTGCCGATGCGCTGCTCGGGGCTGGAAATGCTGGCCGGCGTCACAAGGTTGTTGGTGTAGGTCTGCCAGAAGTGGAAGCGCTGGGCACGTGCACCGACTATCAGGTGCAGCGGCTCGGCAAGCTGCAGGCGCAGGCTGCCATACAAACCATACTGGCGCTGCGAGTTGGGGCTGTAGTCGCGCTTGTAGTCACGCCCATTGCCAGGGTCGTCAAAGGCCGAACTGTCGGGGTCAAACACGTTGGCCGGCGAGCCCGATGCAGCAAATGGCGCGGTGCCCAGCCAGCGGCTGTCAATCTTCTGGTAGTCGGCGCCGAACACCACTTCATGGTTCAGGCCAAAGGCCTGGAAGTGGCCTGAGACATTACCGTCGTAAAGGTGCTGCTCGTTCTCCTGACGGGACGAGGTGCCGTACCAGGTCGCCCCGGTATTGGTCACCGGGTCCACCGCATTGAGGGTGGTGGCGCTCTTGAACAGCCCGAGGTCCCAGGTGTTGGTGTAGCTGAGGTTGAGCTTCCAGTCGTCGTTGAAGCGGTGGTCGACCTTGGCGAAGTACTCGCGTGCGGTGGCATCGAGGTAAGCCCAGTTCCGGGTCAGGCCGGTATGCCGTGGCAAGTTCAGGTCGGCACCATTGCTGTAGCGGGGCACCGCGCTGTTGGTGCCATTTTCGTGGGACTTGTTGTAGCGGGCACCGAAGGTGAGCATGGTGTCGTCGGTGACGTCCGCTTCAAGCACACCGTACACCAGCGGGCGCCCGGTGGAGCGGTTGTCCGTGAAATACTGGCGATCGGTGTTGGACATCACCAGACGTCCGCGCAGGCGGCCATCCCAGCCTAGCGGGCCGGAGAGGTCGAACTCCTGGCGGTAGTTGTCCCAGCTGCCGGCCGACAGGGTCAGCTTGAGCTGGTTGTAGGCAGTCGGCCGCTTGCGCACCATGTTGATGATGCCGCCCGGGTCGCCCGAGCCGCCATACAGCGCCGCGGTACCGCGCAGCACCTCGATGTGGTCGAACTCGGCCAGCTCGAAGATGTTCGACGAATAGAACGAGCCCATCGCGGTACCCAACGCCTGTGGCGCAGCGCCGTCGATCTGCAGGTTCTGGATGCTGAAACCGCGCGAAAGGAAGTCCTGAGTGCGGAAGGTGGTGCTCTGGGTGACGATGCCCGGCGTCACTTTCATCGCCTGATTGATGTCGGTCAGTTGCTGGTCTTCGATCAGCTGTCGGGTCACCGTCGACACCGATTGCGGGGTCTGGCGCAGGCTGGTCGGGGTTTTGGAGCCGACGCTGATCAGGCCCGGGGCATACGAGCCGGTGTTCTCGGTGCTCTCACCCATGCCTTGCCCGGCCACGGTGGTAACGCCCAGTTCCATCGCGTCACCGCTCACGGCCGCCTGCGGCTCGGCCACCAGCCGGTAGCCGTTGTCGCTGCGCTCCACCCGGTAACCACTGCCAGCCAGCAACACGGCAAAACCGCTGTCCACCGAATACAGGCCGTGCAGGCCACTACTTTGCAGCCCGGTCAGCGCTTCGGGGGTGAAGGCCAGCGGCACGGCGGCTTGCTGGGCATACCTGCCAAGGGCCTCGGCCAGGTTGCCGGCGGGCACGTCGAAGCTACGGCGGGCGGCCTCCTCGGCCACAGCCGGCAGGGCTGCAACGGATAGGGCCAGCCCAGCGCAGGAAAGGCGCAAGGCCAGGGCTAGCGGGCTGAGGACAGGGTGGCCAGGGAATCGGCGCATGGTGGATCGGCTCCTTGTTCTTGATCGGTTGGCCTCTTGTTTGACGGGCCACTGCGCAGAAGCGGAACCACCTTTATCAATTTTCTCGCGGGGCTGGCTCGACCGTGGTCCACCAGCGGCCAAAACCGCCGATACGAATCGGCAGCGCCTCGGCCAGCAAGCGCAGGGCGCGCTCGCTATCATCCAGCGGCAGCACCGCCGAAACCTTGATGGCCTGCATGGCCTGGCGGTCGAAGCGCAGCACGCCGCGCCGCTGTTGCGACAACGCGTCCAGCACCTGATCGAGCGGCACGCCTTCGGCCACCAGTTGGTGGTGCTGCCAGGCCCGGTCTACCCGCGCCGGGTCGATGGCCGGTAGCGGTCCAAGCCCGTCGCGTGCCACCCAGGCGCGTTCACCCCGCCCGGCGACCAGCTGATCACCGGACACCGCACTGCGCGCCTCGACCCTGGATTCGAGCATGGTCAACTCGCTGCGTGCGTTACCTTGGCTGACCACGAAGCGCGTCCCCAGCGCCTTGAAGCTGGCCTCATCGGTTAGCACCACGAACGGCCGCGTCGGGTCATGGCTGACATCCACCAGCACCTGGCCATGCAGCAGGCGGATGCGCCGCTCGCAAGCGCTGAATTGCACATCCACGGCAGAATTGCCCGCCAACGTCAGCTGCGAGCCATCTGCCAGGGTTTCGCTGTGCCACTCGGCCGGCGCGGTGTGCAGATCGGCCAGCCAGTCCGTTGGCGATACCCCGGCAAACGGCAAGGCGCCCAGCAACGAGGCCGCCAACACTAGGCCGAGCAAGGTCCGCCGCGCCCCCGAGCGTGGCGTCGAAGGCTGTAACCCGGCGCGTAACCCGGCGCCTACCGGCCCGCGTTGCTGACGCAGCGCCTGGACTTGGCTGATCACCCCCTGCATGCGGCGCAAGGTGGCGCCGTGGCGCGGGTCGGCCTGCAGCCAGGCCTCAAGTTCGCACGCATCAGCGGCATCCAGTTCGCCTTCGCCCAGGCACAGGGCCCACTCGGCAGCCTCCTGTTCGATGCGGGACGGGTTCACGATGCGGCAATGTCCAGCGTGCGGTGGCAGTGGATAAGCGCTTGGGCCAGGTACTTGCGCACCATGCGCGGGGAAATCTGCAGCCGCTCGGCAATCTGTGTCTGGGTCAGGTCGTCCAGGTAGTAACCCACGAACGCTTCACGTGCATTCACATGCAGGCCTTCGAGCAGGAAGGCGATCTGCTCCAATGCCTCAAGGGTGATGAGGATGCTCTCGGGGGACTGGTGCCCTTCCAGCGCCTCGGCAGCCTGGGCCAGTTCACCGAGGTAGGCCGCTTCGATCTGCTGTCGGCGTACCCGGTCGATCAGCAGCCGGCGCGCCGTGGTGCTGAGGTAGGCGCGCGGCTCGCGCATGCCCAGCAGGGCATCACGCGAAGCCAGGATACGCACGAAAGTGTCCTGGGCCAGGTCGGCCGCGCTGTGCGAACAGCGCAGCTTGCAGCGTAGCCAGCTGAACAGCCAGCCGTGGTGCTCGCTGTACAGCTGTTCAAGCGGGTACGGGCTGGTTGAGTCGGCTACGGGCATGGGATACCGGGACACAAGTGAGAATTGTTCCCGAATAGTAGCTATTCGCCGTAAGACTATGCAACAGGTGGTTCAAGCAACAACCCGTAGATACCCGAGTCGGACAGCTCACCGGCGACGCACCAACGCGCCCGCAGCGTGCCTTCAAGCACGAAACCTTGGCGTTCGAGGGTACGCGCCGAGCCCTGGTTACGCGGGTCGATCTCCCCTTCCAGGCGGCGCATGTGGAGGGTGTGAGCGAGATAGTCGATGAAGCAGGTGAGCGCTTCGTCCATGTAGCCCCTGCCCTGCACGGCACTGGCCAGGCAGTAGCCGATTTCGCCGCGGCGGGACACATCGTCGATGTTGAACAGCTGCACCATGCCGATGAGCTCACCATTGTCACGGCGATACATGCCGAGCTTGAGCTGGTCGCCATTGGCATAGGCTTCGCGGTCCGCGGCCAGGGCGCTTTCGGCTTCGGCCAGGTCTTGCCAGGGTGCATGGTGCCAATAACGCATGACCTCGGGGTCGGCCATGATCGCCAGCCATTGCGCGGCATCGGCATGGCGCATGGGGCGCAATTGCAGACGCGGGCTGTCGAGGCAGAGGTCACTGGGGAAACTGCGGGGTGGGGTCACGCCGGATCTCCTGTCCATTGCTGGGGAGATGACAGTTTAACGTCAAGTGCAGGGTTCAGGCAGCCCGGGGCTGCTTTGCAGCCCATCGCTGGCAAGCCAGGCTCCCACAGGGATCGTGCAAGGCTTTGGGCCTGTGGTGAACCTGTGGGAGCCTGGCTTGCCGGCGATGAGCCGCAAAGCGGCTCCAAATATCGCTCAGGCGCCTCGGTTCAAGCCCATTTCCATGTCATTGATCAGCGCTTTGGCCATGGCACTGAGAATCCGCGCTGCGCTGCCGGCGATCTTGTCGCCCTCCATCTCGGCTTCCTCGTTGAGGTGCTTGATGCAGCCGATCAGCACCGACAATTCATCGAATGCCAGATCAAGCGGTACACCTGGCTCTACCCGGTACAGCTCAAGGAATTTTTCCACGCCTGCGGTGGTGCCGGATTTGAGGTGGTTGGTCATGCCTTTGCCTCCAGCGCTTTCATATGGGCTAGCAGGGCATGCAGCTGGCTGGTCTGGGCCGACATGGCTTCGAGCGATGAAGCACGCAAAATCGGCGCTTCGGCGTCGAGATAGTGGATGATAATGCTGGAGAGGGTGTCCATGACCTGGGTGGCCTGGGACTTGGCGGCTTGATGGGTAAGTGCTGTAACAGAAGGATCAGGTGCGAGTTCAGTCATAGTCATCTCGGAAGTATTCTCAAAGGCACCCCAGAACGACGGGCTTCTCACACCCGGTAGCCAATTACGGCGACGCTGGAACGGTATCTCTGAGGTAGGTACTTGCCTATCAGACGGCATCCGACTGAGGTCGTAGGATAATTCCCAATCCCTGGCAACCTGAAGCATTTGGTTTCAGGTTCAGAATTTTCTTACAGCTGATGGCCCTATCGCCGGCAAGCCAGCTCCCACCAGATCACCACAGAACCTAAGCCTTGTGCAGTACCTGTGGGAGCTGGCTTGCCGGCGATAGGGCCAGTCCAGGCGAGCAAAAAGGGGTTCAGGCCACCTCAGCCCCATCATCCGGCCAATGCGGCTCGTTGGCCCCTGGCGGCGTCAGTGGTGGCAGCCCATACGCCGCCCGCGCATCGTCGCAGCTGGGGTTATGCACCCCACCCTCCCACGATGCATCGAACTCGCGGCAAGGGCTGGAGCGGTTGGCGTAAATGGTACAAGCGACTTCCTTGCCTATTTCGCCCTCAAGGCTGACGCATCGGCAAGGCTTGGCGTCAGTGCCGATCATGGCAACGCGGGTGGGGTTGATCTGTACCACCAGGTCGTCCGGCACAAGGCCCCCGGCAGACTGGCATTCGCCCCAGAAGAAAGACACACGGAAGTACCCGCAGCAGGCGCCGCAGTCAAGGCAAGGGTTATATTCAGACATGATGCCACGGAGGGAAGGTTGTTGTTATCGGGGTTGGCCCGCGGCGCCATTCTCAATCGAACCCGGGGCGGCTGGATAGAGGGTGCATGCAAAAAAAATTGCCACTGATCCGGCCGGCCGCTTCATTCAGCGCAATGCCTTGTAGGTGGAGGCATCCCAACGCTGCAGCGCCAGGCCTTGGGTGGGCTCATAGTCATCACCACACACCTTGCTGAAGTACGTGCGGGCTTCGCCGCAATGCACCAACCGGTCGTGCTTTTCACCCTCGGTCAGCACCGTGTAGGAGTTACCGCGCATGGCTTGGTACTGTGCTTCGGCTGCGGCCATGGCCTGATGACATTGCATCAACTGGCTGTCATTCAAGGCCAATCGCTTGCCCAGTTGAACACCCCAGCGGGTCAGGCACACTTCGGCGAAATGGCGCACGATCAGCCCGGGTTCCTTTAGCACCTTGCCGTCGCTTGCACCATCGACCGATGCGTTACCGACCAGCGTGGCATGACGCCCCGGCATCGGATAAATACAGATTTGCGTGCTACTGGCGACTGACGGGATCACGCAGGCAAACCCTTTGGAACGCTCATCCCGCGAGTAGAAGCCGACATATTCACGCACGTTTTCCGCCAGTGCGATGCGCTCGGCTTGCACATTGCCGACACCAGGCACCGGGTCGATTGCAAAAATATTGACCGGTACGTTACGCAATACCGGGTCTTTCGCCATGGCGTTTGCCAGCATGTGGCAGCTGATGCCTCCGCGGCTCCAGCCCACCAGGTTCACCTGGGTCGGAATGCGCGGCTTGCGGAACATGCTGATGATGCCCTCTTGCAACGCTTGCGGGGTTGGGTGGCGGTCACCGTAGTCGTAGGTACGCCAGAACCAGGAGGCCGTGGAGGAAGCTTCCGGAACAGGCACGCCTGCGTTCTTCAGCCGCTCGTATTCTTCCTCGCTCAGCTTGGTGCGCTGCCAGCTGCTTTCGCCTTTGATCACCTGCAGTACATGGTTGACGTTTTCTTCCCAGCCGCGGCCGAACAACTGGCCGGTCCAGTTGAAGTAGCCGCCGGGTTCGACGAACAGCTTGTCATCCTGAAGGTTGCCGCTGCCGGGGCCGTCAACGGCGATCCAGTGGGCGAATTCGCGGCCTTGGTCATTGCTGGCCAAGGTCGAGACCAGCTCGCCGTTCCAGAAGTTGGGGTTTGCGTCGTCGAAGCGATGCGAGCCGGTGCCGCAGAAGTAGGCGGTGAACACACTCATGGGTGGGTCTCTGTAATGAGAAATGAGTGCTGAAGATAGGCAGGCTGATCGGTGAAACGCAGGCGGAAAGCTCGCCCTGCTGCAAAATCGAGGGGCTGTTTTGCAGCCCATCGCCGGCAAGCCAGCTCCCACAGAGCCCCCACAGGTCGTGAGAGCGGCGCCGCACCTGTGGGAGCTGGCTTGCCGGCGATGGGCCGCAAAGCGGCCCCAAGCGCTTACTTGCGGGCCAACCCGTCAGCCCGGAACATCTGCCGGATGCCGCGAATGGCCTGGCGAATACGGTCCTGGTTCTCGATCAGGGCAAAGCGCACATGGTCATCACCATATTCGCCAAAACCAATCCCCGGCGACACGCACACCTTGGCCTCGGCCAGCAGTTTCTTGGCAAACTCCAAAGAGCCCATGTGCGCATACTGCTCAGGGATCTTGGCCCACACGTACATCGATGCCTTGGGGTTCTCGACCATCCAGCCCAGTTCGTGCAGCCCTTTCACCAGCAGGTTGCGGCGCTGGCGATACTGCTCGGCAATGTCCCGTACGCACTGCTGGTCGCCTTCCAGCGCGGCAATGGCCGCCACCTGTAGCGGGGTGAAGGTGCCGTAGTCGTGGTAGCTCTTGATCCGCGCCAGGGCGCTGACCAGCTCGGGGTTGCCGACCATGAAGCCGATCCGCCAGCCTGCCATGTTGTAGCTCTTGGACAGGGTGAAGAACTCCACTGCAATGTCCTTCGCCCCCGGCACCTGCATGATCGACGGGGCTTTCCAGCCGTCATAAACGATGTCGGCGTAGGCCAGGTCATGCACCACCAGCACGTCGTACTGCTTGGCCAAGGCCACCACACGCTCGAAGAAGTCCAGTTCCACGCACTGGGCGGTGGGGTTGGACGGGAAGCCGAGGATCATCATCTTCGGCTTGGGGATCGACTCGCGGATGGCCCGCTCGAGTTCGTTGAAGAAGTCCACACCGGGTACCAGCGGCACCGAACGCACCTGGGCACCGGCGATGACCGCACCGTAGATATGGATGGGGTAGCTGGGGTTGGGCACCAGCACCGTGTCGCCCTGGTCGAGCGTGGCCAGCATCAGGTGGGCCAGGCCTTCTTTCGAGCCGATGGTGACGATGGCTTCGCTTTCCGGGTCGATGTCGACCTCGTAGCGTTCCTTGTACCAGTTGGAAATAGCCCGGCGCAGGCGCGGGATACCGCGAGAGGTGGAATAGCCGTGGGTATCTTCACGCTGGGCAACCTGCACCAGCTTCTCGACGATGTGCGGTGGGGTGGCGCCGTCGGGGTTGCCCATGCTCAGGTCGATGATGTCCTCGCCACGGCGGCGGGCGGCCATCTTGAGCTCGGCAGTGATGTTGAAGACGTAAGGGGGGAGACGATCGATGCGCGCAAAGCGGCGCGGCGAACCTGGGTTGGCCATGGCTTCCTCTGAGTACGTAAGCGCCCGGAACCGTCCGAGCGACGTTGGCCGATGTGGCGGCCTGAAACAGAAGATAATGCCGAAACGTGATTTCTGTAAAGGGCAAAATCCTGTTTTGTTAAATGTTTTCAGATCTATTGTTTGAAAATTTGGATTTTATGTTTTCCAGTGCCGGCCCTTTCGCGGGTAAACCCGCTCCCACAGGGACCGCGCCACATGCAAAACCGGCGCTGTAGCTGTGGGAGCGGGTTTACCCGCGAAGAGGCCGGCACAGGCAGACAGGCATAAAAAACCCCGGCACATGGCCGGGGTTTTCGTGAAACAGGCAGCAGTATCAGCGTGCGTAAGTCATCAGCACGTCCGCAGCGGTCTGGCTGTCCACACCCATCATCACGCTCAGGGCGGTAACGATGAGGATGGAGAAGCCGAACACCTTGCGGGCCCACTTGCTGTCGTCCTCGGCCTTGTAGCCACCCCATGCCATATACAGCCAGTACAGGCCCATGGCAGCTGCCACGGCCAGGTAGCCGAGGCCGGCGTAACCGCCGAGGGTAAGCATCAAGGTGGCGAGCACGAAGGCCAGCACGTACAGCACGATCTGCTTCTTCGCCGCGAGGATGCCACGTGCCACCGGCAGGACCGGAATGTTGGCAGCGCTGTAATCCTTGAAGCGGAAGATGGCGATGGCAAAGCTGTGCGGCATCTGCCACAGGCTGAACATCACCAACAGGGTTACCGCAGCCAGGTCGAAGCTGTTGCTTACGGCGCAGTAGCCGATCACCGGAGGCATGGCACCCGACAGGCTGCCGACCAAGGTGCCGTGCACCGATTTACGCTTCAGCCACAGGCTGTAGAAACCGACGTAGACGATGAAGCCTACAGCTGCGCAGAACGCCGACAGCGGGTTGGCCTGGACATACAGCAGGCTGAAACCCGCCACCCCGAGCAGGGTGGCGTAGATCAGCGCGAGGGGCAGCGACATGCCGCCCTGCACCATGACGCGGTTCTTGGTGCGCTCCATCTTGTGGTCGATGTCACGGTCAATGCAGTTGTTGAACACGCATCCGGACGCAACCACCAGCGAAGTACCGATCACCACCGCCAGGAACAAGGCGAAGTCCACATGGCCCTTCGAGGCAAGGAAGAAACCGCCTGCCACGGAAAGCACGTTACCGAAAATGATCCCCGGTTTGGTGATTTGGATAAAGTGCTTAACGGACATGCAGTCTTACCTCACTTGGCCATCATTTCGATGTGGATGTTGAACATGATCCACAGCGACAGGCCGACCAGCAGTGCAATTACCAGTACGGTGAACAGGAACGTCGACACGTTGTTGCGTTGCTCTTTCGAGCGGTCCATGTGCAGGAAGTACACCAGGTGTACAACTACCTGGATCACGGCCATGGCAACAATGATCAGAACGGTCAGGTTCTTCGGCAGGCTGGCGGTCATGGCCAGTGCGAACGGAATCGCAGTCAGGATGATCGACAGGACAAAGCCGATCATGTACGACTTGACGCTGCCGTGGTTACCTTCGTGATGAGTGTCGTGTGCGCTAGCCATTACAGAACCCCCAGCAGGTAGACGACGGTGAATACGCAGATCCAGACCACGTCCAGGAAGTGCCAGAACAGGCTCAGGCAGCTCATGCGGGTCTTGGCGGTCGGCGTGATGCCATGCTTGTTGATCTGGTACATCATGATTGCCATCCAGATCAGGCCGGCAGTCACGTGCAGACCGTGGGTACCTACCAGGGCGAAGAACGCCGACAGGAAGCCACTGCGCTGCGGGCCGAAGCCCTCGCTGATCAGGTGATGGAATTCATAGATTTCCATCGCGATGAAGCCTGCGCCGAACAGGAAGGTCACAGCCAACCAGCCCAGTACGCCAGCTTTCTTGCCATCGAACATCTTCAGCATGGCGAAGCCGAAGGTGATCGAGGACAGCAGCAGGAACAGCGTTTCAACAGCTACGAAGTCGAGCTGGAAGATGTCATGACCCGACGGGCCGCCGGCAAAACTGCCGGACAGCACCGCGTAGGTGGCGAAGAGCGACGCAAACAGGATGCAGTCGGTCATCAGGTACAGCCAGAAACCCAGTACGGTCATCTGGCCCGAGTCGTGGTGGTGGTCGTCATGCCCATGGTCGTGACCATGAGCAGCGCCGCCGTGCATTACTTGACTGGACATTGATTACACCCGCTCAAACGATTCGACACGTGCGCCGGCAGGCAGAGCACCTGCTTTGGCCAGCGCTTTCATACGCTCGCCTTCGATGCGCGCCACTTCTTCGGCCGGAACCATGTAGCCCTGATCGTCACGTGCAGCGTGGCGAACGAAGACTGCGATGGTTGCCAACAGGCTCGCGCCCACCAGCCACCAGATGTGCCAGATGAAGGCGAAGCCGAACACGGTCAGGAACATACCCATGAACAGACCGGTGGAGGTGTTGCTCGGCATGTGGATCGCTTCGTACTTGGCCGGGACCTTGTACGCAACACCGGCTTCCTTGGCTTCGTGCCAGGCGTCCAGACCAACTTTCTCAGGCATGTGAGCGAAGTTGTAGAACGGTGGTGGCGACGAAGTGGACCACTCGATGGTACGGCCGCCCCATGGGTCGCCAGTGACGTCCATGTTGTCTTTGCGGTCGCGAACCGACACGTAGATCTGGATCAGCTGGCAAGCGATACCGAACAGGATCAGCACGGCGCCGACAACGGCTACGTACAGGTAGGGTTCCCACAGTGGGTTGTCGGAGTGGTTCAGACGACGGGTCATGCCCATGAAGCCCAGGGCGTACAGCGGCATGAACGCAACGTAGAAGCCCGACAGCCAGAACCAGAAGGCAGCTTTGCCCCACTTCTCGTTCAGGGTGAAGCCGAAGGCTTTCGGGAACCAGAAGGCGAAACCGGCGATGTAGCCGAATACCGCGCCACCGATGATCACGTTGTGGAAGTGCGCAATTACGAACAGGCTGTTGTGCAGAACGAAGTCAGCACCTGGAACGGCCAGCAGTACGCCGGTCATGCCACCGATGGAGAAGGTGACCATGAAGCCCAGGGTCCAGAGCATCGGTGCGGTGAAGCGCACACGGCCTTGGTACATGGTGAACAGCCAGTTGAACAGCTTCACACCGGTCGGGATGGAGATCAGCATCGTCGCCAGGCCGAAGAAGGTGTTGACGCTGGCGCCGGCACCCATGGTGAAGAAGTGGTGCAGCCATACCGCAAAGCCGAGGATGGCGATCGCGCCCGATGCGTAAATCATCGAGTGGTGGCCGAACAGGCGTTTGCCAGAGAACGTCGAGGTAACTTCCGAGAACACGCCGAAGGCCGGCAGGATCAGGATGTAAACCTCAGGGTGACCCCACGCCCAGAACAGGTTGACGTACATCATCGGGTTCCCACCAAGCTCGTTGGTGAAAATGTGGAAGTCCAGATAACGGTCAACAGTCAGCAGAGCGAGTGCAGCAGTCAGAATCGGGAACGAAGCAACGATCAGTACGTTGGCCCAGGTGCAGGTCCAGGTGAAGATCGGCATGTCCATCAGCTTCATGCCAGGTGCGCGCATCTTCATCACGGTGACGAGGAAGTTCACGCCGGTAAGCGTCGTACCCAATCCGGATAGCTGTAGCGCCCAGATGTAGTAGTCGACACCTACCCCAGGGCTGTACTGAATGCCTGCGAGCGGCGGATAGGCAACCCAGCCGGTCTTGGCGAATTCACCAACGCCCAGCGAGATGTTGACCAGCAGCACGCCTGCCAGCAGCAGGTAGAAGCTCAGGGAGTTCAGGAACGGGAAGGCAACGTCACGTGCACCGATCTGCAGAGGAACCG
Source organism: Pseudomonas sp. BP01 (assembly GCF_022760795.1). NCBI lineage: Bacteria > Pseudomonadati > Pseudomonadota > Gammaproteobacteria > Pseudomonadales > Pseudomonadaceae > Pseudomonas > Pseudomonas sp. BP01. The sequence goes on from NZ_JAFBKA010000031.1 coordinate 66,419, forward strand.
CCAGGTTCATCAGGCCGGTGAAGAACGGCATCGCCATGAAGATGATCATGATCACACCGTGAGCGGTGAAGATCTGGTCATAGTGTTCAGGCGGCAGGTAGCCTTCGGAGCCACCGGTAGCGGCAGCCAGCTGGGTACGCATCATGATGGCGTCGGCAAAGCCGCGCAGCAGCATGATCATCGCGACGATGATGTACATCACGCCGATCTTTTTGTGGTCGACAGTAGTCAGCCACTCGCTCCACAAGTAGGTCCACTTGCGGAAATAGGTGATAAGACCGACGACAGCGATACCGCCGAGCGCGATCATGGCAAGCGTCACCATGACTATCGGCTCGTGATAGGGTATCGCCTCCAGGCTTAGTTTACCGAACATCTCTTACTCCTCTGCACCGGCAGCTGGTTGCATACTCGATTCCACACCCTTGGTTGTGGCCAGATCTTTGCTGCCTGCTTCTTCGTGGACCGGCTTGCCGCGGTTCATGCCTTCGTACTTGTCGACGATGGACTGGAACAGCTCTGCTGGCGCCTCGCTGTACAGCGCGACTGGGTTGTATTCGCTAGGTTTGGCCAGAGCTTCGTACTCGGCTTTGCCCAGTTTCAACGGCGACTGCTTGACCTCGGCGACCCATGCATCGAAGTCAGCCTGGGAAGTGGCAGTAGCCTTGAATTTCATGCCGGTGAAACCAGCACCGCTGTAGTTGGCGCTGATACCGTCAAACACACCGTTTTCGTTGGCGATCAGGTGCAGTTTGGTGGTCATGCCGGCCATGGCGTAGATCTGGCCACCCAGGCCTGGGATGAAGAACGAGTTCATCACGGCGTCGGAGGTGACGCGGAAGTTCACCGGGGTATTAGCCGGGAAGTTGATCTTGTTGACGGTGGCAATGCCCTGTTCCGGGTAGATGAACAGCCACTTCCAGTCCAGCGCGACCACGTCGATCTGGATCGGCTTCACGTCCGAGTCCAGCGGACGGTAAGGGTCCAGCTTGTGGGTGGAGTGGTAGGTGACGTAACCCAGGGCGATGATGATAAGGATCGGGATGATCCACACCGCAGCCTCGATCTTGGTCGAGTGCGACCAGTCAGGGGTGTAGGTGGCAGCCTTGTTGGAAGCACGGTACTTCCAGGCGAACGCCAGGGTCATGATGATCACAGGAATGACCACCAGCAGCATGAGGCCGGTAGCGATCAGGATCAGGTTCTTTTGCTCAATGCCGACCTGGCCCTTCGGGTCGAGCAGGGTCCAGTTGCACCCACTGAGTAAAAGCATGCCTAAAAAGGGCAATATGCCAAACAGTCTGGGGTAACGCTTTTTACTCATCTCACGACCTCTAGATCAGCTTGCTTCAATGCAATTTGTGTTTTGGTAGCCAACACTTCGTCCTGCCAAGTGAGGCATTTTGCGCCCGTACTCGCTCCTGCCTGGGGTCCGACTGCAGGACCTTGGCTTCAAGCGTGTTAGCGGTGCTTATGGTTTCGTAGGCAACAGGCCTGTACTTCAGACCAAGTCCATTTGGTGCGGGAAAACGCGGAGGGGGGTCCGCCCGGTATCGCCGTTGGGCGAAACTTGACGAAGTCAGCAAAAAGGAGCGCTGGGGCTTCCTTCAATCCTGCGACTCGCAAGCAGTGCCGAACGGAAATTGGGGGCGATTGTAGTGAGGTCGCCAACCCTTGACTATGACTTATTGAGCAACAGTCTTTTACAGAATGCGTAACAATGCTGCTCAATAATTCAACTTCGCGACAGTTTGTCGCACCCCGCTTGCTAGGCCTCAAAGCCGCATTCTGCAAGGCTTTGTGGTTGATCTGAGTCAAGCGGTGAGCGACATTTCCCTCTTCTCATGCGGTGTAAAAGACCCCATGCAATTCGGGACTTTTGTCTAAGCCTGGCGCCGGTTGCGGTAGATGCCGAGCGGTACCAGGATGGCGGTCAGCACGAACGCCACGAGCGCCCATTGCGCCAGCGACAAACCAAGGAGTGGCGGGTACGGCGTGCTGCAGAAGCCGTCGACCTGGAACGCCAGCGGCCAGAGTTTGGCCAGCGGCAGGTCATCCACGATTGGCTGGAGGGTGTCGATACCGCAACTGACCATGGGGTTGGCGAGTATATACACATGGTTGCCGGCCGCAATGATTCCGCCAATTGCGCTCAGCACCACCAGTGCCTCGAAGAAGGTCAGGCTGCGGCGCCCTGGCATCGCTGCAGCGATAAAGGCAAATATGGCAATGAACAGCAGCGCGTAACGCTGCAGGATACACAGCGGGCACGGTGCCTCGCCCAGCACCACTTGCATGTAAAGGGCGCCGCCGATCAGCGAGAGGCAGATCAGGCCCAACAGCACCAGAAAGCGCCGTTCCCGATTCAGGCGCGATGTTTGTTCGTTCATTGCCGGTTCCTTCGATGGATAGTGGCAGCGTGGTCCGCCTGCCTGAGCGCAAGTCTACACGCTGGGCAGGGCCTTTGAGCGTGCCGAGGAAGCGGCGTGATAGCACTGCGCAGGGCTATCCGGTGTGGCTGAGACCGGCCGCAACAACGTCGGTTCAACGCCGGGCGGCAAAAAAACGGCTGCCCGGGTGCCGCGCAGGGGCAAGCCCCTCGACACCCGGGAGTGAAGGATACCGTGATTAAAGGAGGATTAAAGATGAAAGCTGAGCAGGCGCTTTTCATCTCTCCTTATATATAGGCAGGAAGGAGTACTGTGGCTGGAATACACATTTGTGCCTGTACCGGCCCCTTCGCGGGCTTGCCCGCTCCCACAGGTACCCACAGCATTTGAAACTGTGGAGTACCTGTGGGAGCGGGCAAGCCCGCGGAGGGGCCGGTACAGGCGTTACATCACTCCAGGGCAGCCGCCGGCCCGAAGAACTCGTAGCGGCTCTGCTGCTCCGGCACACCCAGGCCCTTCAACTGGCGCTTCACCGCCGCCATGAAGGCCTTGGGCCCAAGGAAGTAGGCATCCACATCACGTTCCGGCGGCAGCCACTCGGCCAGCAGGTCCTCGCTCAGCAGGCCGACAGCATCGGCCTCGGCGCCACCCGCAGGCTCCGCATAGCAGTAGAAACGCTTGAGCTGCGGATGACGCGCCGCCAGGCCATCGACCCAGTCACGGAAGGCGTGCACCGCACCGTTACGCGCACAGTGGATGAAATGCACCTCGCGCCGGGTTTGCAGCGCCGCCTGCAACATCGCCAGGGTCGGCGTGATGCCCACGCCGCCGCTGATCAGCACCAGCGGCTTGTCGCTGGCTGCCAGGGTAAAGTCACCCGCAGGCGGGAACAGTTGCAGGGTCTCGCCCACCACCAGCTTATCGTGCAGGTAATTGGAAACCTTGCCGCCCACCTCGCGCTTGACGCTGATGCGGTACTCCTTGCCATCACACAGCGCGGACAGGGAGTAGTTGCGGCGCTGTTCAGCACCGTCAATATCCAGCTTAAGGCCGATGTACTGGCCTGGCTCGGCCTTGAGCACCGGTTTGCCATCCACCGGAGCAAAGTAGAACGAGACGATCTCGCTGCTTTCCTGCTCGCGGCGTACCAGGCGGAATGCGCGGGTACCGCGCCAGCCGCCCTCGGCCTCTTCCTTCTGTTTATAAAGGTTTTCTTCAGCGCCAATCAGGATGTCGGCCAGCTGACCATAGGCCGCGCCCCAGGCGTCGATCACCGCAGGGGTGGCGATTTCCTTGCCCAGCACTTCCTCGATGGCGCGCAGCAGGCAGCTGCCGACGATCGGGTAGTGCTCCGGCAGAATCTGCAGGGCAACATGCTTGTTGATGATCTGCCCGACCAAGCCGCCCAGCTGCTCCAGCTGGTCGATGTGGCGGGCATACATCAGCACGCCGTTGGCGAGTGCGCGTGGCTGGTCACCACTGGCCTGGTGGGCCTGGTTGAACAGTGGACGGACCTCTGGGTACTCGTTGAGCATCATCTTGTAGAAGTGGGTGGTCAGTGCTTCGCCGCCGCTTTCCAGCAGGGGTACAGTGGCCTTGATGATTGCACGTTGTTCGGCATTGAGCATTGCAACAACTCCTGAGCCTGTGGCTTCAAATGACTGCCCTTGCCATTTCAGCAATCGTGCCAACTTTTATCGCCAGCAAAATCAGGGGTTTGACACAGGTCATGTCAAAACGACCCACCCCGGCGTATAGTCATATCGACCTGTCGGAGTCTTTATGACCACAAAGCCATTGCTCACCGCCTTGCTGCCCCTGGTCAGCGACCTGTCCCGCGATTTGCCCGACCAGGAACGCTACCGCCGCCTGTTGCAGGCCATGCGCGGCCTGCTGCCGTGCGATGCCGCCGCGCTGCTGCGCCTGGATGGTGAATGGCTGGTGCCGCTGGCTGTGGACGGCCTGAGCCCCGACACCCTGGGGCGGCGCTTCCGGGTCAGCGAGCACCCGCGGTTCCAGATTCTGCTTAGCCGACCGGAACCCACTCGATTCGCCAGCGACTCCGATCTACCCGACCCCTACGATGGCCTGGTCAACGCGCCGGATGCCGACCTTGAAGTGCACGACTGCATGGGTTGCCCGTTGATGGTCGATGAACGCCCTTGGGGCCTGGTCACCCTCGACGCCCTCACCCCCGGGCAGTTCCAAAGCCTGGAACTGGATGCCCTGCAGGCCTTCGCCAGCCTGGCCGCCGCCACCGTTACCGTGGCCGAGCGCATCGAGCACCTGGCCCTGCGCGCCGAGGACGAACACCACCGCGCCGAGATCTACCGCCAGGCCAGCGGCCAGGATAAAGAACTGATTGGCCAGAGCCCCGCGCACAAGCGCCTGGTAGAGGAAATCCGCCTGGTTGGTGGCAGCGACCTGACCGTACTGATCACGGGCGAAACGGGGGTCGGCAAAGAACTGGTGGCCCAGGCCTTGCACCAGGCCAGCAGCCGCGCCGACAAGCCGCTGGTCAGCCTGAACTGCGCCGCCCTGCCCGACACGCTGGTAGAAAGCGAACTGTTCGGCCATGTACGCGGTGCCTTTACCGGTGCGCACGGCGAGCGCCGCGGTAAGTTCGAACTGGCCAACGGCGGCACGCTGTTCCTCGACGAAGTGGGTGAACTGCCACTCACCGTACAGGCCAAGCTGCTGCGTGTGCTGCAAAGCGGCCAGTTGCAACGCCTGGGCTCGGACCGCGAGCACCGCGTGGACGTGCGCCTGATTGCCGCCACCAACCGTGACCTGGCTGCAGAAGTGCGCAACGGCAACTTCCGCGCCGACTTCTATCACCGCCTCAGCGTGTACCCGCTGCATGTGCCGCCCTTGCGCGAACGTGGTCGAGATGTATTGCTGTTGGCTGGCTACTTCCTCGAACAGAACCGATCACGGCTGGGCCTGAACAGCCTGCGCCTGAGCCACGACGCCCAAGCCGCGCTGGTCGCCTACGACTGGCCAGGCAACGTGCGCGAACTGGAGCACCTGATCGGCCGCTCGGCACTCAAGGCACTGGGCCAACACCCTGATCGGCCACGCATCCTCACCCTCGAAGCCATCGACCTGGACCTACGCGTGTCCCCAGCAACGCCAGGCACGTTGCCCTCCCCCACAGCCCCGTCACACGTAGCCACCGTGCCGGAAGGCAGCCTGCGCGAAGCGGTCGATATCTACCAGCGCCAGGTGATCGAAGCCTGCCTGCAACGGCATCAGGAGAACTGGGCAGCAGCGGCTCGCGAACTTGGCCTGGACCGCGCAAACCTGAGCCGTCTGGCCCGCCGGCTGGGGCTTCGCTGAGGCCTCTCTACCAAAGGATTAACCCAGAAAGCCATCTGGTTGCTTCCCCACCGGCTGCTATATCTCCCTAACCACCCGTTTCTCGACTGCCTGGTCGAGACTGTGCGTAAAAACCCTGAAAGGGCTCTGTTACGCCGGTTGTGGCCCGAACAGTCGGGCCGGGGGATCCGGACACCAGCAGGGAGCATCCATGGACAACATCGTCGTCGCTGATAAGCAATCCGAAGTCGCCACTCAGAGCGCCTGGGGCAATATCAATCTCAAAGGGCCAGGCGTCGTGCAGATGCCGGTGTCTCCCGACAAGGTGGCCACCGTTACCCAGCGCGGGCAGGACCTGATCGTCACCCTGAAGTCGGGTGAAAAGGTCACTATCGGCAACTTCTTCGCCGTGGACCAGGCGGGGGTTGGCAGCGACATCGTCTTCGTCGGCGAAGACGGCACCCTGTGGCACGCCCAGTACGATGCGGCAGCGTTCACCGGCTTCACCTTCGAAGACGTGGCCTCGCTGGACGAACTGGTCGCGGGTATCGGCACCGCCGGCAGTGCCATGCCAACCTGGGCGATTGCCGGGCTCAGCCTGCTCGGCGTGGGCGGTGCAGCAGCAGCGGCAAACAACGGCGGCGGTGGCAGCAGCGGCGGTTCCGACCCCGACACCACCGCACCGGCCACCCCCATCGACCTGCTGGTTTCGCCGGATGGTCTGCGCCTGACCGGCCGCGGCGAAGCGGGCACCACGGTGAACATCCGCGACGCCGCCGGCAACCTGATCGGCAGCGGCACCGTGGGTGCCGATGGCAGCTTCAACGTGACGTTGAACCCGCCGCAGGTCAACAGCGAAAACCTTGAAGTGACCCTGACCGATGGCGCCGGTAATGCCTCGGCCCCAGGCACCGTCACCGCCCCGGACGCAACCGCGCCACTGGCACCGACCGACCTCGCCATCAATGAACAGGGCACCACCCTTACCGGTCGTGCCGAACCTGGCTCGACGATTTCCGTACGCGGCACTGGCGGCGTAGTGCTGGGCACCGCGGTAGCGGGTGCGGACGGCCAGTTCAGCATCACCCTGCAACCGCCACAAACCGACGGCCAGGCCCTGGAAGTCAGCGCCGCGGACGCAGCCGGCAATACTTCGCCAGCTGCGGGCATCACGGCACCGGACGTCGACAACCCTGACACCACCGCCCCAGACCAGCCAACCGACCTGGCCCTGGCGAACGGTGTAACCCTCACCGGTCGCGGCGAGCCCGGCGCCACCGTGCAGGTGCGCGATGCTGCCGGCAACCTCATCGGCAGCGGCCTGGTCAACGCTGACGGTACCTTCAGCCTCGCCCTCTCGCCTGCCCAGGCCAACGGCGAAGCCTTGGACATTCGCCAGGTCGATGCCGCAGGCAATAGCTCGATACCACTGGAATTCACCGCCCCGGACATCACCCCGCCTGATGCCGTCACCGACATTCTGGTCGGCGCGGGAGGCACGGCCCTGAGCGGGCGTGGCGAACCTGGCGCCACCGTAGAAGTGCGCGATGCCGACGGTAACGTCATCGGCTCTGGCGTGGTGAGTGCCAACGGTACCTTCCTGATCGACCTGGACCCGGCGGTGCAGCCGGGCGCACAGCTGAGCCTGGTGCAGGCCGACCCGAGCGGCAACGCTTCCGTGGCAGTCGAGTACGACGTACCGCTGACCACCGCGCCAGACAGCCCGAGCAACCTGGCCATCGATGCCGACGGCACCACCCTCACCGGTTCCGCCCCTGCGGGTACCCGCGTGGAGGTACACGATGCCAACGGCACCCTGATCGGCAGCGCCATCGCCAGTGCCGATGGCACGTTCAGCATCGAGCTGAATCCTGCTCAAGCCAACGGCGAACTGCTGGATGTCGTTGCCATCGATGACAGTGGCGTTTCTTCGTTGCCGGCGCAGGTCACCGCACCGGATATCACCGCGCCTGCCGCCCCGACCGAACTGGCTGTCAGCGCGGATGGCACCGTGCTCACTGGCCGTGCCGAACCGGGCAGCACCGTGCGCATCGTTGCTGCCGACGGCAGCGAACTGGGCACTGCCGTGGTCGGCCCGACCGGCG
>NZ_JAFBKA010000032.1:0-72819 GCF_022760795.1 Pseudomonas sp. BP01
ATGGGGGCCTGGTGTGGCGGGTTGTTGCGCTGGATCGGGATTGGGTGTTTTGGCCCTTCGCCCGTGCGCAGCCAACGCCTATACACACAGAACAGGTCGGCCAGTTCGTCCAGCCGGGCCAGGGGCACGCCGCGTTTGAACCAGTTGTTGACGTGCTGCGGTGTGACGCTGCGCTGAGCGGCGAAAGCGGAAGGGGACAGGCCACATTCGTGGAGAAGGGCTTTGAGGCGGTCGCCGGACGTGTTCATGGGGGGCGAGTTTAGCGACGCGTTACCCACAAGGAAATGAACCGGTTGTTGACGGAATTTGTACGAAAAATGCCTGTTTGTAGGGCGTTGGTGTAGGACTGCGTAGGACTTTTTACCGATAAAGGCGTTGTCGCCGTTTCGGGCAAAAAAAAACCCGCCGAGGCGGGTTTTTATTACAACCGGTATCAGCCTTTGTAGGCAGCAACCGATTTGGTGATCGCGGCACGGGCGGCGTCAGCGCCATCCCAGCCTTCGATCTTGACCCACTTACCCTTCTCGAGATCTTTGTAGTTGGCAAAGAAGTGCTCGATCTGCTGGATCAGCAGGGCTGGCAGGTCGGTGTATTCCTTCACGTCGACGTACAGCTGCGACAGCTTGTCGTGAGGAACAGCGATGACCTTGGCGTCGCCGCCGCCGTCGTCGGTCATGTTCAGCACGCCAACCGGACGGGCGCGGATAACCGAGCCTGGCGCTACCGGGTAAGGGGTAACCACCAGCACGTCCAGCGGATCACCGTCGTCAGCCAGGGTGTTCGGGATGAAACCGTAGTTGGCTGGGTAGAACATCGGGGTGGCCATGAAACGGTCGACGAACAGGGTGTCGCTGTCCTTGTCGATCTCGTATTTGATCGGCGCGTGGTTGGCCGGGATTTCGATGGCGACGTAGATGTCGTTCGGCAGGTCTTTGCCCGCCGGAATCTTGCTGTAGCTCATTGGGCAGTGCCCCCGTGTTTGACCAAAAAGTGGCGGCGATTATAGGCACATTCTGCCGGGGCATGCCACGCCTGGCCTGATGTGCGGCCCCGTCAGGCGTGGCTTTCGCGGTATTCGGGGTGTTCGGCCTGCAGCCGGTGCAGCCGCACCAGCGGGTCTTGCCGGTAGAACTGCGACAACTGGTGGTAGACCAACGGATAAGCCTGGTGCAGCAGGTCGGGGGCACTAAAGAAGTATTCGCTGGTGACGGCAAAGAACTCCGCCGGGTTTTCTGCGGCATACGGGTCGATGGCGGTTTCGGCGTCGGGGTTGTTGTCCAGCTGGCGGTTGAGGTCGTCGTAGGCCTGCTGCATGGCCGTTGCCCACTCATCCACCGGCATGCCGCTGTGTAGCGGGGGCAGGCCGTTGGCATCGCCATTGAGCATGTCCAGCTTGTGCGCCAGCTCATGGATGACCAGGTTATAGGCCTCCCAGCCACCGCTGGCCAGCACGCCGTTCCAGGCCAGGATGATCGGCCCCTGTTGCCAGGCCTCGCCGCTGTGCTCGCCGTCCCACACGTGCTCCACGCCACTGGCATCGCGGTGGCGCTGGGGGCTCTTGAAGTCGTCGGGGTACAGGATGATTTCGTGGAAACCCTGGTACCAGTTCAGATCACCCAGGTGCAGCAGCGGCAGCTGCGCCTGGGCGGCCAGCAACAGGCGCTGCTCGTCGTCGGGTTCAACGCCTGGCAAGCAGGTGAGGTGCTTGTCGAGCAGGAACAGGATGCAGGCTTCGCGCAGCCAGTGGTCTTCGTCGTCGCTGATGCCGTCCAGCATGGGCAGGCGCTCGCGCACGGCCTGCCACTGCTTTGGCTCAATGGGGTAGCGCGCCAGTGCGCGCTTGCGCCGCCAGGCGCTGAACGACCACATGCCTGCTGTTCTCTGAGTGTTCAGTGAGCCTTGGCCGCACGGCCCAGGCGGCCGCGCAACAGGCCGAGGATCATCGGCACCAGCGACAGGACGATGATGCCCACCACCATCAGCGACAGGTGCTGCTTGATGAATGGCACGTTGCCGAAGAAGTAGCCCAGGGTGACCAGGCCGCCGACCCACAGCAGCGAACCGGCAACGCTGAAGCCCAGGAAACGTGGGTAATGCATGTGCGCGATGCCGGCGACGAACGGTGCGAAGGTGCGCAGGATGGGCAGGAAACGCGCCAGGGTCACGGTCTTGCCGCCATGGCGTTCATAGAATTCGTGGGTGCGCTGCAGGTAGTCGCGGCGGAAAATTTTCGAGTTGGGGTTGTTGAACAACCGCTCGCCGGCTGTTCGGCCGATCACGTAGTTGGTGCTGTCGCCCAGGATGGCGGCAGCCATCAACAGGCCAGCCAGCAGCACCGGGTCCATACCGCCGCCCGCCGCTACGGCGCCGGCGATGAACAGCAGCGAGTCGCCCGGCAGGAAGGGCATTACCACCAGCCCGGTTTCGCAGAAGATCACGGTGAAAAGGATGGCGTAGATCCAGGGACCGTAATTGGTGACCAGCAGATCGAGGTAGGCATCGAGATGCAGGATAAGGTCCAACGGGTTGAAATCCATGTACAGCACCTGTGTTCTTGGGCGTAGGCTGGGTTACCTGGGGATGGGTAAATTTTCACACATGACAGGTGGGGCATTATACGGCGAAGTGAGGATCATGCCCGGGGAGTTTGTAGCGGGGGGTTACGGTGAAAGGCCTGGATAGTTGTATCGACTGTACCGGCCTCATCGCCGTCAAGCCAGCTCCCACAGGTCAACTACTGCCCTGAGGTAGTGGTCAACCTGTGGGAGCTGGCTTGACGGCGATGAGGCCGGTACAGGTATGCGGGTCAATCCTGGCTGATGGGCAGGATGTAGCTCTTGAACTCGGTATCTTCACGAAACCCGATCGATTCGTAGGTCTTGTGTGCTACTTCATTGTCCGCGCTGGTCGACACCCGCATGCGCACGGCGTTGGTCTCTTTGGCCATTTTCTTCGCTTCACGCATCAGGTGGTCGGCGACCAGCATGCGCCGCGAGTCTTCGGCCACGTAGATGTCATTGAGAATCCACACGCGCTTGAGCGACAGCGACGAGTAGCTTGGGTAAAGCTGGCAAAAGCCCATCAACTTGCTGTCGTCATCATCGGGAAGTGCCAGGTAGATCACCGATTCATCCCGCTTCAGGCGCTTTTCCAGGAAGCTGCGCGAGCTGTCGGGGTAGGGTAGCTGCCCGTAGAACTCACGGTATTTGACGAACAGTGGCGTGAGCAGGTCGAGGTGTTCCAGGGTTGCCTTGATGATGCGCATGTGCGGCCCTCAGAGTCCATTGGGGAAACAGCGGAATGCCAGCAGCTTTCAAGGGCATCCTGCCCAATGCAGGTCACAAGTGCAATCCGCCTTCCGTGACAGGTTTTTTACCCTTTGCCCAGCAGGAAGTTGCCTTTCTGGTTGCTGGTGTGTTCGGTTTCCAGGCTATGGACCTCGGCTTCGTCCTTTAAATTCACCCCTGAAAGCTGGCGCCGGCAGGCTTCGCGCATCAAGTACAGCAGGCGGTGCGCCGCCATGCCATAGCTCAACCCCTCCAGGCGGATGTTGGAAATGCAGTTGCGGTAGGCATCGGTCAGGCCGACCTTTGGCCCGTAGGTGAAATACAGGCCAAGGCTGTCGGGCGAGCTCAGCCCCGGGCGCTCGCCGATCAGCATCACGGTCATCCGGGCGCCCAGCAGTTCACCGACCTCGTCGGCCACCGCCACGCGGCCCTGCTCCACCAACACCACCGGGGCGCTGGTCCAGCCGTCGGCGGCTGCCTGTTCTTCGAAGCGGGTCAGGAACGGCAGAGTGTGGCGGTGCACGGCCAGGGCTGACAGGCCATCGGCGACCACAATGGCCAGGTCGACGCCGCCGGGGTTGGCCTGGGCGTGCTGGCGCAGGGTGGCAATCGACGTTTCGTTCAGGCGCCGGCCCAGGTCCGGGCGTTGCAGGTACTGGTGGCGGTCACTGGCGGCGCTGTGCAGCACCAGGCTTTCGCGGCCGCGGTCACTCAGCTGGCTAGCCAGGCCGGCATGGTCGAAGGCCAGGTGCACGGCGTCGCGGGCCTGGGCATGGGCGAACTGGAAGTCCAGCTGCGCCCCGGTCGGCAGGCTGGTGCCGGCGCGGCCCAGGGCGATGCGCGCCGGGGTCAGGTTGCGCAGGGCCAGCCAAGGGTTGTCGGGGGTAGGCGTGCGATGGTCCATGGTCATCCCTATGCAAGCTGTGCCAAGGCCTGGCGAAAGGCCGGTGGCAGGTTGTCACCAAAGCGCACCCGGCCATCGGCCTGGGTGAAGATGCCGGTGCGGGCCAGCCATGCCTCGAATTCCGGCCCGGGCTTCAGGCCCAGGGTCTGGCGCGCGTACAGCGCGTCGTGGAACGAGGTGGTCTGGTAGTTGAGCATGATGTCGTCGGAGCCGGGGATGCCCATGATGAAGTTGATCCCGGCCACCCCCAGCAGGGTCAGCAGGGTGTCCATGTCGTCCTGGTCGGCTTCGGCGTGGTTGGTGTAGCAGATGTCGCAGCCCATCGGCACGCCCAGCAGCTTGCCGCAGAAGTGGTCTTCCAGGCCCGCGCGGATGATCTGCTTGCCGTTGTACAGGTACTCCGGGCCGATGAAACCGACCACGGTGTTGACCAGAAACGGCTTGAAGTGGCGGGCCACGGCATAGGCGCGGGTCTCGCAGGTTTGCTGGTCGACGCCATGGTGGGCGTTGGCTGACAGTGCGCTGCCCTGGCCGGTTTCGAAATACATCAGGTTTTGCCCGAGGGTGCCGCGTTTCAGCGACAGGCCCGCTTCGTAACCCTCCTGCAACACGTTCAGGTTGATGCCAAAGCCGGCGTTGGCCGCCTCGGTGCCGGCAATGGACTGGAACACCAGGTCCAGCGGCACGCCACGGTTGATCGCCTCGATCGAGGTGGTGACATGGGTCAGCACGCAGGCCTGGGTGGGGATGTCGTAGCGCTGGATGATGGCGTCGAGCATTTCCAGCAGGGCACAGATCGAGGCGATGCTGTCGGTGGCCGGGTTGATGCCGATCATCGCGTCGCCATTGCCGTACAGCAGGCCGTCGAGAATGCTGGCGGCGATACCGGCCGGCTCGTCGGTGGGGTGGTTGGGCTGCAACCGGGTAGACAAGCGCCCGCGCAAACCCATGGTGCCGCGGAACCGGGTGACCACGCGGATCTTCTGCGCCACCAGCACCAAGTCCTGCACGCGCATGATCTTCGACACCGCCGCAGCCATTTCTGGCGTAAGCCCCGGCGCCAAGGCGCGCAGGCTGTCTTCAGTGGCCTCTTCGCTCAGCAGCCAGTCGCGCAGGCCGCCCACGGTCAGGTGGCTGACCGGGGCAAAGGCCTGGGCGTCGTGGGTGTCGATGATCAGCCGGGTGACTTCATCGGCTTCGTAAGGGATAAGGGCTTCATTGAGGAAGTGGGTCAGCGGGATATTGGCCAACGCCATTTGCGCGGCGACACGCTCGCCGTCATTGCTGGCCGCGACGCCTGCCAGGAAGTCCCCCGAGCGTGCCGGGCTGGCCTTGGCCATCACGTCCTTGAGGCTGTCGAAGCGGTAGACCAGGTGGCCTACCGTGTGTACGAAACTTGCCATACAGAATCTCCAGAGCCGCGGGTTGCCCCGCGGCGGGTGGCGGCAATCAGTGCAAGGCCTCTTCGGCCTGCTGGATGGCGGCGAATTCCTCTTCCGGCGTGCCCGCGACCAGGTGGTGGCGGCTGTAGAAAGCAAAGTAGGCAATCAATACCGCATAAATCACTGCGGCGCCAATCACCACCCGTGGGTCGACCAGGAAGCCGGCAACCACGGCGATGCACGCCAGCACCAGCGCCACGCCCGAAGTGAAGATGCCACCGGGGGTGCGGTACGGGCGCTCCATCTTCGGCCGGCGGATGCGCAGGGTGATGTGCGCGGCCATCATCAGCACATAGGACAGCGTAGCGCCGAACACCGCCACCAGGATCAGCAAGTCGCCCTGGCCTGTCAGCGACAGGGCAAAGCCGATGATGCCGGGGATGATCAGGGCCAGTACCGGGGCTTTGCTTTTGTTGGTTTCCGACAGCTTGCGCGGCAGGTAGCCGGCGCGGGACAAGGCGAAGATCTGCCGGGAATAGGCGTAGATGATGGAGAAGAAGCTGGCGATCAGCCCTGCCAGGCCGACCAGGTTGACGAAGCCGCCCATCCAGGTGCTGCCGCCGTAAGCCTTGGACAGCGCTTCGACCAGCGGGTTGCCGGATGCCTTCAGCGCTTCGGAGCCGGCGCCGCCAGGGCCGACCACCAGGATCAGCAGGGCGAAGGCCAGCAGTACCAGCATGGCGCCGATCAGGCCGCGTGGCAGGTCACGCTTGGGGTTCTTGGTTTCTTCGGCAGCCAGCGGCACGCCTTCGACGGCAAGGAAGAACCAGATGGCGTAAGGGATCGCCGCCCACACGCCGACATAGCCGAACGGCAGGAAGCTGCTGGCGCCTACTGCGTCCGTTTTGGCGATGTCGAACAGGTTGGCTGCATCAAAATGGGGCACCATGCTTATCAGGAACACTGCCAGGGCGATGGCGGCGATGGCGGTGATGATGAACATCAGCTTCAACGCCTCACCCACCCCAAAGATGTGGATGCCGATGAACACGATGTAGAAGGCCAGGTAGATCATCCAGCCGCCGATACCGAACAGCGACTGGCAGTAGGCACCAATGAACACCGCGATGGCGGCCGGTGCGATAGCGTATTCGATAAGGATCGCCGTGCCGGTCAGAAAACCGCCCCACGGGCCGAACGCACTGCGGGCAAAGCCGTAGCCGCCGCCTGCGGTGGGGATCATCGACGACAGTTCGGCCAGCGAGAAGCACATGCACAGGTACATGGTGGCCATCAGCAAGGTGGCGAGGAACATGCCGCCCCAGCCGCCCTGGGCCAGGCCGAAGTTCCAGCCGGCGTAGTCGCCGGAGATGACATAGGCCACGCCCAGGCCAACCAGCAGTACCCAGCCGGCCGCGCCTTTTTTCAGTTCACGTTGCTGGAAATAGTCCGATCCGACTTTTTCGAAGTCGACGGAAGAGCCTGCCGGCGAGCCGGCGGAATGATCGCTTGGCATAGATTCACCTGTTCTTTTTCTTGGTGGCCGGAAGGGACCCGGGCCGATGGTGATGGGTACTGCAGGAAGCGAGCCAGAGCGGTTGGTGCCCCGGGGGTTGAGTGATGCAGGTCCGGCCTCATCGCCGGCAAGCCAGCTCCCACAGGTACTGCACAGTTTTCGAGATCAGTGCGGTCCCTGTAGGAGCGGCCTTGCGTCGCGATGGGCTGCAAAGCAGCCCCCGAGGCCATCCCGGATTTAGAAGAAGCCCAACGGGTTGATGTCGTAGCTCACCAGCAGGTTCTTGGTCTGCTGATAGTGGTCGAGCATCATCTTGTGGGTCTCACGGCCAACACCGGACTTCTTGTACCCGCCAAACGCCGCATGCGCCGGGTACAGGTGGTAGCAGTTGGTCCACACGCGGCCAGCCTTGATGCCGCGGCCCATGCGGTAGGCACGGTTGATGTCACGGGTCCACACGCCGGCCCCCAGGCCGAACTCGGTGTCGTTGGCAATCGCCAGTGCTTCGGCTTCGTCCTTGAAGGTGGTGACGCTGACCACCGGGCCGAAGATTTCTTCCTGGAACACGCGCATCTTGTTGTTGCCCTTGAGCAGGGTCGGCTGGATGTAGTAACCGGTGGCCAGCGAGCCTTCCAGCTTCTCGACCTTGCCGCCGGTCAGCAGCTCGGCGCCTTCGTCCTGGGCAATCTGCAGGTACGAAAGAATCTTCTCGAACTGCTGCTGCGAAGCCTGGGCGCCAACCATGGTGTCGGTGTCCAGCGGGTCGCCGCGCTTGATCTGCAGCACCTTCTTCATCACCACTTCCATGAACTGCGGGTAGATCGACTCCTGCACCAGGGCGCGCGACGGGCAGGTGCACACCTCGCCCTGGTTGAAGAACGCCAGCACCATGCCCTCGGCAGCCTTCTCGATGAAGCTTGGCTCTGCCTGCATGATGTCTTCGAAGTACACGTTCGGCGACTTGCCGCCCAGCTCGACGGTGGACGGGATGATGTTTTCGGCTGCGCATTTCATGATGTGCGAGCCAACCGGGGTAGAACCGGTGAAGGCGATCTTGGCGATACGCTTGCTGGTGGCCAGGGCTTCACCGGCTTCGCGGCCATAGCCTTGCACTACGTTGAGTACGCCAGGTGGCAGCAGGTCGCCGATCACTTCCAGCAGCACGGTGATGCCCAGTGGCGTCTGCTCGGCAGGCTTGAGCACCACACAGTTACCGGCGGCCAGCGCAGGCGCCAGCTTCCAGGCAGCCATCAGGATGGGGAAGTTCCACGGGATGATCTGCCCGACGACGCCCAGCGGCTCGTGGATGTGATAGGCCACGGTGCCTTCGTTGATCTCGGCAGCGCCGCCTTCCTGGGCGCGGATGCAACCGGCGAAGTAGCGGAAGTGGTCGACGGCTAGCGGAATGTCGGCGTTGAGGGTTTCGCGGATGGGCTTGCCGTTGTCCCAGGTTTCGGTAATGGCCAGCAGTTCAAGGTTCTGCTCGATGCGGTCGGCAATCTTCAGCAGCACGTTGGAGCGGTCCTGCACCGACGTGCGGCCCCAGGCGTCGGCAGCGGCGTGGGCGGCGTCGAGCGCTTTATCGATGTCTTCGGCAGTGGAGCGGGGGAATTCGGCGATCAGTTTGCCATTCACCGGGGAGGTGTTTTCGAAATACTGCCCCTTGACCGGAGCTACGAACTCGCCACCGATGTAGTTGCCGTAGCGGTTCTTGAAGGAAACCTTCGCGCCGTCGGTACCGGGATGTGCGTAACGCATGGTGTGTCTCCTGGCTGTTATGTTTGTTGGGGAGTTGAGAAGCGTAGAGCAAAGGTTGGGCCAGCGTTTCGCACGCCAGGCAAATCAATGACTTGGGCCAGTTGTCTGGGACCGGTAAACGGCTGCTGTGCCAGCGGCGGTACACGCAGGGGTGACACTTTGTGCCATTTGCGACACGTCATGGCCGGGTGCATTGCAAAGGCTTCCCGGGTGGAGGATGCTGACCAGACTCTCTATCTGCGGAGAACTACAACAATGCAGAGCAACCCTTTCAGTCGCCATGCCCAGCAAGTCCATACCGTTGCCCATGGCGGGGCCGGGGAGGGCGGCAGTGACCCGTCCATCGCCCGCTCCTGGCTGCGTTGCCTGGAGGACTACCACCTCGACCCTGCTGTGATCGCGGCCCCGGTGGTGCTCGAGCACGGGCGCCTGCTGGAAAGCCGCGAGCGCTTGTGTCAGGTGCTGCAAATTGCCGACCCTGAAATGAACAGCCTGCACCAGCAGCTTTCCGGGGCCGGCCACGCGGTACTGCTGACCGACGCTCGCGGGGTGATCCTCAATTGCGTCAGCGCACCCACCGAGCGGCGCAGCTTCGAGCGTGCCGGGCTGTGGCTGGGCGCCGACTGGAGCGAAGCGCGCGAGGGCACCAACGGCATCGGCACCTGCCTGGTCGAGCGCCAGGCGCTGACCATCCACCAGAACGAGCACTTTCGTGGCCGCCATACCGGCCTGACCTGCTCGGCCAGCCCGGTGTTCGACCCCCATGGCGAACTGCTGGCGGTGCTTGATGTGTCGTCGGCCCGGCCCGATGTTTCGCGCCAGAGCCAGTTCCACACCATGGCATTGGTCAACCTTTCGGCGAAGATGATCGAAAGCTGCTATTTCCTGCGCCATTTCGAGCAGCAGTGGCTGCTGCGTTTCCACCTGCAGGCCGAGTCGGTCGGCCTGTTCAGCGAAGGTTTGTTGGCCTTCGACGGTGACGGGCGCATCTGCGCGGCGAACCAGAGTGCGCTGAACCTGCTGGGTACCGTGCGCGGTGGCGTGCTGGGCAAACCCGTGCAGCGCTTCTTTGCCTGCAGCCACGACGAGTTGTTCAACCGCGCCATGCCCGCAGGCAGTACGGTCTGGCCGCTACGCGCGGTGGACGGCCGCCAAGTGTTCGCCAGCGTGCGCGGCCAGGCACGTACGCCGGTGTGGTCTGTGCCCACCGCCCACCGCCAGCCCGTGCGCGATGTGGAACCGGCCATCTGCCTGCTCGACCCGGCGTTGCAAAACGACTTTCGCCGCTGCGTGCGGGTGTTCGAGCGCGACGTGCCGTTGTTGCTGCGCGGCGAGACCGGCTGTGGCAAGGAGGCTTTCGCCCAGGCCGTGCACCAGGCCAGTGAACGGCGCGGCAAGCCGTTTGTCGCCATCAACTGCGCCTCGATCCCGGAGAGCCTGATTGAAAGCGAGCTGTTCGGTTACCGCGGCGGCAGCTTTACCGGCGCGCGCAAGGAAGGCATGCGCGGCAAGCTGTTGCAGGCTGACGGCGGCACCTTGCTGCTGGACGAGATCGGCGACATGCCGCTGGCCCTGCAAACCCGCCTGCTGCGGGTGCTGGAAGAGCGCCAGGTGGTACCGATCGGTGGTGAACCGCAAGGGGTTGACGTGCGCATTGTCAGCGCTACCCACCGTGACCTGCTGGAGCGGGTGGCGCAGGGCAGTTTCCGCGAGGACCTGTATTACCGCCTGAATGGCCTGGAGGTGGCGTTACCTGCGGTGCGCGATCGCAGTGACAAGGCGCAGTTGCTGGACTTTCTGTTGCGTCAGGAGGCGCAGGGGCAGCGTGTCGATATCGAACCCAGGGCGCGGGAGGCACTGCTCGACTTCGCCTGGCCGGGGAACGTGCGGCAGATGCGCAATGTGCTGCGTACCCTGGTGGCGCTTTGCGAAGATGCCCGAATCATGTTCTCGGACCTCCCCGCCATCGTCCGCGAGGGCTTTGCCCTCGATCGCCGGCAAGCCAGCTCCCACCCCGGCCACACTGGCTTCAAGCCATTTGTAAATCCAGGGGGATCCTGCTTGCCGGCGACAAGGCCAGAACAGGCGCTAGAAGGCAGTTGCACCTACAGGGTAAACAGGGCTTTCGAAGCTGACGCTGCACCTGTGGGAGCTGGCTTGCCGGCGATAGGGCCGGCAGCGTTGAAAGAGGCCGAGCGCCACGCGCTGCTGGCGACCCTGGAGGCAAAACACTGGCATCTGACCCGCGTCGCCGAGCACCTGGGCATCAGCCGTAATACCTTGTATCGAAAACTGCGCAAACACGGCATCACCAGAGCTGGCTGAGCGAAACAGCGGGTGCGATTTGTCGCGCCCTGGGCTACCCTGCCTCGATGTTTTGCGAGGTCGACCATGCATATTCACATTCTCGGTATTTGCGGCACTTTCATGGGCTCGCTGGCGGTGCTGGCCAAGGAACTTGGCCATCGCGTCACCGGCTCGGACGCCAACGTCTATCCCCCGATGAGCACCCAGCTCGAAGCCCAGGGCATCGAGTTGACTCAAGGCTATGACCCAGCCCAGCTGGACCCGGCGCCAGACGTGGTGGTCATCGGCAATGCCATGTCGCGTGGCAACCCGGCAGTGGAGTACGTGCTGAACAAGGGCCTGCCCTATGTTTCCGGCCCGCAATGGCTGGCGGACCACGTGCTGCAAGGCCGCTGGGTACTGGCCGTTGCCGGCACCCATGGCAAGACCACCACCAGCAGCATGCTGGCGTGGGTGCTGGAACATGCCGGCATGAGCCCGGGCTTCCTGATTGGCGGTGTGCCGCAGAACTTCTCGGTGTCGGCACGCCTGGGCGATACGCCGTTCTTCGTGGTCGAAGCCGACGAATACGACAGCGCCTTCTTCGACAAGCGCTCGAAGTTTGTCCACTACCACCCACGTACCGCGATCCTCAACAACCTTGAGTTCGATCATGCGGACATCTTCCCGGATCTGGCCTCGATCGAGCGGCAGTTCCACCACCTGGTGCGCACCATTCCCGGCGAAGGCCTGGTCATTCACCCCACCACCGAGCAAGCGCTGGAGCGGGTGATCGGCATGGGTTGCTGGACCCCGGTGCAGACGACCGGCGAAGGTGGCCAGTGGCAGGCGCGCCTGCTCAGCCCCGACGGCTCGCGTTTCGAAGTACTGTTCGAGGGCGAGGCGCAGGGCGTGGTGGACTGGGCAATGACTGGCCAGCACAACGTTGCCAACGCCCTGGCCACCTTGGCAGCGGCCCGACATGTCGGCGTGGTGCCGGCCATGGGTATCGAAGGCCTGAGCGCCTTCAAGAGCGTCAAGCGGCGCATGGAGAAGGTTGCCGAAGTGCAGGGCGTGACCATCTACGATGACTTCGCCCACCACCCGACCGCCATCGCCACCACCCTCGACGGCCTGCGCAAGCGCGTTGGCGAGGCGCCGGTGATTGCCGTGATCGAGCCCCGCTCCAATTCGATGAAGCTTGGCGCCCACCGTGACGGTCTGCCGGAAAGCGTCAACGACGCCGACCAGGTGATCTGGTACGCGCCGGCCAACCTCGGCTGGGACCTGGCGGCAACCGCTGCGAAGTGCAAGGTACCGAGCGTGGTGGCCGACAGCCTCGACGCGATCATCGAGCGGGTCAAAGGCCAGGCACGCCCGGGCACCCACGTGGTGATCATGAGCAACGGCGGCTTTGGTGGCCTGCACGGCAAGCTGGCCGAGGCCCTGAAGTGAGCGGGTCGGAACGCATCACCCTGGCCATGACCGGCGCCTCGGGCGCCCAGTATGGCCTGCGCCTGCTCGATTGCCTGGTGCGCGAGGACCGCGAGGTGCATTTCCTGATCTCCAAGGCCGCGCAACTGGTGATGGCCACCGAGACCGACGTGGTGCTGCCGGCCAAGCCCCAGGCGATGCAGGCATTTCTTACCGAATACACCGGCGCCGCCGATGGGCAGATCCGTGTGTACGGCAAGGAAGACTGGATGTCGCCGGTAGCCTCAGGCTCCGGCGCCCCGGCGGCGATGGTGGTGGTGCCTTGTTCCACCGGTACGCTTTCGGCGATTGCCACCGGTGCCTGCAACAACCTGATCGAACGCGCTGCTGACGTTACCCTCAAGGAGCGGCGCCAGCTGATCCTGGTGCCGCGCGAAGCGCCGTTCTCCACCATCCACCTGGAGAACATGCTCAAGCTGTCGCAAATGGGCGCGGTGATCCTGCCGGCGGCGCCCGGCTTCTATCACCAGCCGCAGACCATCGACGACCTGGTCGACTTTGTCGTGGCGCGCATTCTCAACCTGCTTGCCATTCCCCAGGACATGTTGCCGCGGTGGGGCGAGCACCACTTCGGGGTGGATGATTGAAGCGAGCGCTGTTGGGTGTGGCGGCGCTGGTGATGCTGGGAGGCTGCGCCACGGTGCGCACGCTGGATGCCGCCAAGCCAGGGGCCCCGGTGGTGTATGCCGGTACCCGGCTGGATTTGTACGTGATCAATGGCGGGTGCTGCCCGCGCGATCATTACGGGGCTGATGCACCGGCCTATCCAGGCCTGGACCTGCCCGGCAGCATGTTGCTCGATACGCTGTTGTTGCCGTTGTCATTGCTGACTGCGGCCGGTGTCGGCTTCCAGGCCACCGGCGGCCTGTGACGGCCCTTTCGCGGGCTTGCCCGCGAACAGGCACCTTCAGGTAAAGTTTATATCTTGCCCAACTTGCGAAGCTCATCCGACTCCACAATCCGCACCCCGTCCTCTTCCTCCAGCGCCAGCCGCCACAAGGCCCGGGCCAAGGTACAAGCCTCGATCCCCCGGTACTTGCCGGGTATCAACCTGGAAAACGGCGAAGCCAGTTGTTCCGCAAGCCGTGGCTCGATCCGCTCGCCCAGCAGCAAAGACGGCCGCACGATGGTCAGCTGCGGCCAGTCCTGGGCCTTGAGCGCCTCTTCCATCTCGCCCTTCACCCGGTTGTAGAAAATCGACGATTTCGGGTCGGCGCCCAGCGCACTGACCACCAGCAGATGCCGCGCGCCCATCTCCCGGGCACGCTTGCTGAACGCCACTACCATGTCCAGGTCCACTGCGCGGAAGGCCGATTCGGAACCGGCCTGCTTCAGCGTGGTGCCCAGGCAGCAGTAGGCGATGTCGACCCGCCCGGCCAGCTGTGGAAGGAATACCGCCGGGTCGCCCACCGGGTTTTCCAGGTGCGGGTGCTCAGCCAGCGGCCGGCGGGTAGGCGCCAGTACGCGGGTGATGGTGGGTTCGTTGAGCAGGCGGTCCAGCAGGTGTTCACCGGTCAGGCCGGTGGCACCGGCAAGCAGGACATGCTGAGGCGTCAAATACATGATGTCTCTCCCTTGTTACACACAATTCTAGTGGCTGCCAGGCGTTTTTGCCTGTACCCCCACGTTGGCTTGTGCGGCGTTACGCAATGCTTCTTCGGCCTGTTGCCGGCGCAGGTGCTGCCAGTGTTCAAGTACGGCTGGCGGTGCCCACAGCTGCGGCTCCGAAGCCTCGAAGCCTTCCCTTTGTTCTCTTTCGGCAACGCTGGCTCGGGCCAGTTCAAACGCCTGTTTCAGGTCGTCGGTCTGGTTCAGTGCTTGCGCGAACAGCGCATCGCCAAAGTAGGTGAAGTCGGCTTCTTCCGAGCACCCGAAGGACACGCGGTCGGCACGAGCGGCAGTCATGATCACCGTGCGCTCATCCTTGAGCGGGGCGATGTAGCCCCCTGAATAGCAAGCCGATATGACGATCACTTTGTCGCGGTTCTTCAGTGGCGCCAGGGCGGTGGCCAGTTCGTCGGCAGAAAGGTCGGCCAGTTGCAGCCGCGGCTGGTCGAGCACCAACTGGTGGTCCTGGCTGCCATGGCTGGTGAAGTAGATGAACACCAGGTCTTCGGGGCCGCTGCGTTCGGCCAGGGTGCTGGCGGCGCGGGTGAGGTTCTCGCGGGTGGCCATGGGGCGGGTGGCCATGTGGTCACGGTGGTTGACCAGGGTCACCTGGCCGCGGGCGCCAAAGCGCACCTTGAGCATGTTGCTGACGTAGTCGGCTTCGCGCAGGAACACGCTTTGCTGGCCATCGCCGGCCACCACCAGGCTGTACAGCTGGATGGGCGGCGTTGAGCGCGGTACCCGGGCCAGCGACTCTTCCAGCAGCCGGCCCTGGTTGAGCAGGGCCAGGTCCAGTGGGTCGGGCAGCAGCTTACCTTTCTGGTCGCGTACGCGCACACCGTTGGCCCAGGTGCCACCTTCGACCTGGCCGCCGGGCAAGGTCAGCTGCCCATGGCCATGGTAGGCATCGTTCAGGAAGCCGCCGACGTAGGTGCTGCCGTCGGCCAGTTGCAGGCTGCCCCGGCCCGACAGGCGCCAGTCGATGAACTCGCCCTTGTAGTGGCTGCCGTCGCTGCCCAGCAGTTCGCCTTCACCCATCAGCGAGCCGTCCTTGAATTCGCCGATCCATACATCGCCATCGGCGTTTTCGTAGCGGCCACGGCCTTCCAGGCGGTTGTCCTTGAACTCACCGATGTATTGCTCGCCGTCGACGCTGTCGTAAGTACCACCGCCTTGCAGCTGGCCGTTGACGAAGCGCCCGCTGAACTGGTTGCCGCTGGCATCGCTGCGCACCCCGGCGCCGTTGGGCTTGCCCTTGGCGAACAGGCCTTGGTAGCGGCTACCGTCGGCCAGCTCCAGCTCGCCGGCGCCTTCGTACAGGTCGTCCTTGAACTGGCCGCGGTAGGTCTGGTCGGCTTGTTTGAGCGTGCCTTCGCCGTCGCGGCGGCCGTGCTTGAAGGTGCCACTGTAGTGGCTGCCCGGGGTGGTCAGGTCGCCCAGCCCCTGGAACAGCCCCTCGGCGAACTGGCCACGGTAAACCTCGCCGTTCTGGCCATGCCATTCGCCCTGGCCATGCCACTGGCCGTCCTTGAAGCCGCCGGCGTACCAGCTGCCGTTGGGGTAGTCGATACGGCCCTCGCCCTGCAGCAGGCCATCAACCACCTGCCCCCGGTAACGCCCCCCGTCGGGCAGGCGTGCGTCCGGCGCAAGCAGCGATTCGCCATCGCCACAGGCGGCGAGCAGCAGGACCAGGGTAATGGGGAGCAGTGGACGCATGGCGAGGACCGGGCAATAGGTCTGCCGAGTATGACGCAGAATAAGGGGCCGAGACAGATAGGGCATAAGCAGATGAGACAACAGGCCGGCGCGGCGAGATGGCTGCGAGGTGAATGTCGAGGGATCGAGGGTGGGCAGACAGGCGCATGCCTTTAGTTGTTCATCTCCTGTGAGATCGAGCGCCGCCCGCGCGGCGCTCGATATTACAGGCGCTGAAAAAACCGAGGCATGCACATCTATGTCTCAACGCCACCCCAAGTCATGCACCTCCCCCCTTCAATGCCCCCGCAAAAACTCCACCATCCTGCGGTTCACCTCTTCAGCCGCCTCCATCTGCACCATATGCCCAGCCTCGGGCAGCACCAGTACTTCTGCCTCCAGGCCTTCGGCATGGCTGGCCGGGATGATCGCGTCCTTGCCGCCCCACACCACCAGCGCCGGATGCTGCCCTAGCACCCCGCGCAGGTCGTGGCGCTGGCGGTCGCCGTCGGCAATGGCTGATGCCAGCAGGCGCAAGGCGTCATCAACACCTTCCAGGCGCTTGAACTTGAGCATGTCCTCCAGCATTTGCCGGGTGACCAGCGCCGGGTCGGCAAACAGTTGCACCATCTGCGGTTTGAGGGCGTTGCGGTTAGCGGCGGCGACGAAGCCCTGCAGGTACTGCCCGTTGATCGCTTCGCCCAGGCCGGCACTGGCGACCAGGCTGAGGCTCGCCACCCGTTGCGGCGCCAGGCGTGCCACGTTGAGGCTTACCGCGCCGCCCATGGAATGGCCCGCCAGGTGGGCCTTGGCGATGTCCAGGTGGTCGAGCAGGGCCAGCACGGTTTCGCTCAGTTCATCCAGGTCGCCCCGGTGCAGGGCCTTGGCCGACTCGCCGTGCCCCGGCAGGTCCAGGGCGATCACGCGGCGTTCGGCAGCCAGCGCCGGGTGGTTGAACAGCCAGTTGTTGAGGTCGCCGCCAAAACCGTGCACCAGCACCAGCGGCGTGCCGCCTTCCCCCAGCTCGAACCAGCGCAGCAGGCGGCCGCCAACGTCTGCCTTCTGTGGGGCCGGCCCCGGGGCCTGATCGGCGCCCCCCTCGGCGACGAACTCGGCCTGAAAGCGCTGCACCAGCGCATCGATTTCGGCTTCTTCGGCTTCGCCTTCCACCACCACGGCCAGCAACGCGCCCACTGGCAGGGTTTCATCCGGCTTGGCCACCTGGCGGCGCAACACGCCACTGAACGGGGCTTCGACGCTGCTGCTGATCTTGTCGGTCTCGACGTCCAGCACCTCGTCACCCTTGTTGATTTCGTCACCTTCCTGCTTGAGCCAGGTATCCACCCGGCCTTCGGTCATCGACAGGCCCCACTTGGGCATGGTCAGGGTATGGATCTGGCTCATGCGGCACTCCTTGCGGCTTCGATCACCTTGCGCACGGCTTCTTCGATCTTCGCCGCGTCAGGGATGTACAGGTCTTCCAGGGCATCGGAGAACGGCACCGGGGTGTGCGGTGCAGTGACCATCTCGATCGGGCCCTTGAGTGCGCCGAAGGCCTTCTGCGCCACCAGCGCGCTGATGTCGGTGGCCATCGAGCAGCGCGGGTTGGCTTCGTCGATCACCACCAGGCGGCCGGTTTTTTCCACACTTTCAAGAATGCTGTCTTCATCCAGCGGGCTGGTGGTGCGCAGGTCCAGCACTTCGCAGTCGATGCCCTGGCGGGCCAGGTTGTTGGCGGCTTCAAGTGCTACATGGACCATGCGGCCATAGGTGACCAGGGTCACATCGTCGCCATCACGCAGGAAGTTGGCCTCACCGAACGGCACGGTGTACACCTCTTCCGGCACCTCGCCCTGCATGCTGTACAGCAGCTTGTGCTCACAGAAGATCACCGGGTCGTTGTCGCGGATCGCCTGAATCAGCAGGCCCTTGGCATCGTAAGGGGAAGAAGGGCACACCACCTTCAGGCCGGGGATGTGCGTCCACAGCGAGGTGAGCATCTGCGAGTGCTGGGCCGCCGCACGCAGGCCAGCGCCGTACATGGTGCGCATCACCAGCGGGGTGACCGCCTTGCCGCCGAACATGTAGCGGAATTTGGCGGCCTGGTTGAGGATCTGGTCCAGGCAGCAGCCGGCGAAGTCCACGAACATCAGTTCGCACACCGGGCGCAGGCCTTGGGTGGCGGCACCGACGGCAGCGCCGACGTAGCCGATTTCCGACAGCGGTGCGTCCAGCACGCGGCCGGGGAACTGGTGGTACAGGCCCTTGGTCACGCCCAGCACGCCACCCCAGGCGTCATCCTCGCCGGGTGCACCGGCACCGCCGGCAACGTCTTCGCCAATGATGAACACCGTGTTGTCGCGGCGCATTTCCTGGGCCAGGGCTTCGTTGATGGCCTGCTGGTAGCTGATCTTTCTTGCCATGGTGGTTCTCCTGTTGTTCTTGTAATCCGCGGCTCAGGGGTAGCTGACGTAGACGTCGGTGAGCAGGTCGGCGGGCTGTGGCTTGGGATCGGACTTGGCGCGGCGCACGGCGTCTTCGATCAGGTCCTCGATGCGCGCGTCGATGGCGTCCAGTTGCTCGGCAGTGAGCAGGCCGGCGCGGGTGGTCTTGTTGCGGAACTGCATCAGGCAGTCGCGTGATTCGCGCAGGTTCTTAACTTCATCCGGGGCGCGGTAGGTTTGCGCATCGCCTTCGAAGTGGCCGTAGTAGCGGCTGAGCTTGACCTCGATAAGCGACGGCCCTTGCCCGGCACGGGCGCGCTCGATGGCGGCCCCGGCGGCCTCGTACACGGCAAAGAAGTCGAAGCCGTCGATGGTGACGCCCGGCATGCCGAAGCCGGCTGCGCGGTCGGCAATGTGGTCGCAGGCGACGGACCAGTTGGAGGCGGTGGCCTCGGCGTAGCCGTTGTTCTCGGCCACGAAGATGCACGGCAGGTTCATGATCGACGCCATGTTCATGGCCTCGAATACGGCGCCTTCGTTGGAAGCGCCATCGCCGAAGAACGCCACCGACACGTCATCACGGCCCTTGAGTTTGGCTGCCAATGCCGCCCCGGCCACCAGCGGTGCACCGGCGCCGACGATGCCGTTGGCGCCGAGCATGCCTTTTTCCAGGTCGGCAATGTGCATCGAGCCGCCTTTGCCGCCGCACACGCCGGTTTTCTTGCCATAGATCTCGGCCATCATGCCGTACACATCCACCCCCTTGGCGATGCAGTGGCCATGGCCGCGATGGGTCGAGGCGATGCAGTCGCTGTCGCGCAGGTGGGCCATGACCCCGGCGGCTGAGGCTTCTTCGCCGGCATACAGGTGGACGAAGCCGGGGATCTCGCCCGTGGCGAATTCCACGTGCAGGCGTTCTTCGAAGGCGCGGATGGTGCGCATCACTTCATAGGCATGCAGCAGTTGTTCGGTACTGAGTTGATTGGACATCTTGTTGTTCTCCAGGGTTGTCTCAACGCGGGTTTGCAGGGTGCAGCCGGTGGCCGCGCGGCACGGCCAGCAGGTGATGGCGGGCGGCATGCGCCAGGACGGCCTCGACATCCACGCTTAGCGGGCCTTGGTGGTCGAGGGTGATGGTGGGCGTGTCGTGCTCGGCGAATTCGATTTCGCGCTCGCCGTCCAGGGCCAGGGTGCCGCTGGCCAGGCTCAGGCGATGGGCGACGCCGGGCATCAGCGGGCCGCTGGCGGTGATGCCGCAGCCTTGCAGCAGGCCGGGCGCCAAGGGGGCGAGCAGCGCCTGTTCAGCCGCGGGGTTCAGGCGTACCCAGGCGCCGTGCGGGTCCTGGCGCGACACCGGGCACCACAGCCCGCACAAGGCTGACAGGCCAATGGCATGGGGCTCGGCGAAGCAGGCAAAGACTTCGCTCAAGTCTTCGCTGCGGCTGAGTGCACGGGCACCGATGAAGCGCTGGGGCGATACCGCCACTTCCACCAGGGCCCATTCGGCAAGCTGTTGCTCGGGCACCTTCACCAGCAGGCGCTTGTTGCGGCGCAGGCCGATGCTGGCCGGTACCTGGCCGCTGGCGAGCAGGCCGCCGGCCAGGCCCGCACTGGTAGCTTCACGCAGTTCGGGGAAGGCATTGTTGGTGCCGGTGGACAATGTCAGCAGCGGTACGTCGCCGGCCTGCGCAGCGACCGCCTTGTGGGTGCCGTCACCACCGAGCACGGCGATCATCGCCACGCCACGCTCGACCATGCGCCGGGTGGCCAGGCGGGTATCGGCAACAGTCTGGGTCAGCGGCAGGTCGAGTATTTCGATGGCCGGCCAGTGCTGGTCACGGGCGCCCGGGCCCTGGCTGGCCTTGAGCACGGCGGCGGCTATGCCGGTCATGTCGCTGGGCAGCAGCACCTGGCCGATACCGGTGGCGCCGAAAGCCGCCAGCAGGCGCTGGATCGCCGAGGCCTTGTCGGTGCTCGAATAGAGCCCGGCATTGGCAGTCAGGCGGCGCAGGTCGCGGCCAGAGGCAGGGTTGGCAATGATCCCGACGGTCGGGGCGGGTAGCGGCATGGCGCACCTCGTATTTTTGTTTGCAAGGGCAGGAGCAAGCGCGGTGCCAGCTTTTCATGGGGTGGCTGAAATGGCCGCGCCAGAGCGGTTTTGTTGCGTTCAAGCAAGTGCTCATTGCGATGCTGGCGAGACCCCGGGTGCCAGCGCGGGGCCTGGGTTGGCGAGACGCTGAGACGCAGCGTCTCAAGCCGGCCGGTAATCACACAGTGCTTGTCGGGGCATGCGCGGAAGCGCTTAATGGCCGGACAACGATAAAAACAGCAACGAGAACCGGAGGGCCTGAATGCTTGCCGCGAACTCCCGAGCCCATGTCGACTGCGTCAGCCGGGTGCTGAAGAACGCCGACCGCCTGCCACAGGCGCCGGTGCCAGCGCTGATCCTCGATTCATGGCGCCGTTCCATGGAGCTGTACCGCCTCGACCCCGGGTCCCAGCAGGGGCCGCGTATCCTGTCCCAAAGCCTGCTCAACGAATGCCGCGAACGCGCCGAGCTGTTTCTGCGCATCGCCAGCGATGCCGTGGCACGCCTGCACGAACGGGTGCGCGGCGCCGACTACTGCGTGCTGCTGACCGATGCCCAGGGGCGCACCATCGATTACCGGGTCGAATCGGCCATCCGCAATGACTGCCGCAAGGCCGGGCTGTACCTGGGCACCTGCTGGTCGGAGGGCGAGGAGGGCACCTGCGGTGTAGCGGCGGTGCTGACCAGCAAGGCCCCGGTCACGGTGCACAAGCGCGATCACTTCCGCGCAGCCTTCATCGGCCTGACCTGCACCGCGGCGCCGGTGTTCGACCCGCAGGGCGAGTTGCTGGGGGTGGTGGATGTGTCGGCCTTGCAGTCACCGGACGACCGCCGCAGCCAGCACCTGATCCGCCAGTTGGTCGAGCAGACTGCCCGTGAAATCGAAAACGCCTTCTTCATGCACAGTGCCCAAGGCCACTGGGTGATGCGCGCCCATGGCACACCGGGTTACGTCGAAAGCCAGCCCGACTACCTGCTGGCCTGGGATGCCGACGGCCGCTTGCAGGCCATCAACAGCCTGGCGCGGCGGCGGCTGGTGCAGCACCTGGGGCGCTTGCCTGAGCACATTGGTGAACTGTTCGACATGGGCCAGCTACGGCGCGTCAACACGTCGTCCGCCCAGCGCCTGCCGGGCCTGGGCGGGCTGTATGGCCGCGTCAGCGCCCCGCAGCAGCGGCAGCGCGTGCAGCCCTTGCATCAGGCCCAGGACGCCCGCATCGAGCAGCATTTGCGGCTGGCCACGCGGGTCAAGGACTGCAACCTGGCGGTGCTGGTACAAGGCGAAACCGGGGTCGGCAAAGAAGTGTTTGCCCGCCAGATTCACCAGCAAAGCCAGCGCCGCGACGGGCCATTTGTCACCCTGAACTGCGCCGCCATCCCGGAAAACCTGATCGAGAGCGAACTGTTTGGCTATGTAGCCGGGGCCTTTACCGGGGCTTCCAGCAAAGGCATGCAGGGGCTGTTGCAGCAGGCCGATGGCGGCACCCTGTTCCTTGACGAAATCGGCGACATGCCGCTGAACCTGCAAACCCGCCTGCTGCGCGTGCTGGCCGAAGGCGAAGTGGCGCCGTTGGGTGCTGCACGGCGCGAGCGCGTGGACATTCAGGTGATCTGCGCCACCCACCGCGACTTGGTGGCGATGGTGAAGGATGGGCGGTTTCGTGAGGATTTGTACTTCCGCCTGGCCAATGCCCGCTTCGAGCTGCCGCCCTTGCGTGAGCGCGAGGACCGCTTAGGGCTGATCCACCAGTTGCTGGCCGAAGAAGCCCAAGCCTGTGGGGTCGAGGTGGTGCTGGCCGATGATGCGCTGCAGGCGTTGCTGGTTTATCGCTGGCCGGGGAACCTGCGCCAACTGCGGCAGGTGTTGCGTTATGCCTGTGCGGTGAGTGAAGGCGGGCAGGTGCAGTTGCAGGATTTGCCGCAGGAGGTGCGGGGCGAGGCAGTCGTTTCGAGTGACAGTGGCGTATCGTGCCCGGCGCGGCAGTTGTTGCTGGATGCACTGATCCGCCATCGCTGGAAGCCGGCCGATGCGGCGCGAGCGTTGGGTATTTCGCGGGCTACCTTGTATCGGCGTGTGCACGAGCACCACATCGAGATGCCGCGGATGAAGGGGTAGGGGCCTGGGGCTGTGCCGCAGCCCAATCGCCGGCAAGCCAGCTCCCACCCCGATCGCATCGGCCTCAAGCCATGTGCAGTGCCTGTGGGGGCTGGCTTGCCGGCGATGAGGCCCCGGCAGGCAATAAAAAACCCCGGAACACGTCCGGGGTTTTGCTACATCACACTACTCGATCAGTCCTGGCTAGCCAGTTTGTGCTCGAGGTAGTGAATGTTCACGCCGCCTTTGCAGAAACCTTCATCACGCACCAGGTCGCGGTGCAGCGGGATGTTGGTCTTGATGCCGTCGACGACGATCTCGTCCAGGGCGTTGCGCATGCGCGCCATGGCTTCTTCGCGGTCCTTGCCGTAGGTGATCAGCTTGCCGATCAGCGAGTCGTAGTTCGGCGGAACCGAATAACCGCTGTACAGGTGCGAATCGACGCGTACGCCGTTGCCACCCGGGGCGTGGAAGTGCTTGACCTTGCCTGGGCTCGGGATGAACTTCTTCGGGTCTTCGGCGTTGATCCGGCACTCCAGCGAGTGGCCGCGGATCACCACGTCTTCCTGGCGGAACGACAGCTTATTGCCAGCGGCGATGCTCAGCATCTCCTTGACGATGTCGATACCGGTAACCATCTCCGACACCGGGTGCTCAACCTGTACGCGGGTGTTCATCTCGATGAAGTAGAAGCTGCCGTTCTCGTACAGGAACTCGAACGTACCGGCACCACGGTAGCCAATCTCGATGCACGCATCGACGCAACGCTTGAACACTTCCTGACGGGCTTTCTCGTCGATGCCCGGGGCTGGTGCTTCTTCCAGGACCTTCTGGTGACGGCGCTGCAGCGAGCAGTCGCGGTCGCCCAGGTGGATGGCGTTGCCCTGGCCGTCGGACAGTACCTGCACTTCCACGTGGCGTGGGTTGGTCAGGAACTTCTCCAGGTAGACCATCGGGTTGCCGAAGGCAGCACCGGCTTCGGTACGGGTGAGCTTGGCCGAGGAAATCAGGTCCTCTTCCTTGTGCACCACGCGCATGCCGCGACCACCACCGCCACCGGCGGCCTTGATGATCACCGGGTAGCCGACGTCACGGGCAATCGCCAGGGCGACTTCCTCGTCTTCCGGCAGCGGGCCATCGGAGCCCGGTACGGTCGGCACGCCCGACTTGATCATCGCGTCCTTGGCCGAAACCTTGTCGCCCATCAGGCGAATGGTGTCGGCTTTAGGGCCGATGAAGGCGAAACCGGATTTTTCGACCTGCTCGGCGAAGTCGGCGTTTTCTGCCAGGAAGCCGTAGCCCGGGTGAATCGCGGTGGCGCCGGTGACTTCGGCGGCAGCGATGATTGCCGGGATATGCAGGTAGGAATCCTTGGACGATGCAGGGCCGATGCAGACCGACTCGTCTGCCAGGCCCAGGTGCATCAGTTCACGGTCGGCGGTGGAGTGCACAGCGACGGTTTTGATGCCCAGCTCTTTGCAGGCACGCAGGATCCGCAGGGCAATTTCCCCACGGTTGGCGATCAGGACTTTTTCGAGCTTCCCAGACATCGTTGGCTCTCCGCGATTCAAACGACGGTGAACAGCGGCTGGTCGAACTCAACCGGCTGGCCGTCTTCTACCAGGATGGCGTCGATGACACCGCCAACATCGGCTTCGATGTGGTTCATCATCTTCATGGCTTCAACGATGCACAGGGTGTCGCCTTTCTTCACCGACTGGCCCACTTCTGCGAAGTTCGGCGAGGTCGGCGAAGGCTTGCGGTAGAAGGTACCTACCATTGGCGAGCGGATCACGGTGCCTTTCAGGGCCGGTGCAGCGGCTGCGGCTTCGGCGACTGGAGCAGCAGCGGCAACCGGAGCAGCAGCAGGGGCGGCAGCCATCGGCGCAGGTGCGTAGAACTGTTGGGCAGCTGGGGTCTTGCTGTGACGGCTGATACGGACCGACTCTTCGCCTTCCTTGATCTCCAGTTCGTCGATGCCAGACTCTTCCAGCAGCTCGATCAGTTTCTTGACTTTACGGATATCCATTAATCATCAACTCCCAAAGGTTCGGTCAGGGGGCGAAATACAAAAAACGTATCGATACGTTTCTCTCGAACCCCGGCCCACTTAGGCCAGGGTTTTCATCATTTGGGCTGTGCGTTGGCAGCCAGTTGTTCCAGCGCGGACTCCAGGGCCAGGCGATAACCGCTGGCGCCCAGGCCGCAGATCACCCCTACGGCAACATCGGAAAAGTAGGAGTGGTGACGGAACGGTTCGCGTTTGTGCACGTTGGACAGGTGCACTTCGATGAATGGGATGCTCACCGCAAGCAATGCGTCACGTAATGCGACGCTTGTGTGGGTGAAAGCAGCCGGATTGATCAGGATGAAGTCCACACCCTCGT
Source organism: Pseudomonas sp. BP01 (assembly GCF_022760795.1). Classification (NCBI taxonomy): domain Bacteria; kingdom Pseudomonadati; phylum Pseudomonadota; class Gammaproteobacteria; order Pseudomonadales; family Pseudomonadaceae; genus Pseudomonas; species Pseudomonas sp. BP01. The sequence continues at coordinate 24,946 of NZ_JAFBKA010000032.1, forward strand.
TGCGTGCGGCGTGAATGCGGTCGATCAGTTCGTATTCGGCATTGCTCTGCAGGTATTGCAGATGGTGGCCCGCGGCGCGGGCACGTTGCTCCAGGTCCTGGTTGATCTGGGCCAGGGTCACGGCGCCGTAATGGCCAGGCTCGCGAGTACCGAGCAGGTTGAGGTTGGGGCCGTGGAGCACCAGTAGCGTTGCCATCTGCGGATTCCTTGGATTTGTAGGGCAATTCGACACAGCGCGGCGAGTGTGCCGTAAAGCGACGGCAAGTGTCCAGTTCCCGGCAATAGCCAGCACGATGTCCGAGATTCGCGCGAAGTATGTGACCAAATAATTAAATCCGGTCACCTATTACAGGATTTTTCCCGGCACGCGGGAAGTTATAGACCGACTTTGCCGCGAACGCGTGCCAGAATTTGCGCAAATTCACCGGCGTTTATCTCGCCAATCACCCGATCAGCGGTAATTTCGCTGCCGTTCGCGGCAAAGAACAATAGGGCGGGTGGGCCGAACAGCTGATAGCGGTCGAGCAGTTTGCGTTGCTCGGCATTGCTCTCGGTAATATCGAAACGCAGCAGCTTGAAGCCGGTCAGCTGGGTTTGCACCTGCGGCGCGTTGAGCACTTCATGCTCGATCACCTTGCAGCTGATGCACCAGTCGGCGTACCAGTCCAGCAGCACCGGCTGGCCGGCCGCCTTGGCCTGGGCCAGTGCGGCGTCCAGTGCGGTGGGGGTGGTGATGGTCTGCCAGGCATCTGCCTCTGCCGCCTGGCTGCTGCCGGCGGCCGCGAGGGTTGCAACGGGCAGCGGGCGAAGCGGGTCGCCTTGGCCGCTCAGGGCGCCGTACCAGCAGGCCAGAGCGTACACCAGCAAGGCCAGGCCGAGCAGTTGGGCCAGGCGCTGGCGTGCATCCTTGACGACGAATTCCAGGGCGCCCAGGAACAGTGCCACGCCAGCGGCGAGGAAGCCCACCAGCAGCAAGGTCGCAGGGCCCGGCAGCACGCGGCTGAGCAAGCCGATGGCCAGCCCCAGCAGCAATACACCGATGGCGTTTTTCACCGTGTTCATCCACGGGCCGCTTTTCGGCAGCCAGGCCGCGCCACCGGTGGCCACCAGCAACAGCGGGGCACCCATACCCAGGCCCAGGGCGAACAGCTTGAGCGCGCCGCCCAGGGCATCGCCGCTGGCGCTGATATACAGCAAGGCGCCAGCCAGGGGGGCTGACACACAAGGCGAAACCAGCAGGCTGGAGAGCACGCCCAGCACTGCCGCGCCCAGCAGCGAGCCACCCCGGGTATGGTTGGCGACGTTGTTCAGGCGGTTGCTCAGTGCCTGGGGCAGCTTCAGCTCGAACAGGCCGAACATGGCCAGGGCGAACAGCACGAAAAACAGCGCGAAGGGCACCAGCACCCAGGCCGACTGCAGGCGCGCCTGCAGGTTCAGGCCGGCGCCGAACAGGCCCATCAGCGCGCCGAGCGCCGCGAAACTGGCCGCCATCGGCAGCACGTAGGCCAGCGACAGCGACAGCCCGCGCAGGCCACCGACCTGGCCGCGCAGCACTACGCCCGACAGGATCGGCAGCATCGGCAGTACGCACGGGGTAAAGGTCAGGCCGACCCCGGCGAGGAAGAACAACAGCAGCGATTTCCAGTTCCAGCCGTGTTCGGCGGTTGCGGGGGCGTTGGCACCGCCTTCGCCATCGATGCTCAGGCGTGCGGTTTCGGGTGGGTAGCACAGGCCTTTGTCGGCACAGCCTTGGTAGCCCACCAGCAGGGTGAAGGCACGCGGGTCGGTGCGTGGCAGCTCGATGTCGAGCACGCCGTGGTACACCTCGACGTCGCCGAAGAATTCATCGTGCTTGGCCTCGCCTTTGGGGATGTCTGGCGTGCCCAGGGCGATGTCTGCCGGCTCGGTGTGGAACTGAAAGCGGTGGCGGTAGAGGTAGTAGCCCTCGGTGGCGACGAAGCGCAGCTTGACGGTTTGCGCATCGGCCTGGACCAGGCTGAGCTTGAAGGCTTCGTGCACCGGCAGGAAGTCGGCGTTGTTGGCCAGTGAAGCGGCGCCGAGGGTGGCGCTGGGGCGGTTGTCGAGCAGGCCCGTGGCGAAGGCAGGGCTGGCCAGCAGCAGGAACAGCAGGAAAAACAGGCGGCGCATGGCGGACTCGCGAGGTGGAACGTGCCGGGCATGATAGCGGAGTTGGTGCGGGTTGGGGCTATGCAGGCGGTGGGGGCGACACATGGCCGCTGGATCATGTGTCGCCTGTGCCGGCCTTTAGCGATCACTGTGGGAGCGGGCAAGCCCGCGAAGCAGGCGGCGCGATGGATGGCACCGGCTGCGCCGGTGATCGCGGGCATGCCCGCTCCCACAGTTATCACGCATGCTTCCTTAAACCCTGAATGCTCGCACCGCCCGGTTCAGCTCACCGCCCAGGCTCAGCAACTGCTCGCCTTGCTCGCGCCCTTCACCTATGCGCTGCAGGTTATCTTCGCCCAGCTCGTGAATCCGCTCGCTGTGGTCACGAATTTCACTCACCGCGCCACTCTGCTGCGCCGTGACATCGGCAATGCGCACCGCTGTCTCGGAAATGGTGCGAATGGCACAGACAATCTCGTCCAGCGCGCCATCCGCCGCCTGAGCCTGGCTGGCCGTGGCCTCGGCATGCTCCAGCTGCGCACGCATGCCCGCCACCGAGCCTTTCGCCGCTTGCTGCAGGCGGTCGATCAGTGCGTGAATCTCGCCGGTAGCCCCCGTGGTGCGCTGCGCCAGCGAACGCACTTCATCGGCTACCACGGCAAAGCCACGGCCCATTTCACCTGCTCGGGCCGCCTCGATCGCGGCATTCAGCGCCAGCAGGTTGGTCTGTTCGGCAATCGAGCGGATCACCGTCAGCACTCCGCCGATGGTCGCCGATTCTTCCGCCAATTGCTCGATCATGCGGGCGTTGCCTTGCACCTCATCGACCAGCTCGCGCAAGCCCGACAGGCTCTGGCCAATGACCGCCTGGCCCTGTTCCACTGCGCGCCCGGCATCGCGGCTGGCATCGGCAGCGGCGCTGGCATCGCCCGCCACTTGCTGAATGGTCGCTTCCAGCTCACCCAGGGCATCGCGGATCTGCCCGGTATCGCCCGCCTGGCGCTCGGCGCCGTCGTGCAGGGCGGCGCTCATGCCAGCCAGGGCGTGGCTGCTGCCAGCCACCTGCTCGGCGTTGTGGCGGATGGTGCCAACCAGCTCCACCAGGTACTGGCGCAGGCGGTTGAGCGACGCCTGGATATCGTGCAGTTCGCGGTTGGTCTTGCCCAGGGAGATGGCCTGGGCAAAGTCGCCCTCGGCCCAGCGCGACAGGGCCGGAGCCAGGCCGGTCAGGGTATGTGCCAGGCGCCGCTGCAAGGTGTCGATCAACAGAGCGATCAGCAGGATCAGGCCGATCATCAGGCCCTGGATGATGCGCACCTCGGCAGCGATTTGTGCATGCTGGCCGCGTACCTCGGGTTCCAGCGCGGCGATGGCTTGCTGTACCGCCTCCAGGCGTTGCTGGGTGGTGGCGGCCAGGGATGTGCGGCGTTCGATCTGTTCGCGGGTGCGTTGCAGTTCGGCGGGGTAGCGGCTGAGCAGGCTCTGCAATTCACGCTTCAGGCCCACGGCAATGTCTTCCAGCTGGGCGCTGGCCTGGGTTTCCAGGCCCATCATGGCGGCAAAGTCGTCGGCACCGGATTCGGCTGTGCGGGTCACGCCCAGCAACGGCAAGTTGTCGATGGCCTGCGCCTGGGTGCGGATCAGTTGCAGTTCACGTTCTACTTCGTCGGCCAGCTCCGGGCGGCCGCTGCTGACCAGCTTGTCCCTTGCCAGCGACAGGCGCCCGAGGTGCACGCTGGCGTCGAGCAAGGGCAACAGGTAGCGGTTGGCGTCGGCGCTGCCGCTGTCGCGGGCGTAGCCGGCCAGTTGTTCGAAGTTGGCCCCCAGTTCTCGCTCGGCCTGCAGCAGCAGGGCTTGCGGATCGCCGGCCAGTTTACCGGCGGCCAGCAGCTCGTTGGCGGTGAAGGCCTGCAGGCTGTCGAGGCTGGGGCGCAGCTTGCCGGCCAGTTCTGTGGGCCACTCGCTCAGGCTTGCCTGCAACTGCTGGTTGGCCTCCATGGCGGCGGCATGGCGCAGGGCATCACCATTGCCCAGGTAAGCCTGGATGTTACGTGCTGTCTGGTTCTGGAACTGCTGGGACAGGCCCAGGTAGCGCTCCATCATCTGGTAGGGGCGTTCCAGGGCACGCTGCGACCACCACAGGGTGACGCCCAAGGCGAGACACACCGTTACCAGCAACAGGGTGTTGAAATTGGTCAGCCACTTCAGGCGCATAGCCGCGAACTTCCGCGCAGGGGAGAGGTAGGCGCCTGAAGTTATTGCGATTCTGTGACGGGGTGATGACGACAGGGCTTGGCGCCAGAAAAAAGTGGCACAGTGCTTTCATTTATTTCACCTGTTCCGGCCTCTTCGCGGGTAAACCCGCGAAGAGGCCGGAACAGGTAAATCTGTTTCAAGGCTCTACACGCACTACGCAATTACGCCCCGCATGCTTGGCCCGGTACAGCGCCTCGTCAGCCGCACTGGCCATGGTCAGTGCATCCAGCACCTCATCCAGCTGCACCACCCCGGCACTGAAGGTGCACTGCAGATCCTGCGGCTGCGCCGGGTAGAGGATTTCTGCAAAGCGCCGGCGAATCTCGTCCAGCACCTTGTGCGCCGCGTCCAGCGCGGTGTTGGGCATGACAATGGCGAACTCTTCACCGCCATAGCGGCCGATGAAGTCGGTCTTGCGCAAGCGTTGCTTGAGGAACAGCGCAAGGCTCTTGATCACCCGGTCGCCCATGGGGTGGCCGTGGCGGTCGTTGATCTTCTTGAAATGGTCGATGTCGAGCATGGCAAAGCTCAACGGCTGCTGCTCCCGGCGGGCGCGGAAGCTGCAGTCTTCCAGCAGTTGCAGGATGTGGGTGTGGTTGTACAGCCCGGTGAGGCTGTCGCGCACCATGCGCGCCTTTAGGTGCCGGGCGCGGGCGGCACGGTTGCGCACGGTGGTGATCAGGTGGCGGGAGCGAAACGGCTTGGTCAAAAAATCATCACCGCCTTCGCTCATGGCATCCAGCTGCTTATCCAGGTCGTCCTCGGCAGACAGGTAGATGATCGGCACGCTCACATAGCGGTCGCTGTGGCGGATCACCTTGGCCAGTTCCGGGCCGGTGCAAGCAGGCATGTACAGGTCGAGGATGATCAGGTCGGGCTGGAAGTCGGCAAGCTCGGCCATGGTGCGGATGGGGTCGGTCAGGCTGCGGGTGACCATGCCGGCGCTGGCCAGCACGCGCTCGGTGTGCAGCGCCTGGGTGCGCGAGTCGTCGATGATCAGCACGCGCAGCGGGTCGTGCGGGGTGGCGTTGGTCAGCAGTTCGACCTTTTCCAGCAGGCTGGACGCTTCCAGGCTACCGGTAAGAAAGTCCTGGCCACCCGCGCGCACGGCGGCAAGGCGGGTCGGGGTGTCGGCTTCGTGGTGGCTGAAGAACAGCAGCGGAACAGGTAGCGCCAGCCCCTGCTGCACCTTGGCGGCCAGCAGCAGGCCTTGGCCGGCACCGGTGAAGTCGACATCCATGATGATGGCTGAAGGCGGGTATTCGTTGATCGAGGCGAGAAACGCCACCGCGCTGGGCAGCGCTTGCACCACCAGTCCAAAGAACTCCAGTTGCTGGGCCAGGCGCTGGGCACGCTCATGGTCCTGCAGCAGGATGTACACCGGCTTGCGCAGGGGCGGCAGCAGCAGCTGGTCGAGCGGGTCGTCCTTGCGCAGGCCGCTACGCGTCACCTGTTGGGTGGGGCACTGCGGGCTCGGCTCAACTGCTTGGCTCATGTCCTGGCTACTTATAGGTTGGGATGTGCAGGGGCAATGATGGCTCTATGCTAGCAGCTCTTTGCAAATCCGGGACTGCCCTGTATCAACAAAGCGGCCAGAACGAATATTCAGTTACTGACTGATTGGTCGCTTATGCGTACGGTGGTGTCTGCTTTATAGTGCTGCCATGCGGGCTTGCCGTGGCACCCTGGCGCAGGCCTGTGGTCCAAGCCCTAGAACCGTCGTGACTGATTAAGGACAAAGCCATGCTGGACTGGAAAAACCGCGAGGCCAAAGCCGAGCCCCGTGAGCGTGTCGACGGCCGCGGCACTGCCGCCCGTAGCTACCTTGGCGGCCTGTGGAGCCGTGCCCTGGGGACCCTGATCGGGTTGTACCTGCTGGTGTGCATCGGCCTGGGTTGGTACTGGAGCCAGGAGCCGGAGCTGTTCCCGGTGCAGCAGAATGCCCAGTCTGCCGCTGAGCGCGGTGGCCAGCAGATGGTGGTGGGCTACACCACCATCGAAACCCTCAAGACCGTGGCTGGTACCTTGCTGAACAAGCCAGGCGGCTACATCTCCAATGACCGCTTCCCGCCAGGGCTGTGGATGGACAACATGCCGAGCTGGGAATATGGCGTGCTGGTCCAGGTACGCGATCTGTCCCGCGCCCTGCGCAAGGACTTCGCCCGCTCGCAGTCGCAGTCCACCGAAGACGCCGACCTGGCCAAGGCCGAGCCGCGCTTCAACTTCGACAACAAGAGCTGGATCCTGCCGTCGAGCGAGTCGGAGTTCGAAGAGGGCATCAAGTCGCTGAGCCGTTACCAGACCCGTCTGGCTGCCGGCGACAAGGGCGCGATCTTCTACACCCGCGCCGACAACCTGAACAACTGGCTGGGTGACGTGGCCACTCGCCTGGGCTCGCTGTCGCAGCGCCTGTCGGCCAGCGTTGGCCGGGTCAAGCTCAACACCACGCTGAAGACCGAGTCGGTCGTTGCCGGCCAGGCGCCGCAGGTGGACGAGGAGCTGGTGGAAACCCCATGGCTGCAGATCGACAACGTGTTCTACGAAGCCCGCGGCCAGGCCTGGGCGCTGTCGCACCTGCTGCGTGCCATCGAGGTGGACTTCGCCGACGTGTTGGCTAAGAAGAATGCCACCGTCAGCGTGCGTCAGATCATCCGTGAACTGGAGGCCTCGCAAGAGCCGCTGTGGAGCCCGATGGTGCTTAACGGCAGTGGCTTCGGCATGTGGGCCAACCACTCGCTGGTCATGGCCAACTACATTTCGCGGGCCAACGCTGCCGTGATCGACCTGCGTCAGCTGCTGTCGCAGGGTTGAGAATGGCCATCAGCCCGAACGAGGCCGCCCACCGGGCGGCCTCCGACCGCGAACTGGTCAGCTGGGTGGACGAGGCCGATCAGGTGCTGGGGGCACTGCCCCGCGCCGAATTGCGCGAGCGTGGCCTGATCGGCCGTTGCACCTTCATTCTGCTGTTCAACAGTGCCGGTGAGTTGTGTGTGCACCGGCGTACCCTGAGCAAGGCGCTGTACCCGGGGTACTGGGATGTGGCGGCGGGTGGCATGGTGACGGCCGGGGAGGGTTACGCTGACTCGGCGGCGCGTGAGCTGGCCGAGGAACTGGGAATTGAAGGGGTTGAATTACGCTTTCACGAACGGTTCTATTTCGACCAGCCCGACAACCGGCTGTGGTGTGCGGTGTATTCGGCGGTGTCCGATGCGCCGTTGCGCCTGCAGCCGGAAGAGGTGATCGAGGCGCGGTTCATTGGCTTGGAGCAGGCTGAGCAAGAGAGCCTGAGCAAACCGTATTGCCCGGACTCATTGGCGGCGTTGCAGCGCTACAAGCTCAGCTTGAAATAAAGCAGGGGGGCCGATCCGCCACACAAGGCCGCTCCTACAAGAGCTCGCGTCCCCCGGCCTTGCGCGCTCCCCTGTAGGAGCGGCCTTGTGTCGCGATCGGGCTGCAAAGCAGCCCCAGTACGCCAAGGGTCGCAAAACATTCGTAAAATGCCGCAATCCTGTACTTAGCAACAGCCGGATTTATCGTTACACTGCGCGCCCTTTTCGGGCTGTCGCAGGATCTTGCGGCAGTAGCGCCGCCCCTGCCAGAGTGGGGCTTCGCGGTCGGCCTCAACCCCAAGGCACGACCAGTTTTTGTCCTCAGCACAGAGGAACAAAAGTGGCCAAGAAAGCTTCTTCCTTTTCCGCCCTTGGCGGTCTCGTTTACTCCACCGACGCCGGTCGGCACTGCCCCGACTGTGGCCAGCCGGTGGATGCCTGCAGCTGCAAGCAGCAAATCATCCCCGAAGGCGACGGCATTGCCCGTGTGCGTCGTGAGAGCAAAGGCCGTGGCGGCAAGACCGTGACCACCGTCACCGGTGTGCCGCTGCCGCCCGACCAGCTCAAAGACCTGGCGACCACGCTCAAGCGCCGCTGCGGTACTGGCGGCGCCCTCAAGGACGGGGTTATCGAGATCCAGGGCGACCATGTCGAGCTGTTGATCGGCGAGCTGACCAAACAGGGTTTCAAGGCGAAAAAGTCCGGCGGCTGAGGCCGTCGCGCGATTTTTTGCCCAGCGCTTTCTAAACTCGTTCCTGTGCTCAGGGTCTATGCCTGAGCACGGATGAATCGTCATTTACAGCTTTTACACTCGCTCCGCTGCCTGCGGGGCAGTGTCTTCGACTTATCTATAGGGGACTTGAATGTCCGTACGACGCACACGCAAAGACGATGGTAGCCAGTGGACCGTGGCCGACAGCCGCAGTGTTTATGGCATCCGCCATTGGGGCGCTGGCTATTTCGCCATCAATGAAGCCGGGCGCGTCGAAGTGCGCCCCAACGGCCCCGACAGCGCGCCGATCGACCTGTACGAGCAGGTTGACGAATTGCGCCAGAGCGGCCTCTCGCTGCCCTTGCTGGTGCGCTTCCCCGACATTCTGCAGGACCGCGTACGCCAGCTGACCGGTGCGTTCGATGCCAATATCGCGCGCCTGGAGTACCAGAGCCAGTACACCGCGCTGTACCCGATCAAGGTCAACCAGCAGGAAGCGGTGGTGGAAAACATCATCGCCACGCAAAACGTCTCCATTGGCCTGGAAGCCGGCTCCAAGCCCGAGCTGCTGGCCGTGCTGGCGCTGGCGCCGAAGGGCGGTACCATCGTCTGCAACGGCTACAAGGACCGTGAGTTCATTCGCCTGGCGCTGATGGGCCAGAAGCTTGGCCACAACGTGTTCATCGTCATCGAGAAAGAGTCGGAAGTGGCTCTGGTGATCGACGAGGCCGCCGAGCTCAAGGTGAAGCCGCAGGTCGGCCTGCGCGTGCGCCTGTCGTCGCTGGCGTCCAGCAAATGGGCCGACACCGGTGGCGAGAAGTCCAAGTTCGGGTTGTCGGCTGCCCAGCTGATTTCGGTGGTACAGCGCTTCCGCGATGCCGGCCTGGACCAGGGCATCCGCCTGCTGCACTTCCACATGGGCTCGCAGATTGCCAACCTGGCCGACTACCAGCACGGCTTCAAGGAAGCCATCCGTTACTACGGCGAACTGCGTGCGTTGGGCCTGCCGGTCGACCACATCGACGTTGGCGGCGGCCTGGGCGTGGACTACGACGGCACCCACTCGCGCAATGCCAGCTCGATCAACTACGACATGGACGACTACGCCGGCGTGGTGGTGGGCATGCTCAAGGAGTTCTGCGACGCGCAGGGCCTGCCGCACCCGCACATCTTCTCCGAGAGTGGCCGCTCGCTGACCGCGCACCACGCCATGCTGGTGATCCAGGTCACCGACGTCGAGAAGCACAACGACGACGTGCCCACCATCGAGAACAAGGAAGCCCTGCCCGAGACGGTGCAGTGGCTGGCCGACCTGCTTGGCCCGACCGACATCGAGATGGTGACCGAGACTTACTGGCGCGCCACCCACTACATGGGGGACGTGGCCGCGCAGTACGCCGATGGCAAGATCAGCCTGAGCGAGAAGGCCTTGGCCGAGCAGTGCTACTTTGCCGTGTGCCGCCGCCTGCATAACTCGCTGAAAGCCCGCCAGCGCTCGCACCGCCAGGTGCTGGACGAGCTGAACGACAAGCTGGCCGACAAGTACATCTGCAACTTCTCGGTGTTCCAGAGCCTGCCGGACACCTGGGCCATTGGCCAGGTGCTGCCGATCATCCCGCTGCACCGCCTGGACGAAGAGCCGCTGCGCCGCGCCGTACTGCAGGACCTGACCTGCGATTCGGACGGCAAGATCAACCAGTACGTCGACGAGCAGAGCATCGAGACCAGCATGCCGGTGCATGCGCTGAAGGACGGCGAGGACTACCTGCTGGGCGTGTTCCTGGTGGGTGCCTACCAGGAAATCCTGGGTGACATGCACAACCTGTTCGGTGACACCGACTCGGTGAACATCTACCAGAACGCCGACGGCAGCGTGTACCACGCCGGTATCGAGACCCACGACACCATCGAAGACATGCTGCGCTACGTACACCTGTCGCCGGAGGAGTTGATGACCCACTACCGCGACAAGGTGGCCAGCGCCAAGATCACTGCGCGCGAGCGCACCCAGTTCCTCGATGCGCTGCGCCTGGGGCTGACTCGCTCGTCTTACTTGTCTTCGTGACCGGCAGCCGGGCTAGGGTGCGACAGCCTTGACCATGGCCCGGCCGATCTCGGCGATTGCAGCGTTGCGCTGCTCCAAGGAAGCGGTGGTTTCGGTGAGATAGATGGCGGCGACAATGGGGGCCCGCTGGGGTGGCCACATCACCGCCACGATGCCTCGTGTGCCAAAGCCGCCGCTGCCGGTCTTGTCGGCGATCTGCCAATCGTCAGGGATACCGGCACGCAGCAGCGGGCCGCCTACCTCATTGCTCAGCAACCATTCTTTCAATTGCTGCTTCTGCCCCTCCTTCAGTGCCGAACCCAGCAGCAGCGACTGCATCGTCGTTGCCATCGCCCGTGGTGTGGTTGTGTCACGCTTGTCGCGGGGTAGGCCCTCGTTCAAGCTCGGTTCATTGCGATCCGATCGTGTCGTCTGATCACCGATCTCTTTCAGGAATGTGTTCACGGTCTCGGGGCCGCCCAGGACCTCAAGTACACCATTGGCAGCTGCGTTGTCGCTGGTTTTCAGAGTGGCGGCGCAAAGGTCCGAGGCTGCTACCTGTTTGCCCACCATGCCTTGCGTCACAGGGGAATGAGGCAGGATGTCTTTCTGCTGAACCCGCCAGGGCTTTTTAAGCGCCGCTTGGCCCTGGTGCAACAAGGCCGAGCACACCAGCAACTTCACGGTGCTCGCCATCGGGAAGCGCTCATCGGCCCGATGCTGCCACCAGCGGCCTGTGCCAGTATCGTGGATCGCATAGCCTACCCGGGCGGCGAGCTTTTGCTCCTCGAGCACTGCCGCTTCCAGGACAGTATCGTGTGCCGCGCTCAAGTTGGATGAGGTCGCAACGACGGCAGCTATCGCCCCTGCTTTGATCGACAGCCCGATTTTAATTAGTGGCATGGCCTTTCCCTGTTAATTGAGGCTGTGAAACCTAATAGGCCAGTGCCGCTGTGTAAGCAGGATGCGGAGTTAAGTGTTGTAGGCAATTTAACTTTTAGCTGTAGGCAATATCTCTTGGTCAGCCGGTAAGGTCTGTGAAAGCCTACTCGAGCCATTTTCCTTGCCGGTACAAGCGCAGGCCTGTTCGTCCCAATGTCACTGCTCGCAGTGCCATGAAACACAGGAGTGAAAGCCACAATCCGTGGTTGCCGAAGCCGTCCGATAGCCAGCCCAAGGGCAGTGCGATCAGCACCGACAGCAACATTGCATTGCGCATCTCCCGCGCCCGTGTCGCACCGATGAACAGCCCGTCGAGCAGGTAACTCCACACCGCAATCAACGGCAGCAGCGCCAGGTACGGCAGGTACGGATAGGCCGCCGCGCGCACGCTGTCGATGTCGGTCTGCAGGTCGATGAACAAGTGCCCGCCCAGCAGGAACGCCCCGGCAAACACCAGGCTGATGATCAGCGACCAACCGCAGGCCACCACCAGCGAGCGGCGCAGGGTGTCGCGGTCGCGCGCGCCGATGGCATGGCCGCACAGGGCCTCCACCGCATGCGCCAGGCCGTCGAGGGCGTAGGCAGTCAGCAGCAGGCCATTGAGCAACAGCGCATTGGCCGCCACCGTGTTTTCACCCAGGCGCGCGCCCTGCACGGTGATCAACAAGAACACCAACTGCAGCGCCAGGCTGCGCAGGAAGATGTCGCGGTTCACCGCCAGTAACGGCCGCCAGGCCTGCCAGCGCTTGAGTGCCGCCCAGGCGATATGACCGGGGTAGGCGCGCAGGGCAGGGCGGGTGAGGGCCAGGCCGAGCAGCGCCGCAGCCCACTCGGCGATTACCGATGCCCGCGCCGAGCCCAGCACCCCCCAGTCCAGGCCCAGTACAAACCAGAGGTTGAGCGCAATGTTCAGCAGGTTGGTGGTCAGCAGTATGGCGAGCGGCGCACGGGCATTCTGGGTGCCGAGGAACCAGCCGACTAGCGCGTAGCTGGCCAGTGCTGCAGGCAGGCCAAGCAGGCGCGTGTGAAAGAAGTCTTCGGTGGATTGCTGCAGGGCTGCGCTGGGTTGCATCGCATGAAGTGCAAGCTGGCTGAAAGGCAGAGCCAGCAGGCCGATCACAACAGCGAAACCGACTGCCAGCAGCAGCCCTTGTACCAGCACCTGGCGCAACGCCGCCCCGTCGCCACGGCCAGCAGCCTGGGCGGCGAAGCCGGTAGACCCCATGCGCAGGAAGCCCATCAGGCCGACCATGAAGGTGAACAGCGTGGCGCCCACCGCCACGGCGCCCAACTGGTGGGCGTGGGGGAGGTGGCCGATGACCGTGCTGTCGACCAGCGCCACTAGCGGCACGGAGATGTTGGACAGGATCATCGGCGCGGCCAGCGCCCAGACCTTGTGGTGGGTAGGGCGGTGGCGCCAGTCGGCAGAGAGTTGGGACATTTGCATTCCATGAGACTTGGGGCCGCTGTGCGCCCCTTCGCGGGCTTGTCCGCTCCCACAGGAAAGTGTTGCTCTTGCGGACGGCGCCAAACCTGTGGGAGCGGGCAAGCCCGCGAAGGGTCGCACAGCGGCCCCCTTTAACAAATGCCACAGTGTAACGGCCAGGCAACCATTTAGCGCGACCATGGTCTCACTTGCCGCGCAACGCCCGGGTGCTGCACCTGACGTTGAGCTATAGTTGCTGCCCTCACGTACACGCTGCCTAAGAGTTCCTACTCCATGTTCAACAAAGGATTGTTGCTGGCCTGCGCGCTGGCTTTGCTCAGTGCCTGTGACTCTTCGACGCCGGACAAACCGGCGCCGGTCGAGAAACCCGTAGCTACAGCGCCCGTCGAAACCCAGGCGCCCAAGCGCGAAGACCCGGCTGTGCTCGCCAAGCGTTACGAGGGCCGCGAGCTTTCGGTGCTGGATGTTTCGGAAGTGCAGCTCGATGGCGCAGCAACGCTGTCGATCAGCTTCTCAGCACCGCTGGATGCCAAGCAGGACTTCGCCACCAAGGTGCACTTGGTCGATACCGTCAAGGGTAAGCTCGATGGCGCCTGGGAACTCTCCGACAACCAGATGGAGCTGCGCCTGCGCCACCTGGAGCCGCAGCGCAAACTGGTGCTGACCGTCGACAAAGGCCTGCTGGCGGTGAACGGCAAGCAGCTCGATAGCGAGTCGGTGACCCGCCTGGAAACCCGCGACATGCAGCCGACCATCGGCTTCGCCAGCCGCGGCTCGCTGTTGCCCACCCGCCTGGCCGAGGGCCTGCCGGTGATTGCCCTGAACGTCGACAAGGTCGATGTCGAGTTCTTCCGGGTAAAACCGGAGATGCTGTCGACCTTCCTGGTCAACTGGGGGCGCAACAGCAGCCTGTACTACTACCAGTCCAAGGAAACCCTGGCCTTGGCAGACCTGGTCTACAGCGGCCGCTTCGACCTCAACCCGGCCCGCAACACGCGCGAAACGGTGCTGCTGCCGATCGCCGGGATCAAGCCGTTGCAAGAGCCGGGCGTGTACCTGGCGGTGATGCGTGCCTCGGGCACCTATGACTACTCGCAGCCAGCGACCCTGTTCACCCTCAGCGACATCGGCGTGTCGGCGCACCGCTACCGTGACCGCCTCGACGTGTTCGCCCAGGCGCTGGAAGGCGGCAAGGCGCTGAACGGCGTCAACCTCGAAATCCATGACGAGAAGGGCAAGCTGCTCGCCCAGGCCAGCACCGATGGCAAGGGCCACGCCCAGCTGCCGATCACGCCCAAGGCCGATACCCTGATCGCCACCCAAGGTGTGCACACCACCCTGCTGCGCCTGAACACCGCCGCCCTGGACCTGGCCGAATTCGACATCACCGGCCCCCAGGCCAACCCGTTGCAGTTTTTCATCTTCGGCCCGCGTGACCTGTACCGCCCAGGCGAAACCGTGCTGCTCAACGGCCTGCTGCGCGACCAGGACGGCAAGCCGGTCAAAGCCCAGCCGGTGAGCGTGGAAGTGCGTCGCCCGGATGAACAGGTAAGCCGCAAGTTCGTCTGGGAAGCCGACAGCAATGGTTTGTACCAATACCAGTTGCAACTGGCCACCGAGGCCCCGACTGGCCGTTGGCAACTGCTGCTCGACCTGGGCGGCGGGCGCAAGCAGGTGTATGAATTTCTGGTCGAAGACTTCCTGCCCGAGCGCCTGGCGCTGGAGCTGAAGGGCAGCAGCACGCCGCTGTCGCCGGAGGAGGATGCGCGCATTCAGGTCAATGGCCGTTATCTGTATGGCGCCCCGGCTGCCGGTAATCGCCTGAGTGGCCAGGCCTATGTGCGTCCCCTTCGCGAGGCGGTGCCTGCGCTGCCGGGCTACCAGTTTGGCTCGGTCACCGAAACCGAGCTGAACCAGGACCTGGAGCTGGACGAGGTTACCCTCGACCAGGCTGGCAAGGCGGTGGTCGATATCGAAAGCCGCTGGGCCGAAGCCCGCTCGCCGCTGCAACTGACCGTGCAGGCCAGCCTGCAGGAGTCCGGTGGCCGGCCGATTACCCGGCGCCTGGAGCAACCGATCTGGCCTGCCGAGCGCCTGCCGGGCCTGCGTGGCCTGTTTGACGGCGAAGAAACCGACAGTGACGGGCCGGTCGAGTTCGAGTTCCTGGTAGCCGACCGCGATGGCAACAAGCTGGCGGCCAACGACCTCAAGGTGCGGTTGATCCGGGAGCGCCGTGACTACTACTGGAACTACTCGCAGAGCGACGGCTGGAGCTACGCCTACAACGAGAAATTCCTGACCCAGAACGAAGAGACAGTCAGCGTCAAGGCGGGCTCCACTGCCAAGCTGAGTTTCCAGGTTGAATGGGGCCCGTACCGCGTCGAGGTGGAAGACCCGCAGACCGGCCTGGTGTCCAGCGAGCGCTTCTGGGCCGGCTACCGCGCCCAGGACAACGCCGAAGGCGGTGCCGTGCGCCCCGATCAGGTCAAGCTGGCACTGGACAAACCGTCCTACGCCGACGGCGCCACGGCCAAGGTCACCGTCACCCCGCCTGCCGCTGGCAGCGGCTACCTGATGATTGAATCCAGCGATGGCCCGTTGTGGTGGCAGGAGATCGAAGTGCCCGCCGAGGGCAAGACCTTCGATGTGCAACTGGACAAAGCCTGGGCCCGCCACGACCTGTACATCAGCGCGCTGGTGATCCGCCCGGGTGAGCGCAAGGCCAACGCCACGCCCAAGCGTTCGGTAGGCGTGCTGCACATGCCACTGGACCGCGCCGAGCGCAAGTTGGCGGTGAGCCTGCAGGCGCCGGAGAAAATGCGCCCGAAACAGCCGCTGACCGTGAAGGTCAAGGCCGCGAATGCTGATGGCAGCGTGCCCAAGCAGGTGCATGTGCTGTTGTCGGCGGTGGATGTGGGCATCCTCAACATTACCGATTTCAAAACCCCCGACCCGTTTGCCAGCCTGTTCGGTCGCAAGGCCTATGGCGCCGACCAACTGGACATCTACGGCCAGCTGATCGAAGCCGGGCAGGGCCGCCTGGCCAGCCTGGCGTTTGGTGGTGATGCGGCGATGGCCAAGGGCGGCAAGCGCCCTAACACCACGGTCACCATCGTCGCCCAGCAGAGCCTGCCGGTGACCCTGGACGACAAGGGTGAGGGCCAGGCCACGGTCGACATCCCCGACTTCAACGGCGAACTGCGGCTGATGGCCCAGGCCTGGACTGAAGAACACTTCGGCATGGCCGAAGGCAAGACTGTGGTCGCCGCGCCGCTGATTGCCGAGCTTTCGGCCCCGCGCTTCCTGGCCGGAGGCGACCGCACCAGCCTGGCACTGGACTTGGCCAACCTGTCGGGCCGCGCCCAGCAACTGAACGTTGAAGTCACCACCGAAGGGCAGCTGAGCCTGGCAGCCAGCGCCGTGCAGAACGTTGCCCTGGCCGAAGGCCAGCGCTCGACGCTGATGATTCCGGTGCAGGCCCAGGGCGGCCTGGGGCAGGGCAAGGTGCATGTGCGCGTGACCGGCCTGGCGCTGCCGAACGAGCCGACCACTGCGTTCGAACGTGAGTGGACGCTGGGCGTGCGCCCGGCCTACCCGGCAATGCTCAAGCACTACCGCGTGGCCTTGAAGGATCAGCCATGGACCCTGCCCGAAGCAGACCTGGCCGCGTTCGAACCCGCTGGCCTGGAGGCCAGCCTGGCCTTGTCGAGCCGGCCGCCGTTGAACCTGGCCGAGCAGATCCGTGCGCTGGAGGCTTACCCTTACGGTTGCCTGGAGCAAACCACCAGCGGCTTGTATCCGTCGCTGTACGCCGATGCCGACAGCCTCAAGCGCCTGGGCATCAAGGGCGAGCCTGCAGATGTGCGCAAGCGCAAGATTGAAATGGGGATCGAGCACCTGCTGGGTATGCAGCGCTATAACGGCAGCTTTGGCCTGTGGAGTGCGGACAGCGAAGAAGAGTACTGGCTGACCGCCTACGTTACCGACTTCCTGTTGCGTGCCCGAGACCAGGGTTATGGCGTGCCGGCCGAAGCGCTGAAGAAGGCCAGCGAGCGCCTGCTGCGTTACTTGCAGGAGCGCAACCTGATCGAAGTCGACTACAGCGAAAACGCCGACCACACCCGCTTTGCCGTGCAGGCCTACGCAGCTTTGGTGCTTTCGCGCAGCCAGCAGGCGCCGTTGGGCGCGCTGCGTGGCCTGTTCGAGCGCCGCGCCGATGCCCGCTCCGGCTTGCCGTTGGTGCAACTGGCGGTGGCGCTGGACAAGATGGGCGACAAACCGCGTGCCGAGCAAGCCTTGCAGGCGGGCTTGGGTATCAGCCGTGGCAAAGGCTGGATGGCCGATTACGGCAGCGCCCTGCGTGACCAGGCATTGATCCTGGCGCTGCTGCAGGAAAGCAACCTGGCCAGCAGCCAGGTCGACCAGCGTTTGTTCGCCTTGTCGGATGAACTGGCGGCCAACCGCTGGCTGTCGACCCAGGAGCGCAATGCACTGTTCCTGGCCGGCCGTGGCCTGCTGGGCAAGCCGGAAGGCAAGTGGCAGGCACGCCTGGACAGTGCGGGCGAGGTCCGCGAGTTCAACAATGCCGAGGCCGGCATGAAGCTGGAAGGCCCGTTGCTGGCCTCGCCACTTAGCGTGCAGAACGAAGGCAGCGAGACGCTGTACCAGCAACTGACCTTGTCCGGTTACCCACGCCAGGCGCCTGCGGCCAGCGGCAACGGTATGCAGATTCGTCGTGAGTACCTGGGCATGAACGGCCAGCCGCTGGACCTGCATAACCTGCGCAGTGGCGACCTGGTGTTGGTGCACCTGGCGCTCAAGGCTGAAGACCGTGTGCCGGATGCGCTGGTGGTAGACCTGCTACCGGCAGGCCTGGAGCTGGAAAACCAGAACCTGGCGCAAAGCGCCGCCAGCCTGGACAACGCCAGCAGCGCCGTGAAGGAATGGCGCGAGTCGATGCAGAACGCCAGCGTGGTGCATCAGGAGTACCGTGATGACCGTTATGTTGCCGCGCTCAAGCTCGACAGCTACGGCACCACCCACCTGCTGTACCTGGCGCGGGCGGTGACCCCTGGCACTTACCGCGTGCCGCCGCCGCAGGTCGAGTCGATGTACCGGCCGAACCTGCAGGCTGTGGGGGATGGGCAAGGTGAAATGACCGTAAAAGCCCGCTGAGGCGACGCGGTCTGCCGTAGGAGCGGCCTCGTGTCGCGATCGGGCCGCAAAGCGGCCCCAAAACCTGAACGCGCGGAGCAACTGTTATACCGCGCCGCCAGGTTTTGCGGCCGCTGCGCGCCCGATCGCGACGCAAGGCCGCTCCTACAGGAATGGCGCAGTGCCTAGTGAATCACCCAGCTCATCACCCACAACCCCAGCACCAGCCAGATGATCCCGAGGATGATCGAGGCGCGCATGAACGCGCGGATTGCCGAGTACAGCAGCATCAGGCCGATGATCACGGCCAGGATGCTGATCAGCGAGGTGTCCGTGCCCAGGGTGCGCGCCAGGCCATCGATGAAATTGCCACCGGCATTGGCCAGCAGGTTGAACAGCCCGCTCAATGCGTCGACGATGAAGCGGATCACAGACCCCAGTGCCTGGCCCAGCCACTCGAAAAAACCTTCTACATGCATAGTTGCTTCCTGATGAACGAATTGGCGAGGTTGCCGTTCCCAAGCATTTGGCCATTACCTGGCCAGGTCGGTTCCCGATGCCAAGCTTAGCGCGTGCGGGCAGACTGTTGCGCGCCACGCTGGTTGGCCTGCTGCTGCTGTGCGGCCTGTTGTGGCTGGCTGACCGCCTGTGGCCGCTGCCGCTGCCCGGCGACGACCTGGCCCGGGTAGTGCTGGCCGAGGACGGCACGCCCTTGTGGCGCTTCGCCGATGCCGAAGGTGTGTGGCGCTACCCGGTCAGCCCGGACCAGGTTTCGCCGTTGTACCTGCAGGCCTTGCTGACCTACGAGGACCGCTGGTTCTACCACCACCCCGGGGTCAACCCGTTGGCCCTGGCACGTGCGGCCTGGCTGAACCTGCGGGGTGGGCGCGTGGTGTCGGGCGGCAGCACGCTGTCGATGCAGGTGGCACGGCTGCTAGACCCGCATGACCGCACCCTGGCCGGCAAGCTGCGCCAGCTGTGGCGTACGGCGCAGTTGGAGTGGCACCTGTCCAAGCGCGAGATCCTGCAGATCTACCTGGACCGCGCGCCCTTCGGCGGCACCTTGCAGGGCGTGGCCGCCGCCAGCTGGGCGTACTTGGGCAAATCGCCGATGCACCTGACCCCGGCCGAGGCCGCGCTGCTGGCGGTGCTGCCCCAGGCACCCAGCCGGCTGCGCCCGGATCGCCACCCCGAGCGCGCCCAGCGCGCCCGCGACAAGGTGCTGCAGCGCCTGGCCGAATACCAGGTGTGGCCTGCGCAGCAAATACGCGAGGCAGCCGAAGAGCCGCTGGTGCTGGCACCACGCCAGGAGCCAGCCTTGGCACCTTTGCTCGCCCGGCGCCTGAACAGCGCCGACAGCCCACCACTGATCCGCACCACGCTGGATGCAGCGTTGCAGCGGCGCCTTGAAGACTTGCTGCTGGGCTGGCGCGCGCGGCTACCGGAGCGCACCTCTGCCGCCATCCTGGTGGTCGAGGCGCAGAGCATGGCGGTGCGCGCCTACCTGGGTTCGATTGAGCTGGCCGACGCGCGCCGCTTCGGGCATGTCGACATGGTGCGCTCGCTGCGCTCGCCCGGCTCCACCCTCAAACCGTTCCTTTACGGCATGGCGCTGGACGATGGCCTGATCCATTCCGAATCGTTGTTGCAGGATGTGCCGCGCCGCTATGGCGACTACCGCCCCGGCAACTTCTCCATGGGCTTCAGTGGGCCGGTGTCGGCCAGCTCGGCGCTGGCCCTGTCACTCAACCTGCCGGCAGTGCAGTTGCTAGAGGCCTACGGCCCGAAACGCTTTGCCGCGCAACTGCGCATGGCGGGCGTGCCACTGGCTTTGCCGCCCTTGGCCGAACCCAACCTGTCGCTGATCCTGGGCGGTGCCGGCAGCCGGCTGGAAGACCTGGTGGGTGGCTACGCGGCGCTGGCGCGGGGTGGCAACAGTGCGCGGGTGCGCTTGCAACCGCAGGACCCGCTGGTGGAGCGGCGGTTGCTGTCACCAGGGGCGGCGTGGATCATCCGGCGCATCCTCAGTGGCCAGGCGCGCCCCGACCGCGACCCGCATGCCGAACTGGTACAGCGCCCGCAACTGGCCTGGAAAACGGGCACCAGCTATGGCTTTCGCGATGCCTGGTCGATTGGTGTGGGCCCGCGCTACCTGATTGGCGTGTGGATCGGCCGCCCCGATGGTACGCCGGTACCCGGCCAGTTCGGCCTGGCCTCGGCGGCGCCGTTGATGCTGCAGGTGCACGACCTGCTGAGCAACCGCGACAGCCAGCGTGGCATCAGCGTACCGGTGGAGCGGGTGCCGGCGAATGTTGGTGTGGCGGCGATCTGCTGGCCGCTGGGCCAGCTGATGAGCAAACAGGACCCCAACTGCCGACGCCAGCGTTTCGCCTGGACCCTGGACGGCACCACGCCACCGACGCTGCAAGCCGCCGACCAGCCGCTGGGCCTGGGCTTGCGCGAAAGCGTGTGGGTCAACGACCACGGGCTGCGTGTAGATGGCGGCTGCCCAAGCGCCAAGACCCGCGACATCGTCTTGTGGCCGGCCCCGCTGGAACCTTGGCTGCCCCGCGTGGAGCGGCGCGCGGCGCGGCTGCCGGCCATCGACCCGGCCTGCCCGCCGCAGGTGCCGGCCAGCGCGCCGCCGCTGTCGATCGTGGGCGTGCGCCCGGGTGACAACCTGCGGCGCCCGGCTACCAGCAGCGAGCCGTTGCAACTGCATGTATCGGCCCTGGGCGGTGGTGGGCGGCGCTGGTGGTTCCTCAATGGCCAGCCACTGGGCGAGACACAAGGGCAGGACAGCCTGTTGGTGCGCTTGCCGCAGGCCGGGCAGGCCGAGCTCAGTGCGCTGGATGAAAGCGGCGAGACGGCGAGGGTGGCGTTCCAGGTCAGCGAGTAGGCGTTCGACGGCAGCCGGGCCAGCACCTACGCTTGCAAGTGACGGGTGTGACCGGCTGGTGCCCCGCAACCCATGGGAACATGGAGCGCCCTATGCGTCCTCTGGCCATGCCCTTGCTGTTGCTGCCTTGGGCGTTTGCGGCCCAGGCAGAGTCGTTGCCGGGTTTTCTCGACAGCCATGAATATGAAAGGCGCCTGCCCGAGACTGATCTGCCGGTGGACACCTACCGCCCCGTCAGCCCCAACCTGCGCATGCCAGGGCCGAGTGGCGATAGCCTGGCCTGGGCGCCTGCGGATACGCGTATGGTCCTGCACAAGGTGCGCTTCGAAGGCGGGACGGTGTTCCCCTTGAGCGACTTGCGTGAGCACTACCAGCCGCTGATCGGGCACCACGTCACGCTAGGTGAGCTGCAGCAGTACACCGAGCGCCTGACCGAGCGCTACCGGCAGGAAGGATATTTGCTTTCCTACGCCTACCTGCCACCTCAGGACGTGGCCGATGGCCGGGTAAATGTGGTGCTGGTTGAAGGTTATATTCGGGATTATCGCGTAGACGGCGATATCGGCCCGGCCAGTGACTATTTGCAGCAGCTGCTGACGCAGCTGGAAGCCGAGCGCCCGCTGACCCGGGAGACGCTGGAGCGCTACCTGGGGCTCGCTGAACGTTTGCCGGGCGTTTCGATAGAGGCTGAGCTGGCGATGGCGCAAACTGCTGACGGTGCGGCCCGCTTGACCGTACATGGGCGGCGCAAGCCGTTCAGCGCCACTGTAGTCGTGGCCCATTCCAATCGCGACGATCCGCAGACGCTGCTCACGGCTACCAGCAATGCCCAGACCCGCTTTGCCGAACAGCTCAAGGCCAGCCTGTTGATGCCTGCGGGGGATGACCAGGAGCATTACCAGCGGCTGGACTACAGCCAGTACCTGGACGCTGCCGGTAGCCAACTGCTGCTGTCGGCTTCGCGCTACCGCAGTGAGCCGGGCACGCGCATACGCCTGGATGATGGCCGTGACATGACCCGCGAGCGCAACAGTGAACGTTATGCAGTGGGCCTGCGCCAGCCAGTGGTTGTCAGGCCGAACGAATGGATGGCCGTGCAAGGTCATTTGTACGCGGTCAGCGAGCACGTCGAAGACCAACTGGACGACTACGACACCAGTGTGCGCGCGCTTTCCTTCGAGGGTGACTGGCGCAAGGTGGAAGGCAGTCGCCTGCGTATTATCAGTGCCGGGGTCTATCAGGGGTTGGATTACCTGGGGGCGCGCAGCGGCGCCGACTACGACATGGACTTTCTGCGACTCAGGTTGTCTGGGCTGCAAAGTGACCCGCTGTCAGCGCGTTTTCAGGGCGTTGTGTCGGGTGCGTTGTACTGGAGTGACGACCGGCTACCCGACAGCGAACGGGCGGGCTTTGGTGGTCAGCATTTCGGCCGTGGCTACCCGCGTGATCAGGCGGACGGGGACAAGGGATGGGGTGTGGCTTACGAACTGAACTACAGCCTGCGAGGTAGCGGGCTGGCGCTGGTTCAGCCCTATGCGGCAGTGGATGTGGCGCAGGCCTGGCATAACCGGGGGCCGGTGGACGATGCCCATCTGGCTTCGGCGGCACTGGGTGTACGGCTGGGGGATGGGCGCTACTTCAACGTTGCGCTGGAGGTGGCGAAGCCTTTGGCAGATGTGGCGTTGGATAGCCTGGACCGCGCTCCTCGTTTTACCCTGAGTGTTGGGTTTCAAATGTAGAGGGCGCTTTGCGCCCCTTTCGCGACACAAGGCCGCTCCTACAGGTCCACCGTATCATGAGGGTTGCGCGGTGCCTGTAGGAGCGGCCTTGTGTCGCGATGGGCTGCAAAGCAGCCCCGGCAATCTCCAGGGAAACCCCTCAATGGGTAGTAAACCTCAGATGCACCGGCGACGAGCTGGGCGTCAGCGCCAATGCCAGCTGGGTACGGTTGTGCATGTGGGTCAAACGCAACACCTGCGACACGTACAACTTGACGGTGTTTTCGGTAATGCCCAGTTCACAGGCGATCTGGTAATTGGTCTTGCCCTTGCTTACCAGCCGGGCGACTTCCAGTTGGCGTGGTGACAGTTTCTCGAAGGCAGCTGGCAGCTCGTTTTCGGCCTCTTCCACATCGCTGGCACGCCGGTGGGTACCTAGGCCACGGGCTTTTTCCAGGTCCTGGTACAGCTCGTCCACCGAGTCGGCCAGATCCTGCAAACGCTGGTTCAATTCACCCAGATCCCGGACGCTGCGCAAGCGCGACAGCAACGCCTCTTCCTGCCGGCGTACCCCTGCCAGCAGCTCATCAAGGTCCATCGGCTTCTGGTAGTAGTCGGCGAAGCCTTCGCGTAGCGCCCGGATCACGTCCTGCTTCTCGGCGCGCCCAGTCAACATGATGGCTTCGAATATGCGCTGGTTGCCGTTGATTTCTTTCAAAGCGCGCATCAGCTCGATGCCATCCCGATCCGGCATGTGCAGGTCACAGATGAGCAGACCGATGGCCGGGTCTGACACATAGTGCTTGATGGCTTCGTCGGTTGATTGGGCCGTTACGCAGACATAGCCCTTGGTTTCGAGGAATTCGCTTAGCTGTTCGACAATGACCGGTTGGTCATCAACCACCAACACTTTCACTTCACTCACTGGTCTGGACACGATCAACTCCCTGTTCTTATACGGCCCTGCTCCCGTGCCAGACGCTCTGGCAGCTTAAAAGTAGTCGCACAAAGCGAATATGTACAAGACGTGTACAAGTTATCGGACCACTGGAAGGGTTATTGGATCCATACGGCCGTTAGAAGAAAACCTGATAACACATAGGGTACGAACGCCTGTTTGTCGCCCATTTGTTCGGTCAGGGCCTGCAAACGCTTCTTCACCTTGGGATTGAGCAGGGTCCACAGGCGCCGACGGGTGAGCAGCCAGACCAGCACGCTGACACCGGCGCCGATGAACGTGCCGAGCACATATTGCGGGCTGGTGGCCAGGGCCAGTGCGCCCATCAGCTTGACGTCGTCGGCACCGAAGCGGCCGAGCATGTAGCCGGGCAGTGTAAGCAGCATGACGATGGCCAGTGCCCAGCCGGCATCACTGGCATCGGCGCCGATCCAGCTGTGGCCGGTGGCGAACAGCCAGAACAGGGCGCCCGCAGCCACGCCCAAGGTCAGCAGATCGGATATCTGGCGCTGACGCACATCCTGTTCGGAGCACAAGGCAAGCCACAGCAGGAGAACAATGCTTTGCATTGGCAGGTCGCCTTTCCCAAATGTTGAACACATCTACCCGGTCAGTCAGGTTTCCTTAAGTGAAGATAGTCAAGAACCTGTGCACGAGTGGGCGGGAAGGGGAAAAAGGCGTGGCTGGAATGGATTTTGTCGTAGTTGTCACAGACCTGGCAGGAGGTACAGCCGTGTTCAGAATCGCGATCTCTGTGGGAGCGGGTTCACCCGCGAACACCGGCGAAGACGGTGCCATGCACCGTGTCGCTTGCTTCGCGGGTGAACCCGCTCCCACAGAGTCCGCGGTGCATGCAAAAGCCGCGTTTGAATGTTATTTCTTGCTACCCGGCGGGTAGTTGGCCAGCACCTGGCTTACGGTTTTGTGAATGGCGCTGTTGCGTTCTTCCGGGCTTGGCGGGTAGTTGTTCATGATTTGCTCGGCACTGCCGCGCCACACCAGCTTGCCGTCACGCCCGTCGAACATGTCGACCTGAATGGTGGCAACCTTGTAGTCGACACTGCGGGTCTCGTTATACATCGGGCCGCCCCAGTAGCCGCCCCAGTAGCCACCCCAGCCACCGCCATAGTTGGTGGTGATCTGTTGCTGGCGCTGTTCCACGATCAGATACGTGCGCACCGTCAGGTCAGGCCGCGCGCCGCCTTGTACCGGGCGCAGGCCGCGCTGGTCGAGCTGGTCTGCCACCGCCTGGCGAATGCGCTGCTCGGTGAGGTCACTCTTGATCCGTGGATCATCCGGGCGGTACTGCAGGCCCGGTTCTTGCCACGCCCAGCTGCGGTAGGCGGCAAAATCACGGCTGGCATCGAAATCCTGCTGCACGTTATTGCTGGAGCAGGCGGCAAGCAGTAACGCGAATGACAGTAGAACGAGACGGCGCAACATGATGGTTCTCCGTTAGCTATTAACTGGGAGGATAGCCGCTGAGCGCCTTGTGCACAGAATCGCGCAAGGCGCTTTCGCGTTCACGCGGCGAGTCCTTGTCGCTGCCGCTTTCGGCGCTGGCGCTCCACACCGGCTGGCCGTTGCGGGCGTCGTACAGGTCGATGCGCACCACCATCACCTCCACCTCGTAGGTGCGCACGATGGGCACGCTGGCATAGCCCCCGTAGCCATTGCGGTAGCCGCCATAGCCGACACCCCCGTAGGGGTAGGGGCCGTAGTAGGGGTCGTAGGTGTCGTAGTCACGCACCTGGCGCAGGCGTTTTTCCAGGCGTATGTCGGCGCTCACCAGCAAGTCGCCGGCGGCCCCTCGGGCAGGGCGCAGGCCATGCTGGTCGAGTGCGCCACTGACGGCATCGGCCAGTTGCGACGGGTCGGCATTGGCCGAGCCGCTGGGCAACTGGCCATCGCGCCAGCTCCAGCTGCGGTAGTGCCCATAATCGCGCGCGGGCGCGGGGTAGGCACTGGCGTCGAAGGTGGTGGCCGCTTGGGCGGGGGCCGGGGGCAGCGGACGGCTGCTGGCCACATACGGGTTGCTGCCTTGGCAGGCAGCCAGGGCAAGCGGCAGCAGGGCCAGGCACAACAGACGGTACGGCATGTATTCCTCCCGGCGGGCGGGTCAACGGGGGCGGCACACCCAGTGCAGGTAGCGGCCAAGCCCGGCGAAGCCGGGGTGGCGGCGGTAGGCCAGTTCCATTTCCAGCAGGTCGAGCAGCTCGGCCTTGCCCTGGAACTCTTTGGGCATGTAATCGTGAAACACCCGCACGCCGCTCTCGCTTTCAACCTGCCACATAGCATCAAGTTGCGCCTTGAGCTCCCGTGGATCAAGGGGTTTCTGTGGGGTCAGGCTCTGCTTTTCACCTTCCAGCCGGTTGCTGCGCAACTTGCGGAAATGGCCCTTGAGCAGGTTGCGATAAACCAGCGCGTCGCGGTTGTAGAACGCCAGTGACAGCCACCCGGAAGGGGCCGTGAGCTGGTGCAGCACGGGCAGGATGCTTTCGGGTTCTGCCAGCCATTCGAGCACGGCATGGCACAGCACCAGGTCGTAGGGCTCGGTCAGTTGGCCGAGCAGGTCTTGCCAGGGGGCCTGGATGAACGTGGCAGTCTGGCCGGCCTCGGCAAAGCGCGCCCGGGCGCCGTCGAGCATGGGGGCGGCGGGCTCGGCCAGGGTCAGGTGATGGCCACGCTGGGCCAGCCACAAGGCCATGTGACCCAGCCCGGCGCCGATGTCGAGGATGCGCAGCGGGCGATCGGGCAGTGCCTCGGCCAGGTCGGCCTGCAGCACGGCCAGGCGGATCGCGCCCTTGGCGCCGCCGTAGATCTTCTCGGCAAAGCGGGTGGCCAGCTCATCGAAGTGACGGTCGTTCATCGGGCGAAGCGCCTCTCGCTGTCGGCCAGCTTGGCCCGCACTACCTGGTCCATGTCCAGGCCCAGCTCGCTGCACAGCAGCAACAGGTAGAGCACCACATCACCGACCTCCTGGCCGGCGTGGGCGAGTTTGTCGGCAGGCAGCTGGCGCGATTGGTCTTCGCTCAGCCATTGGAAGATTTCCACCAGCTCGGCCATTTCGACGCTGGCGGCCATGGCCAGGTTCTTCGGGCTATGAAAGCCGCGCCAGTCATTGTTGTCGCGGATCTGGTGCAGGCGTTGGGTAAGTTCTTGCAGGTTCATCGGGGTCTCCTAATGCTGCATAGCTTCGGCCCAGGCCCGATGCAAAGCAAGCGCATCCCACTACGACACGGTCCTACAGGGGACTCCACCCTCCGACCATATGCAGCACGTCCCCATGCCCATCCAGCCGCAACGCCCCCGCAGGCCCCGCCTCACTGGCACTGAGTACCACTTCCGACGGCAACCGTACCGGTTTGCGGAAATCCACTTCAAAGGCATAGCCGCTGTGTGGCATGTGCCCACGCAGTGCCGCCAGGGCCATGGCCTTGCTCCACATGCCATGGGCAATGGCCGTGGGGAAGCCGAACAGCCGCGCGCTGGCGGCACTGAGGTGGATAGGGTTGTAGTCCCCGCACACCTTGGCATAACGCCGGCCGATATCACTGTCGGCGTACCAGCGGGTGGCCTCGGGCAATGGCGCCGGTTCATCGTCGGCCGGCTCGCCTGCCAGGCCCTCCAGCTTCAGCCCGCGCACCAGCATGCGGCTGGTCTCGCGCCAGAGCAGGCCAATGCCGTCGTCTGCCTCGGTAACCAGGTCGAAGGTGCCGCCCTTGGCATGCGGCTGCAGGTTTTGCGCATACACCGCAAAGCGCAGCCCTTCGATACCACCAAGCGGGCGCAGCACCTCGATGCGGTTATGCAGGTGCACCAGCCCGAGCAGCGGGAAAGGGAAGTTTTGGGCGGTCATCAACTGCAACTGCAGCGTGAATGCCATGATGTGGGGGTAAGTGCCTGGCAGGCGGCCATCGTCGGTAAAGTGGCAAAGCCGTCGATAGGCTGCCAGGTTGCCCGGCTGAACCGGGATGAAACAGCGCAGGCCATCCTCCGGCAAGCGGTCACCGCTGATGCTGCGCTTGCTGGCTGCACGCAGGTACAGGCTGGCGCGGGCAGCCGGGCTTTGCAGGTCATGCCAGTTTCTGCTCATGTTCACGCTCCCATCAAGGCCTGGCCGCATACGCGCAGCACCTGGCCGTTGACCGCCCCGGAGCCTGGCTGGCTGAGCCAGGCGATGGCTTCGGCGACGTCCTGCGGGCGGCCGCCCTGGCCCAGCGAGCTCAAGCGCCGCCCGGCCTCGCGCAGGCCCATGGGCATGGCCGCGGTCATGTGGGTTTCGATGAAACCGGGGGCGACAGCGTTGATGCTGCCGCCGTGCTCGGCGAGCCGGGGCGCCCAGGCTTGGGCCAGGCCGATCAGCCCGGCCTTGCTCGCGGCATAGTTGGCCTGCCCACGGTTGCCGGCGATGCCACTGACCGAGGCCAGCAGGGTGATGCGCGCGTTTTCCCCCAGTGCGCCGTTGTCATACAGCGCCTGGGTTAGTAGTTGCGGTGCCTTGAGGTTAACCGCCATGACCGCGTCCCAGTATTCCGGGGTCATGTTGGCCAAGGTCTTGTCGCGGGTGATGCCGGCGTTGTGCACCACGATGTCGATGCCGTCGGGCAGGGCGGCGAGCAGTTGCGTTGCCGCATCGCTGGCGCAGATATCCAGTGGCAGCGCCTTGCCACCCAGGCGTGCGGCGAGGGCGTCGAGGTCCTGGCTGGCCTGCGGCACATCCAGCAGCAGCACATCGGCGCCGTCCCGCGCCAGGGTTTCGGCGATCGCGGCGCCGATGCCGCGTGCCGCACCCGTGACCAAGGCGCGGCGGCCACCCAGCGGGCGGGTCCAGTCGTCTACCTGGCTGGTGCACGCTTCCAGGCGCAGTACCTGGCCAGAAATGAACGCACTCTTGGGCGAGAGGAAAAACCGCAAGGCGCCTTCCAGCTGGTCTTCGGCGCCGGGGGCGACATACAGCAGCTGGGCGGTCGCACCATTGAGCAGTTCCTTGGCCAGCGAGCGGCTGAAGCCTTCAAGGGCCCGTTGGGCAACGCTGGCCAACGGGTTGTCGAGGCTTTCCGGAGCGCGCCCCAATACCACGACATGGGCGCACGGGGCCAGGCTGCGTAGCAGTGGCTGGAAAAATTCGCGCAACTGCTTCAGCGCATCGCTGTCGGACAGATGACTGGCATCGAACACCACGGCTTTGATTTTCGGCCCCAGGCCGGCCACCCAGGCTTCGGCCTGCAGGTTGTCGGCATTGAAGCTGTATAGCGCGTCGGTCAGGCGCGGGGCGATGGCTTCGACCTGGGCTGCCAGTGGCCCGCCACCCAGCACCAGTGCCCCTTCGACCGGGCGCAGGCGGCCGGCCTGCCAGCGCTCCAGCGGCGCAGGGCTTGGCAGGCCAAGGGCATCCACGAGCCGGCGGCCGAGGTTGGAGTTGGCAAAACCGAGGTAGCGATCGCTCATGAGTGGGTCTCCGCAAAGGCAAGCTTGAAAGTGTGGACCAACTTTGTGGCAAGGTCGTTCGAAAGCGGTAAAAACACCTAGGCTGTACGGATCAAATTGTTTCAGGAGGAACAAGCACATGCGTTTACTTCGCCGGGTCGCGATCCTGGGCGGCAACCGAATTCCCTTTGCCCGCTCCAATGGCGCCTATGCCACGGCCAGCAACCAGGCGATGCTCACCGTCGCACTCGAAGGCCTTATCGAGCGTTATCGCCTGCATGGGTTGCGGTTGGGGGAGGTGGTGGCTGGCGCGGTGCTCAAGCATTCCCGTGACATGAACCTGACCCGTGAATGTGTGCTGGGTTCGCGCCTGTCGCCGCAGACCCCGGCCTATGACATCCAGCAAGCCTGTGGCACCGGGCTGGAAGCTGCGCTACTGGTGGCCAACAAGATTGCCCTGGGGCAGATCGATTGCGGTATTGCCGGTGGTGTGGATAGCACCTCCGATGCACCGATTGCCGTCAACGAAGGCCTGCGTCACATCCTGCTGCAGGCCAACCGTGGCAAAAGCCTGGGCGAGCGACTCAAGCCTTTCCTCAAGCTGCGGCCTCACCATCTGAAACCCGAATTACCACGCAATGGCGAACCGCGCACGGCGTTGTCGATGGGCGAGCATTGCGAGCGCATGGCCCAGGCCTGGCGCATTGGCCGTGCAGAGCAGGACGAGCTGGCGTTGCTCAGCCACCAGAAGCTGGCCGCCGCGTACACCGAGGGCTGGCAGGATGACTTGCTGACCCCTTTTCTGTCGCTGACGCGGGACAACAACTTGCGTCCCGACTTGACCCTCGAGCAGTTGGCCAAGCTCAAGCCCGCCTTCGACCGCAGTGGCCAGGGCACGCTGACGGCGGGTAACTCCACGCCGCTGACCGACGGCGCCTCGGTGGTGTTGTTGGGCACGGAGGAATGGGCTGCGCAGCAGGGGTTTGAGGTGTTGGCTTATCTGGTCGATGGCGAAACCGCTGCGGTGGATTTCGTCACGGGCCGCGAAGGGCTGTTGATGGCGCCGGTGTATGCCGTGCCACGTTTGCTGGCGCGCAATGGCCTGACCCTGCAGGACTTCGACTACTACGAGATCCATGAAGCCTTTGCCGCCCAGGTGCTGTGCACGCTCAAGGCCTGGGAGGATGCCGACTATTGCCGCGAGCGGTTGGGGCTGGATGCGCCGCTTGGCGCGATTGACCGCAGCAAACTCAACGTCAAGGGCAGCTCGCTGGCGGCTGGGCACCCGTTCGCGGCGAGCGGGGGGCGGATATTGGCCAACCTGGCCAAGTTGCTGGCCACGGCGGGGAAGGGGCGTGGGCTGATTTCGATTTGTGCGGCGGGTGGGCAGGGAATAACCGTTATCGTCGAGCGGTGATCTTCTGCAAGCCCGCGAAGAAGGCAGCACAGATGCCACAGTCCTACCCCCAACTGTTAGGCTTGTCTGCTCATAACTACAAGAAACCGCCATGCCGATCATCGGACATCCCCGCGCTATCCCGGCGCTGGACCACTTGCCCAGGCCCCTCTATGCCCGTGCCGAAAGCCTCGGCGCCGGCTCCTGGACCACCCGCCACCAGCACGACTGGGTGCAGTTTTCCTACGCCATCAGCGGCGTACTCGGCGTATACACGCGCGACGGCAGTTACTTCGCCCCGCCCCAGTGGGGTGTGTGGATCCCTGCCGATGCCGAACACGAAGTGGTCACCTCCGTGCAGGCCGAGATGCGCAGCCTGTATGTGCGCCGCGATGCCTGCCCATGGGCCCCGGAGCAATGCCGGGTGCTGGAAGTGACGCCACTGGCGCGCGAGCTGATCAAACAGTTTTGCCTGTTTGCGCCGGACTACCCGGAGGGCGACAGCGCCGAGGCGCGTCTGGTGGCGGTGCTGCTCGACCAATTGTGCACCTTGCCGGAAGTCGGGTTTTCACTGCCGCTGCCCCGCCACCCAGGGTTGCTGGCCCTGTGCAACGGCTTGATGGCCGCACCGGACCAGCCGCAGACCTTGCAGCAATGGGCGCGGGAGCTGGGGTGTTCGGAGAAGACGCTGATGCGGCTGTTCCAGCGGGAGACGGGGTTGAGCTTCCGCAACTGGCGCCAGCGCATGCGGTTGCTGTCGTCGCTGGCGCTGCTGGAGGCGGGGGAGAATGTGACCGAGGCGGCGTTGGGGTGTGGGTATGACTCCACTTCGGCCTACATTGCGGCGTTCAAGCAGCTATTTGGGGCTACCCCTGGCGAGTTGAAACTCTAGGCATCGTTTGCCTGTTCCGGCCTATCGCCGGCAAGCCAGCTCCCACAGGACCCCGCTGCCTCAGGGGCTTTGCAGTCCCTGTGGGAGCTGGCTTGCCGGCGATAGGGCCGGTATAGGCAATGCGTCAATCAGGTGCGGAACCTGCGCACCAGCGAATCCAGCTCATTGGACAGCCCAGCCAGGCTCTCGGAGTCCTGGCGCGCCGCTTGGGCCAGTTCGGCCACCAGCTGCGCATCCCCGTGGATCTGGCTGATGTGCCGGTTGATGTCCTCGGCCACCTGGTGTTGTTCCTCGGCCGCCGTGGCGATCTGCGTGTTCATGTCGCGGATCACATCCACCGACTCACGGATCTGCCCGAAGCTGTCGCGGGCCAGGCCAATACGGCTCACCGACTGCTGCGACACTTCCAGGCTGGCATGCATCTGGTCGGCCACTTCGGCAGTGCGGCTGGCCAGGTTGCCCAGCAGGCCGTCGATTTCGGCCGTGGAGTCGGCAGTGCGCTTGGCCAGGGCCCGCACTTCATCGGCCACCACGGCAAAGCCACGGCCCTGCTCACCGGCACGGGCGGCTTCGATGGCAGCATTGAGGGCCAGCAGGTTGGTCTGTTCGGCAATCGAGCGAATGGTGCCGAGGATCGACTGGATGGCGTTGCTGTCACGCTCCAGCTGCTGGATCGACTGCGCAGATTGTTCGATTTCGTGGCTCAGGCGGTCGACGCTTTGCACCGCAGCGTCGATCTGCTGCTGGCCTTCGCGGGCTTGCTGCTGGCCGCTGTCGGCCGACTGCGCCGCCTGGCTGCAGGAACGGGCCACTTCGTTGGCGGTGGCGACCATTTCGTGGAAGGCGGTGGAAACCATGTCCACGGCCTCGCGCTGGCGGCCTGCGGCCTCGGCCATGTCGCTGGAAACACGGGTCGAGCTGCTGGAGGTGCTGAGGATTTTGCCGGCAGCAGCGCCGATGTGCTGGATCAGGCTGCGAATGGCACCGAGGAACTGGTTGAACCAGCTGGCCAGTTGCGCGGTTTCGTCGCGGCCACGGATTTCCAGGTTGCGGGTCAGGTCGCCCTCGCCTTGGGCAATGTCTTCCAGGCCGCTGGTGACGCTGTTGATCGGGCGCACGATCAGCTTGGCGAAGGCTGCACCCACCACTGCGAACAGCGCGGCCAGCACCACGGCGATAACGCCGATCAGCCAGGTGAGCCGGGTGGTGGTCTGCATCACTTCGCTTTGCTCGATCAGGCCGATGAAGGTCCAGCCCAGCTGCTCGTCGGGGTAGACGTTGGCCATGTAGCGCACGCCATTGAGCTCGACCTCGACCAGGCCTTTGCCGGCCTTGGCCAGTGCGGCATAGCCGTCGCCAAAGCTGGCCAGCTGCTTGAAGTTGTGAGCGGCGTCGCGTGGGTCGACCATGACGTTGCCGTTGCTTTCCACCAGCATCAGGTAACCACTTTCACCCAGCTTGATCTGTTTGACGATCTCGGTCAGGCCTTTGAGCGACACGTCGATGTTGACCACGCCGCCGGGGTTGCCAAGCTGGTTCGCCACGGCCCGCACGGTACTGACCAGCACCGCGTCGTCGGCGGCCCAGTAGTAGGCACCGGTGCGCACGGTCTTGCCTGGGTTGGCCATGGCCAGCTGGTACCAGGGGCGGGTGCGTGGGTCGTAATTGACGAACTTCTGCCCGGCCGGCCAGCCCGTGTAGCCGCCGTCGTTCACCCCGTAGGAGAGGTAGGCATAGGAGGGATGTGAGTTGGCCAGGCGGGTCATGAACTCGAGGAGCTTGCTGGCGTGCTCGCCCAGTTCGTAGGACGGGGCGGCGCTCATGTACTTGTTCAGCTCGCTGCCGGTGGCGGCGACCATTGGCTGCGAAGCCATGTACTCGACGTTCTGGTTGATGCCCTGGAAGAAGATGTTCATCGCGTTGCTGACCTGGCGGATTTCCCGGCTGCTACCGTCGAGGAATCCGTCGCGGGCTTCGCCGCGCAGGTTGAGGACCACCAGGGTGGCCACGAGGACAATGGGCAAGCCGGCGATGACCGCGAATGCCCAGGTCAGTTTCTGTTTGATGCTCATCGACGCTCCCGGAATTTTTATTGTCGACCCACGAGGCAGGTAGCCAGTACATCGGCAGCATTCCGGTTTTTATGAAGCATAACGCCCGTATTTCTTGGATAAAGTCGCGGTTGATGACTATTCGGTCGCGTTTGGACGCTTATGGCATACCAAACGCGGGTGACCGATCAGTGACAGCAGTTTCCAGCAGCGCCATTGGCCAGGTCCTTGAGGATCGGGCAGTCCGGGCGGTCGTCCCCCTGGCAATGCGAAACCAGCTCGCCAAGGGTATCGCGCAGGCTCACCAGCTCCTCGATGCGCCGGTTCAGCTCATCGATGTGCTGCATGGCCAGTGCTTTCACATCGGCGCTGGCACGTTGGCGGTCCTGCCACAGGGTCAGCAGCTTGCCGACCTCTTCCAGGGAAAAGCCCAGGTCGCGGGAGCGCTTGATGAAGGCCAGGCTGTGCAAGTCTTCTGCCTGGTACAGGCGGTAGCCGCTGTCGCTGCGCGTGGCAGGTTTGAGCAGGCCGATGGATTCGTAATAACGGATCATCTTGGTGCTAAGCCCGCTGCGGCGGGCGGCCTGGCCGATGTTCATGGCGCTTCCTCGGTGGTGCTGGTGGGTTTCCACGCCTTGAGCCACAGCGCGTTGCTGACCACGCTGACGCTGGACAGGGCCATGGCGGCGCCGG
Source organism: Pseudomonas sp. BP01 (assembly GCF_022760795.1). Lineage (NCBI taxonomy): Bacteria > Pseudomonadati > Pseudomonadota > Gammaproteobacteria > Pseudomonadales > Pseudomonadaceae > Pseudomonas > Pseudomonas sp. BP01. Next base: position 58,994 of record NZ_JAFBKA010000032.1, read on the forward strand.
CCAGTACCGGGTTGAGGTAACCCAGCGCCGCCAGCGGGATGCCGATGAGGTTATAGATGAACGCCCAGAACAGGTTCTGGCGGATCTTGGCGTAGGTCTTGCGGCTGATCTCCAGGGCGGCCGGCACCAGGCGTGGGTCACCTCGCATCAGTGTGATGCCGGCGGCCTGCATGGCCACGTCGGTACCGCCACCCATGGCAATGCCGATATCGGCGGCAGCCAGGGCCGGGGCGTCGTTGATGCCATCGCCGACCATGGCAACCACGCCATTGCGCTTGAGTGCGGCCACGGTGGCGGCCTTGTCGGCAGGCAGGACTTCGGCATGCACATCGTCGATGCCCAGAGCGTCGGCCACCACTTTGGCGCTGCCGCGGTTGTCGCCGGTCAGCAGGTGGCTGCTGATGTGCTGTGCGTGCAGGGTGTCGATCGCCTGTGCGGCGCCGGGCTTGAGGCTGTCACCAAAGGCGAACAGGCCCAGAACACGAGGTTGCGTGCCGCGTTCGATGAGCCACGACAGGGTGCGACCCTCGGCTTCCCAGGCCTGGGCCTTGGCGGCCAGGTCACCGGGCTGCAGGGCGCTTTCGTCGAGCAGGCGGCGGTTGCCCAGGGCCAGCTCGCGGCCTTCTACACGCCCGGCAATACCGCGACCGGTCAGCGACTGGCTGTCGGTTACGCTTGGCACGTCCAGCCCCTGATCGGCGCAGGCATCCAGCACCGCCTTGGCCAGTGGGTGCTCGCTGCCGCGCTGCAGGGCGCCGGCCAAACGGTGCAGGTCGGCACTGCTGCCCACTTGCGCCTGGCTATGGACCACCCGGGGGCTGCCGGAGGTAAGCGTGCCGGTCTTGTCGAAGACCACGCGGTTGACCGCATGGGCACGCTCCAGGGCTTCGGCGTCCTTGATCAGGATGCCGTGGCGGGCGGCAACCCCAGTGCCGGCCATGATTGCTGCAGGTGTGGCCAGGCCGAGGGCACAGGGGCAGGCGATGACCAACACGGCAACGGCGTTGATCAGTGCGGTTTCCAGCGGTGCGCCGGCCAGCCACCAGCCGATCAGGGTGATCAGTGCCAGTACCAGCACCGCCGGGACGAACAATTGGCTGACCCGGTCGACCAGCTTCTGGATCGGCGCCTTGGCGGCCTGGGCGTCTTCCACCAGGCGGATGATACGGGCCAGCACGGTTTCGGTGCCCAGCGCCTGGGTGCGCACCAGCAACCGGCCTTCGCCGTTGATGGCACCACCGGTGACACTGTCGCCGGGCTGCTTGGGTACCGGTAGGCTCTCGCCGCTGATCAGGGCTTCATCGGCATGGCTGCTGCCGTCTTCGACCACACCGTCGACCGGGAACCGCTCGCCGGGCTTGACCAGTACCAGGTCGCCCAGCACCAGCTGGGCGATGGCCACGTCTTGCTCCTGGCCGTCGACTACACGCAGGGCGCGCTCCGGGCGCAGTGCCTCAAGGGCGCGAATGGCGCTGGCGGTCTGGCGCTTGGCACGGCTTTCCAGGTACTTGCCCAGCAACACCAGGGCAATCACCACGGCCGACGCTTCAAAGTACAGGTGTGGGGCCATGCCGGCAGGGGCCTGCGCCCACTGGTACAGGCTCAAGCCGTAGCCAGCGCTGGTGCCTAGCGCCACCAGCAGGTCCATGTTGCCGGCGCCGGCGCGCACGGCCTTCCAGGCGGCTACGTAAAAGCGCGCGCCGAGAATGAACTGCACCGGCGTGGCCAGCAGGAACTGCGCCCATGCGGGCAACATCCAGTGCAGGCCGAACGGCTGCACCAGCATTGGCAATACCAGTGGCAGGGCCAACAGCAAGGCTGCGCCGACCGCCAGGCGCTCATTGCGCAACCGGCGCTGGGCAACGCTTTGGTCGTGATTGGCCGTTTGCGGCAGGCTGGCGCTGTAGCCGGCCTTGTGCACGGCGTCGATCAGCAGGTTGTCGTCGACGGCCGCGAGCACCTTGAGGTGCGCGCGTTCACTGGCGAGGTTGACGCTGACCTGCTCGACCCCGGGCAGCTTGCCCAGGGCGCGCTCTACGCGGCCGACGCAGCTGGCGCAGGTCATGCCGCCAATCTGCAGCTCGACGGTACGGCTGGGCACCCCGTAGCCGGCCTCGCGCACGGCGTCGAGCAGGGCTGGCAGGCTGTCGGCCGGGGCCTGGACCCGGGCCTGTTCGGTGGCGAGGTTGACGCTGACCTGTTCAGCGCCGGTGACCTTGCGCAGGGCGCGTTCGACCCGGCCGGCACAGCTGGCGCAGGTCATGCCGGAGATCGGCAGGTCATATGTGGTGGATGCGGGCATGGCTCTCCTCCTTGGACAGGCCTCCAGCATCAACCTTGCCATGCAGGGAAGGTCAATAGCCCAGGCCGGCTCGCTTCAACTCCAGCCCATGATGCCCCATGGCGATGCGGTATTTGTTGATCTGGCCCGCCTGCAGGTTCAAGCGTGTGCTGCGTTGGTCTTCGATGCCCGCTGCGCAGCCTGGCATCTGCCCCGGCAGCAGGCGCAGGCGCACATCTACCGGGCCGGGCGGCAGGTTGAACGAGGTGGATTGTTCCTGGAACACACGCCCGGAAAGCTGATCGTTGAGGTAGACGCCGATTTCGCAGTGGGTGGCCACTTCCAGGCGTTCCCGGGAAATGATCAGTACGCTGTAGTCCGAATTGCCCTCGGCGCTAGCCGGTGGCACCGCAGCCAGCGCGCTCAATAGCCCGACGACGCCCAATGCTGCCCTGAACATGAAAAATCTCCTGCTTGCCTGATCGTCAAACGCGAAGCTTGGCCGACGTGGGCGCGGATTTCCACCCCAGGTGTTGCTGGCCGGGCTTGACCTTGCCCCGATGGCAAGCTTGAGACTCGTTGAAAACCTGAAGGAGGTAACCCCATGCAAGTGTTCAATGTACAAGGCATGACCTGCGGCCATTGCGTGAAAGCCGTGACCCGGGCGGTGCAGGAGCAGGATGCGGCGGCCAAGGTAGAGATCGACCTGGCGGCGAAGCAGGTACGGGTGCAGAGTGAACTGGGGCAGGAGCAGATCCTTACGGCCATTCGGGATGAGGGTTATCAGGCCGAACTGGCCTGAAGACTTGCCAGTGGGAGACTTACCGGTGGGAGCGGGCGTGCCCGCGAACACCGGCGTAGCCGGTGCCATCCACCGCGGTGCCTGATTCGCGGGCACGCCCGCTCCCACAGGGAGCACGGCAGTTTCAGGTTTCGAGCGAGACAGCTGTCACCGCAAGGCCCGATGTTTGTTGCAAATGTTTTCAGCCTGAGCGGCTCCACAGCAGGTAGAATCGTGCACTTGCTTAGCCTGCTATGGATTCCTGATGAACCTGCGAATGGTGCTCATCCTGGGCGCACTCAGTGCGTTCGGGCCCTTGGCGATCGACTTCTACCTGCCCGCCTTCCCGGCCATGGCGCAGGCGTTCGCTACCGATGAAAAACACATCCAGGCCACTTTGGCCGCTTATTTCCTCGGCCTGTCTATCGGCCAGTTGGCCTATGGCCCGGTAGCCGACCGCTTTGGCCGGCGCATACCGCTGATGTTCGGGGTAACCCTGTTCACCCTGGCGTCGCTGGCCTGTGCCTATGCGCCCAACCTCGACACCCTGGTGCTGGCGCGCTTCGTCCAGGCACTGGGCGGTTGTGCCGGTATGGTGCTGTCGCGGGCTATCGTCAGCGACAAGTGCGACCCGGTGTCCTCGGCCAAGGTGTTTTCGCAACTGATGCTGGTCATGGGCCTGGCGCCGATCCTGGCACCGATGCTGGGCGGGGTGCTGGTGAACCTGGCGGGCTGGCAGTCGATCTTCCTGGCCTTGAGCCTGTTCAGTGCCGGCTGCCTGCTGGCGGTCAGCCTTGGCCTGCCGGAAAGCCTGCCTGAGCACATGCCGCGTCAGCCGCTGTCTGGCGCTTTGCGCCAGTACCTGCGGTTGCTTGCTGACCGGGTGTTCCTTGGCCATGCCTTGACCGGTGGTATCGCCATTGCCGGCATGTTTGCCTACATCGCCGGTTCGCCTTTTGTGTTCATCAAGCTCTATGACGTGCCGGCCGAGCATTACGGTTGGCTGTTTGGTACCAATGCCGCCGGCTTTATCCTGGTGGCGCAGGTGAATGCACGTTTGCTGGCCAAGCGTGGGCCGGCGTTTCTGTTGGCGCGCGGGGTGTGGGTTTACCTGGCGGCAGGCCTGGCGCTGTTGGGCGTGGCAGCGTTGCAGCCGGCACAGTTGTGGCCGCTGCTGGTACCGCTATTCATCTGCATCGCCAGCCTGGGCTGCATCATCCCTAACGCCTCTGCCTGCGCCATGAGCGGGCAGGGCGCACGGGCTGGCAGCGCCTCGGCACTGATGGGCTGCCTGCAGTTCAGCGTCGCCGCAGGGGCGGCGGCACTGGTCGGCCTGCTGCATGATGGCAGTGCGGTACCCATGGCGATGGTGATCAGCTTGTGCGGTGCACTGGCGGTCAGTGTCGCGCTGCTGACCCGACGCTTGCAGGCCAGGCGTCCCGCATAAGCGGGTGGGGTGCCTGCAGGCGGGTCTCCAGCGTGGCGACGAAGGCCCGCGCCTCGGCCTCGCTGCGGAAACTGACCACGTGTTGATCGAGCTGGACCTGCCAGGGGCAGGCAGGGTTTCGGCTCGATGCGCTGACGACAATTTTCATCGCGGCATACCTCCAGAAGGGGGAGCCGCTCAAGTGTAGCGCTGCCCCTCGTGCCTGCCACGCGCTGTATCCGTGTCCTGACTGACGGTCGACAGGCGCATTGCTCAAACCCTGGTTCCGGCCTCGGGCGTAATGCCCGCAAACCTGCAGAACCTTCGCTTTGTTTCGCGCTATTTGTGGAACATGGCTGTGGGCCGTATCTGAAACTGCAGCAAGTCTTTTTTCATCAAGATATTTCAGCACCCCCTGCAAGCGTCCATCGGAGCTTTGGCTGACCGGGCTTCGGGCGATTTCCAAGGCCGCTGCGCTTGTTGCCATGGGTAGGCATACCCAGTGGCTTTATGCCGTCGGTGCGTCGGCACGTGGTCGTCTGAACGGCGTTTTCTGCGGCTTATACTGGCGACCCAGGCCAGTGACAGCGAGAGGTGCTTCCCTGCCAGGGTTGGCCATCGCGTCCACACAGTGAACTTGCAGGGAGTTACAGGGATATGAACGCAGCCAGCAGCATCAGCCAGATAGCCAGCCTGATGGCCGACCCCAAGCGTAGTGCCATGCTCTGGGCATTGATCGATGGCACGCCACGGCTCGCCAATGAGCTCGCGATAATGACCGGTCTGACTTCGTCATCGGCTTGCGCGCACCTTTCGTTGCTGTCGTCGGCCGGTTTGCTCAGGCATGAAGCAAGGGGCCGCAAGCGCTATTTCCGCCTGGCGACACCGCAGGTGGGGGCAGCCGTGGAGGCCCTGGCCAGCGTTCAGCTGGTGAGCGCCAGGGGGGAGCGGGCAAAGGCGCCGGTCTCACCGCTGCCCATGTCGATGCGCAGGGCGCGCCGTTGTGGCGATCACCTTGGCGGGGAGTTGGCCAGTGAGCTGTATCATCGCCTGGTGGTGGCCGGCTGGCTGGAAGGCAGCGGTCGACAGTTGATGGTCAGTGATGAAGGGCGGGCGCAGTTGGCCTTGGTTGGGGTCTACATCGATGCCCTGGCGCCACACCAGCAACGTGGTTGCGTGATCTGCCGTTGCACCGAGTGGGACGACCAGGCCCCGCACCTGGGCGGTGTGCTGGGCCAAGCCTTGTTCAGGCTGTTCATGCAATCTGGCTGGATGCGTGAGGCCGAGGACACGCGGGCGTTGCATATCTCTGCGCTGGGTATCCAGCAGATCAATCGCATAGCCCGCGTGGCGACGTTGCAGGTCGGTTGAGCGCAACGCCTTCGTTCAATCAGACCAGCCGGGCATCCAGGCTGTTCTGCGCCAGGCGACGGGCCTGGTCTTCGTTCATGCCCAGGTGGGTGTGCAGGGCGTGGAAATTTTCCGTCACGTAGCCGCCGAAGTAGGCCGGGTCGTCCGAGTTGACCGTGACCTTCACGCCGCGTTCGAGCATGTCGAGGATGTTGTGCTGGCTCATATGGTCGAACACGCAAAGCTTGGTGTTGGACAGCGGGCACACCGTGAGCGGGATCTGCTCATCGATGATGCGTTGCATCAGCCGCTCGTCCTCGATGGCGCGTACGCCGTGGTCGATACGCTTGATTTGCAGCAGGTCCAGCGCTTCCCAGATGTACTCGGGCGGGCCTTCTTCGCCGGCATGGGCAACGGCAACAAAGCCTTCGCTGCGAGCGCGGTCGAAAACGCGCTGGAACTTGCTCGGCGGGTGGCCCATTTCCGAGCTGTCCAGGCCTACGGCGATGAACGCATCGCGGAACGGCAGGGCCTGGTCGAGGGTTTTTTGTGCTTCCTCTTCACTGAGGTGGCGCAGGAAGCTGAGGATCAGGCCACTGCTGATGCCCAGTTGCTTGCGGCCGTCCTTGAGCGCCTGGTTGATACCATTGAGCACCACTTCGAAGGGGATGCCGCGGTCGGTGTGGGTTTGCGGGTCGAAGAACGGTTCGGTATGGATCACGTTCTGGGCTTTGCAGCGTTGCAGGTAGGCCCAGGTCAGGTCGTAAAAGTCCTGCTCGGTACGCAGCACATCCGCGCCCTGGTAATACAGGTCGAGGAACTCCTGCAAGTTGTTGAAGGCATAGGCACCCCGCAAGGTCTCCACATCGGCCCAGGGCAGGGCAATCTTGTTGCGCTCGGCCAGGGCGAACAGCAACTCGGGCTCCAGCGAGCCTTCCAGGTGCAGGTGCAGTTCGGCCTTGGGCAGGGCGTTCAACCAGTCATACATAGTGGATCATCTCAATCAGGTACGGTTGCCGCCATTCTACAGGGCCTGGCCGGGCATTGCGCCCGGCCAGGCTGCGACCCGGTGAATCACCAGACCAAGGGTTCGCCCTTGTAGTTGATGAAGCGCAGGCCGCCGTTGCCGCTTTGTGCCTTGATCTGGTCGAGCATGCCGCGGGTACTGGTGAGCACGTCGATTTCGGCGTTTTCGCCACCCATGTCGGTTTTCACCCAGCCCGGGTGCATGGCCAGCACGCACAGGTCGGGGCGCTGTTGTTCGACCACGAAGCTGTTGATCATCGAGTTCAACGCGGCTTTGCTTGCCTTGTACAGGCAGATTTCACCACCGTCGGGGATTGTCACGCTGCCCAGGATCGAGCTCATGAAGGCCAGCACGCCGCTGCCTTCGCGTACCTGGCCGACCAGGCGGCGGGCCACGCGGATCGGGGCCACGGCATTGGTCATGAACAGGTCGCCGATGTCGTTGCTCTGTACTGTTTCCAGGTCTTGCGGCAGGGGGCCCATGACGCCCGCGTTGACGAACACCAGGTCGAATACCTGACCTTGCAGGCGTTGTTGCAAGCGATCGAGCTGGGCGGTGTCGTTCATTTCCAGCTGTTCGATGCGCACACCGGGCACGCCTGCCAGGGCGCCGGGTTGCTGCGGGTTGCGCACGGTGGCGGTGATGTTCCAGCCGTCTTCGTTCAGGCGCTGCACCAGGCCCAGGCCAAGCCCGCGCGAGGCACCGATGATAAGTGCGGTTTTTGTGTCAGCCATGTGAACGCGCTCCGTGGTCGGTGGTTAAAGAAAGGTATTGAGGATAATGCACAGCGGCAGTTACTGCCTTGCCCATGACTGTATAAAAAATGATCAACTGCACCTGGGCCTTGTCTGGCCGGGCATTGCACCTGTTGGCGCACGGGTTATCCACAAGCTGGTCCACAGTTATTGTGTGCAAGCCCAAGGCGATGCAGCCAGGCCGCTTGGTCGCGCACTGGGGATAACTCGTGAGCTTTCAGCGGTTTGCAGCTGTCATCAAACGGTGATCATAATATGATCAAAGCGCTGCAGGCCTTGAAAACAGAGCTCTGCAAGCGACTGCCCCAAGCTTATCCACAGGCAGGCCCACAGTTGTTGTGGGCAATGTTCAGCGTGCTTCGAGCAGGATGCGCCCGCGGCTCAGGTCGGCCAGTTGCTGCTGCAGGGGTGCCAGGTGGGCGTCACCGAGGGCAATCAGCAGGTCTACGCCATTGGCGGTGAACTGTTCATCCAGTACCAGGCCGTCTACCTCTGCCAGGCGCAGTTTCACCAGCGCCAGTTCGCTGAAACTGCAGCTGCAGGTGAATTCGCTGCGCTGCACCAGCAGCCGCTTGGGCGCCTGTTGCAGGCACTTGTTGGCGCCGCCGCCATAGGCCCTGGCCAGGCCACCGGTACCCAGCTGGATGCCGCCGTACCAGCGGATCACCAGCACCACGACCTGGTCGCAGTCCTGCGCTTCGATGGCAGCCAGGATCGGGCGGCCTGCGGTGCCGCCGGGTTCGCCGTCATCGTTGCTGCGGTACTGCGCGCCGAGCTTCCAGGCCCAGCAGTTGTGAGTCGCCGCCAGGTCGCTGTGGCGTTCGATGAAGCTCATTGCATCGGCGGCACTGCTGATCGGCCCGGCGAGGGTGATGAAGCGGCTTTTGCGGATGTCCTCGCGGTATTCGCAGAGGTCGAGCAGGGTAGAAGGCATAAATGACGGTTACACAGCCGGCTTGATGCCGCAGCCCTTCAGAATGATGTGGATAAGGTTGTTGCTCGCGTCTTCCATGTCCTGCTTGGTCAGGCGACTGCGGCCGGTGACCTGGCAGATCTGGGTGGCGAAGTCGGCGTAGTGCTGGGTGCTGCCCCAGAGCAGGAAGATCAGGTGCACCGGATCGACCGGGTCCATCTTGCCGGCTTCGATCCAGGCCTGGAACACGGCGGCCCGGCCGCGGAACCACTCGCGGTAGTCGGCACTGAAGTACTCGGTCAGGCAGGTGCCGCCGCTGATCACTTCCATGGCGAAAATCCGCGAGGCTTGTGGGTTGCGCCGCGAGAACTCCATCTTGGTGCGGATGTACTGGCTCAGGGCTTGCCCCGGGTCGTCCTCCACGCTCAAGGCGTTGAAGGTGCTGTCCCACAACTCGATGATGTTGCTGAGCACGGCAATGTACAGGCCCAGCTTGTTGGTGAAGTAATAGTGCAGGTTGGCCTTGGGCAGTTCCGCCTTGAGGGCGATGGTGTTCATGCTGGTGCCCTTGAACCCATGGCGAGCGAACTCGTCTTCTGCGGCCTGGATGATGGCCTGTTCGTTTTTCTGGCGGATGCGGCCCGCGGGCTTGCCCGAGGCGGAGAGGCGGTGCGCAGGAACTTCTAGGGTCATGGACGATTCCGTACGGGTCAGTGGCTGCGGCTGTCGGACAAGATTACCTGCCTGCGCCGAAGTGACAAGCGTTTGCGGCACAGACTGGCATCAACGTGTCGCAGCCAGGCTGTCCAGGAAGCTTTCCAGTACCAGGTTGGGGCGCCGGCCCTTGCGGGTTACCCAGCTCAGGCTCAGGTCATAGAAGCGCTGTTGGGGCTTGAGGGCGCGCAAGCGGCCTTGCTGCACCCAGAACGTGGCGTAGTGGTCGGGCAGGTAGCCGATGTAGCGCCCGGTGAGGATGAGAAACGCCATGCCTTCGCGGTCCGAAGCACTGGCCGTACAGTTCAGCGCCTGGTAATGGGCCTGGATATCGGCGGGCAGGCGGAAGGTGGGGGTGATGGCTTCCTGGCTGTTGAGGCGGTCGTCGTCCACCTGCTGGTCATCGGCATAGAACAGCGGGTGGCCGACGGCGCAGTACAACAGCGAGCGTTCGCTGTACAACGGCTGGTACTCAAGGCCCGACAGCGGGCTGGTCTGGGGTACCACACCGACATGCAGGCTGCCGTCGAGCACACCATGTTCGACCTGACTGGGGGCGATCATGCGGATCTGGATACGCACATCGGGCCCGCGGTCCTTGAGCTCGGCCAGTGCATGGGTGATGCGCATGTGCGGCAGGGTGACCAGGTTGTCGGTCAGGCCAATGTTCAATTCGCCACGCAAGTGCTGGTGCAGGCCGTTGACCTCGGTGCGAAAGCTTTCGAGGGCGCTGAGCAGTTGCAGTGCAGAATGGTAGACCTCGCGGCCTTCCTCGGTCAGCGAGAAACCGGCGCGGCCGCGCTGGCACAGGCGCAGGCCGAGGCGCTGCTCAAGGTCGTTCATTTGCTGGCTGATGGCCGAGCGACCAATGCCCAGCACGTTTTCGGCGGCCGAGAAGCCACCGCACTCGACTACGCTGCGGTAGATCTTCAGCAGGCGGATGTCGAAATCGCTGACTTGGGCGAGTGGATCGGGGCGTCGGCTCATCAGTTTAGTCACGGCCTGTCTGAAGATTAGAAATGTTGGCTTTTTCAGACTTTATCGCCGTGCCAATTTAGCTGCAACAACATCCATCGTTGCCTAATCGTCTTTCGAGGAACCGCCGATGAACATGCCCGAAACCGCTCCCGCCGGTATCGCTAGCCAGCTCAAGCTGGATGCCCACTGGATGCCTTACACCGCCAACCGCAACTTCCACCGCGACCCACGGTTGATCGTGGCGGCCGAAGGCAACTACCTGGTCGATGACCAGGGGCGCAAGATCTTTGATGCCCTATCCGGCTTGTGGACCTGCGGCGCCGGGCACACCCGCAAGGAAATCACCGACGCGGTGACCCGTCAGCTGAGTACCCTGGACTACTCTCCGGCGTTCCAGTTCGGCCACCCGCTGTCGTTCCAGCTGGCCGAGAAGATCACCCAGCTGACCCCGGGTGACCTGAACCACGTCTTTTATACCAACTCCGGTTCCGAGTGCGCCGATACCGCGCTGAAGATGGTGCGTGCCTACTGGCGTCTGAAAGGCCAGGCGACCAAGACCAAGATCATCGGCCGTGCACGTGGCTACCATGGCGTGAACATCGCCGGTACCAGCCTGGGTGGCGTCAACGGTAACCGCAAGATGTTCGGCCAGTTGCTGGATGTCGACCACCTGCCTCACACCGTGCTGCCGGTGAACGCCTTCTCCAAGGGTTTGCCGGAGGAGGGCGGTATTGCCCTGGCTGATGAAATGCTCAAGCTGATCGAGCTGCACGATGCCTCCAACATCGCTGCAGTGATCGTCGAGCCGCTGGCCGGCTCGGCCGGTGTACTGCCGCCGCCGAAGGGTTACCTGAAGCGCCTGCGTGAAATCTGTACCCAGCACAACATCCTGCTGATCTTCGACGAAGTGATCACCGGCTTTGGCCGCATGGGTGCGATGACCGGTGCCGAAGCCTTCGGCGTTACCCCGGACCTGATGTGCATCGCCAAGCAGGTAACCAACGGCGCCATCCCGATGGGCGCGGTGATTGCCAGCAGCGAGATTTACCACACCTTCATGAACCAGCCGACGCCGGAATACGCCGTGGAGTTCCCGCACGGCTACACCTATTCGGCCCACCCGGTAGCCTGTGCCGCCGGTATTGCCGCACTGGACTTGCTGCAGAAGGAAAACCTGGTGCAGTCCGCCGCCGAGCTGGCGCCGCACTTCGAGAAGCTGCTGCACGGGGTGAAGGGCACCAAGAACGTCGTCGATATCCGTAACTACGGCCTGGCCGGCGCCATCCAGATCGCCGCCCGTGACGGTGATGCCATCGTCCGCCCTTACGAAGTGGCGATGAAGTTGTGGAAGGCAGGCTTCTATGTACGCTTCGGTGGCGACACCCTGCAGTTCGGCCCAACGTTCAACACCACGCCGCAGGAACTGGATCGCCTGTTCGACGCCGTGGGCGAAAACCTGAACCTGATCGACTGATCTTTCCGATTTTGATGCCAGGCGCGTGCACGTATCGCGCGCCTGGCTCTACCTTCTTTATCTGGAGTTTTGCATGAGCATTGTTCAGCACCTGATCCATGGCGAGCTGGTTTCCAAAGGTGAGCGCACCGCCGATGTCTTCAACCCGTCCACCGGCCAGGCTGTACGCAAGGTCGAGTTGGCCAGTCGCGCGACCGTGCAGGAAGCGATCGACTCCGCCAAGGCGGCCTTCCCGGCCTGGCGCAACACCCCGCCGGCCAAGCGCGCCCAGGTGATGTTCCGTTTCAAGCAATTGCTGGAGCAGAACGAAGCCAAGATTTCGCAAATGATCAGCGAAGAGCATGGCAAGACCCTGGAAGACGCAGCTGGTGAACTGAAGCGCGGCATCGAGAACGTTGAGTTCGCCTGCGCAGCGCCAGAAGTATTGAAAGGCGAGTACAGCCGCAACGTCGGCCCGAACATCGATGCCTGGTCCGACTTCCAGCCGCTGGGCGTAGTCGCTGGCATTACCCCGTTCAACTTCCCGGCCATGGTGCCGCTGTGGATGTACCCGCTGGCCATCGCCTGCGGCAACGCTTTCATCCTCAAGCCTTCCGAGCGTGACCCGAGTTCAACCCTGTACATCGCCCAGCTGCTGCTGGAAGCTGGCCTGCCGAAGGGCATCCTGAACGTGGTGCACGGTGACAAGGAAGCGGTGGATGCGCTGATCGAAGCGCCAGAAGTAAAAGCACTGAGCTTTGTCGGTTCGACGCCGATCGCCGAGTACATCTATGCCGAAGGCACCAAGCGCGGCAAGCGCGTGCAAGCCTTGGGTGGCGCGAAGAACCACGCGGTACTGATGCCGGATGCCGACCTGGACAACGCCGTCAGCGCACTGATGGGCGCGGCCTATGGTTCGTGCGGCGAGCGTTGCATGGCTATTTCGGTGGCGGTATGCGTGGGCGACCAGGTGGCCGATGCCCTGATTGCCAAGCTGGAACCGCAAATCAAGGCGCTGAAGATTGGTGCCGGCACCTCGTGCGGCCTGGACATGGGTCCGCTGGTGACTGCTGCTGCCCGCGACAAGGTAGTGGGTTACATCGATGACGGTGTTGCTGCTGGCGCCAAGCTGGTGGTGGATGGCCGTGGTTTGCGTGTGGCCGGTAATGAAGATGGCTACTTCGTGGGCGGCACCCTGTTCGACAAGGTGACCCCGCAGATGCGCATCTATAAGGAAGAGATCTTCGGCCCGGTGCTGTGCGTGGTGCGTGTAAACAGCCTGGAGCAGGCCATGCAGCTGATCAATGATCACGAGTATGGCAACGGTACCTGCATCTTCACCCGTGACGGTGAGGCGGCGCGCCTGTTCTGCGACGAGATCGAAGTGGGCATGGTCGGTGTGAACGTGCCTTTGCCGGTGCCGGTGGCTTATCACAGCTTTGGTGGTTGGAAGCGTTCGTTGTTCGGTGACCTGCATGCCTATGGCCCGGACGGGGTGCGCTTCTATACCCGTCGCAAGGCGATTACCCAGCGCTGGCCACAGCGTGCCAGCCATGAGGCGTCGCAGTTTGCGTTCCCTAGCCTTTAAGGCAGGTAACTAAAAGCGGGGAGGCCGAAAGGCTTCCCCGCTTTGTTTTTGGGGGTGTTCGCCTTGGGTCTTTCAGCGCCTGTGAGATCGAGCGCCGCCCGCGCGGCGCATCGCCGGCAAGCCAGCCCCCACATTTGTTTCGGGCCAGTTCAGCCTGTGCCATTAGCGCGCGACCCCTTGTTTGTTCCATTCGATATCGAAGGTTGCACCGCCGCTTCTCTGCAACCTCCAGCCATACACCCAGGGGCGCGCGCGCCAATGGCTCAGGAATTATTGGCCTGAAACAAATGTAGGAGCTGGCTTGCCGGCGATGCGCCGCGCGGGCGGCGCTCGATCTCACAGGCGCAGAATGTGTTGTGGCGGGCCCCTGGTGGCTTTTCCAGGGTGTTTCCCGCTTATATTTCAGTTTCTTGAAATTAAAGGTTGACGCCCCTCCGAATCCCCTTATAATGCGCCCCACTTCCAGCGACATCGGAACGACAAACTCCTTGAGATTCAATGAGTTAAGTAGTTAAGGTGATGCTGAAAGGGCTACGATCAACTGATCGCAAGCGGTTGAA
>NZ_JAFBKA010000033.1:0-70411 GCF_022760795.1 Pseudomonas sp. BP01
GGCCGCTACTCGGCCGAGGTTGACGCCGAAGTGGTACCGCAGCCGCGCAACCGTGTGGCGCTGAAAATCAAGATCAACGAAGGCACCGTCGCTGCCATCCAGCACATCAACATCGTTGGCAACAACGTGTTCGACGATGAAACCCTGGGGCAGCTGTTCGAGCTGAAGACCACCAACTGGCTGTCGTTCTTCAAGAACGACGACAAGTATGCCCGCGAAAAACTGTCCGGTGACCTGGAGCGCCTGCGCTCCTACTACCTGGACCGCGGCTACATCAACATGGACATCGCTTCCACCCAGGTGTCCATCACGCCAGACAAGAAACACGTCTACATCACTGTCAACATCAACGAAGGCGAGAAGTACACCGTTCGCGACGTGAAGTTGTCCGGTGACCTGAAAGTGCCGGAAGACCAGGTCAAGTCGCTGCTGCTGGTGCAGCCGGGCCAGGTGTTCTCGCGCAAGGTGATGACCACCAGCTCCGAGCTGATCACCCGTCGTCTGGGTAACGAAGGCTACACCTTCGCCAACGTCAACGGTGTGCCGCAGCCCAACGATGAAGACCACACGGTCGACATCATGTTCGTGGTCGACCCGGGCAAGCGTGCCTACGTCAACCGCATCAACTACCGCGGCAACACCAAGACCGAAGACGAAGTGCTGCGTCGCGAAATGCGCCAGATGGAAGGCGGTTGGGCTTCGACCTACCTGATCGACCAGTCCAAGACCCGTCTGGAGCGCCTGGGCTTCTTCAAGGAAGTCAACGTCGAGACCCCGCCGGTGCCTGGCACTGACGACCAGGTCGACGTCAACTACAGCGTCGAAGAGCAAGCCTCCGGCTCGATCACCGCCAGCGTCGGTTTCGCCCAGAGCGCCGGCCTGATCCTGGGTGGTTCGATCAGCCAGAGCAACTTCCTCGGTACCGGTAACAAGGTGTCCATCGGCCTGACCCGTTCGGAATACCAGACCAAGTACAACTTCGGTTTCGTGGACCCCTACTTCACCGCCGACGGTGTCAGCCTGGGCTACAACCTGTTCTACAACACCACCGACTACAGCGACTACTACGACGATGGCGTTTCGTACTATGCGATCAACAGCTACGGCGCCGGGGTCAGCTTTGGCTACCCGATCAACGAAACCTCGCGCCTGACCTACGGCCTGACCCTGCAGCATGACGACATTTCGCCGGGTACCTACAGCGCCGACGAGATCTACGACTTCATCTCCCGCGAGGGTAAGAGCTTCAACAACCTCAAGGCGTCGATCGGCTGGTCCGAGTCGACCCTGAACAAAGGCGTGCTGGCCACACGTGGCCACTCGCAAAGCCTCACGCTGATGGCCACAACACCTGGCAGCGACCTGTCGTTCTACAAACTGGACTACAACGGCCAGGCCTTCCTGCCGGTGACCAACAACACCTCGCTGCGCCTGCACACCGAGCTGGGCTATGGCAATGGCTACGGGTCCACCGACGGCTTGCCGTTCTATGAAAGCTACACCGCAGGGGGCCAGGGTTCGGTGCGCGGGTTCAAGGACGGCACCCTCGGCCCGCGCAACACCCCGGCCACCGGTACCTACGCCAGCGCAGGTCAGGCTTACTATTCCGACCGCGACACCGACGTGCTAGGGGGCAACATCCTGATTACCGGCGGCGCCGAATACATCTTCCCGTTGCCGTTCGTGAAGGACCAGAGCCAGCTGCGCAGTTCGTTGTTCGTCGACGCCGGCAACGTGTATGCCGACACCTGCTACCTGGCGACCACCCAGGGCTGCGGCAGCGTCGACCTGGCACAGATGGCCGTGTCGCTGGGGGTTGGTGTGACTTGGTACAGCCCGATGGGGCCACTGAGCTTCAGCCTGGCGGCACCGTTGAAAAAGCCGGACAACGCCGAGACCCAGATCTTCCAGTTCTCGCTGGGGCAAACCTTCTGATACACCGGCCATACACTGTAGGAGCGGCCTTGTGTCGCGATGGGCTGCGCAGCAGCCCCATAAGTTGTTGCCGTGACGCTGAAATCCAGGGGCTGCTGCGCAGCCCATCGCGACACAAGGCCGCTCCTGCAGGGACCGCGTCGGGCCTGTTTGAGTATTACCCGCTTTTACCCCCGCTTAACCCAAGTTGACAGTCACCTTGCCTAAGCTGGCCAACACCCGAACCCGCCCAGCAGGACACCCTCATGCCTCCGTTCACACCCTGTTTCCCCACATCACTGCGCCACGATGAAGTACCGATCGCACTGCTCGACCTTGTCCAGCAGCGCCTGGCCAGCCTGCTCGGTCCACGCTTTACCGTGGTGCTGGGCGGCAGTGGCGATGGCGCCGGGGTCAGTCATTACCACCTGGCGATACACCACAACCAGAGCGGTGTTTCGCTTGAGGACTACGGCGACGTTGGCGCCGGTTTCATCGAACGCCTGCTGCGCATGAGCGCCCAGGTCAGGGATATGCTCGACTCAGCCACGTTCGACCGTATGGCCAGCGACGACCCGGGCCGACCGCTGGTATGGCTCAGCGAGCTGGCCAGCTACGGGGAAAGCATTACAATGCGCGCCCCAATCTGAAATATGTTTTTCCCATGAAATCACTGCTTTACGCTGTAACCTTAGTGTTTTCCTTCACCCTCCCCGCGTTGGCCAACCCACCGGCAACGTTCACCGAGGCCAAGGTGGTGGCCAAGCAGAAGGTGTACCTGGACCAGGCCAACAGCGCCATGGGCGACCTGTACTGCGGTTGCAAGTGGACCTGGGTGGGCAAGTCTGGCGGGCGTATCGATGCTGCTTCGTGTGGCTACCAGACGCGCAAGCAACAGAACCGCGCCGAGCGTACCGAATGGGAACACATCGTGCCCGCCTACACCTTTGGCAACCAGCGCCAGTGCTGGAAGAACGGCGGCCGAGAGCATTGCGTGGACAACGACCCGGTGTTCCGCGCCATGGAAGCCGACTTGTTCAACCTCTACCCGGCCGTGGGCGAGGTCAACGGCGACCGCAGCAACTTCAACTACGGCATGGTCGCTGGCAATGCCGGCGAGTATGGCCAGTGCACCACCAAGGTCGATTTCGTCCAGCGCGCCGCCGAACCGCGCGATGAAGTCAAAGGCCTGGTGGCCCGTACCACGTTCTACATGTTCGACCGTTACCAACTGAGCATGTCGCGCCAGCAGCAACAGCTGCTGATGGCCTGGGACAAACAGCACCCGGTGTCGGCCTGGGAGAAAGAGCGCGACCGGCGCATTGCCGGGATCATGGGGCATGCCAACCCGTTCGTGAGCGGGGAACGCAAGTGGACGGCTGACTACAAGCCGGTTGGCAGTGGCGTGGCGCAAGCGGTGCCGGTGAAAGCCGCCAATGCAGAGGCCAAGCCGAGCCTGGCCAGCGTCCAGTCAGTCGGGGCCGTGCTTGGCAACCGCAACAGCCACGTCTACCACCTGTCTGCTGGCTGCCCGGGCTATAACCAGGTTGCAGCCAAGAACCAGGTTACCTTCGCTAACGAGGGTGAGGCGCAGGCAGCGGGCTATCGCAAGGCAGGTAACTGCCGATAGACCTGTATCGTACTGGGGCTGCTGTGCAGCCCATCGCCGGCAAGCCAGCTCCCACAGGGACTGCGCAAGGCTCAGGCCTGTGGAACCCTGTGGGAGCTGGCTTGCCGGCGATGGGCCGCATAGCGGCCCCTTGTTCTCACGTCCTGCACGCCTCATTCACCAAATTCGCCGGCCGCTCACCGGCCAGCGCGCTGAGCAGGTTGTCTACCGCGCAACGCGCCATGGCCTGGCGGGTTTCCTCGGTCGCCGAGCCGATATGCGGGGTCGCTACCACGTTATCGAGCTGCAACAGCGGCGAGTCTACTGACAGCGGCTCCTGCACGAACACATCCAGTCCCGCACCACGTATGCGCCTGGCCCGCAGCGCTTCGATCAGCGCTTGCTCATCCACCACACGCCCGCGTGAGATGTTCACCAGTATCCCCTCAGGCTTCATCAACGCCAGTTCCCGTGCGCCGATCAGGCCTTCGGTGCTGGCGCTCAGCGGCACGGTCAGGCACACGAAATCTGCCTGCTGCAACAACTCATCCAGGCTGCACTGACGTGCTGCATGGCGTGCCTCCACCTGCGGTTTTGGGCGTTGGCTGTGGTACAGCACGCGCATGCCAAAGCCGGCTGCCGCGCGCCGGGCCAAGGCCTCGCCGATGCGGCCCATGCCGACGATGCCCAGTGTCTTGCCGTGCACATCACTGCCAAAGTGCGCCGGCCCCAGGTTAGCCTGCCAATGGCCGTCACGCACCCAGTTCGCCAGCTCCACCACCCGCCTGGCGGTAGCCAGAATCAAGGCAAAGCCGGTGTCGGCGGTGGTTTCGGTCAGCACGTCAGGTGTGTTGGTCAGCATCACGCCACGCCGGCTGAGTTCGGCAACATCGTAGTTGTCCACGCCCACCGAAACGCTGGACACCACTTCCAGCTGTGGCGCCAGGTCCAGCAGGCTGGCATCCAGGCGCAGGCTGGCCCCCAGCAACCCGTGAGCACCCGGTAACGCATCGCGCAGGTGGGCCAGGCCATCGGGCTGGGAGGTATCCACCCAGGTCACCTCAACGCGATCTTGCAGGCGTGCCATCAAGTCGTCGGAAAGGCGTTTGTACAGGACGATTCGCTTCTTCATTGCAGGTTTCCTAAGGGTTCATGGCCAGCCGCGAGCTGTTGCGCTTGGCCCGGCCAGATGTCTGGGAAGTATTGAGTGCAGCGGTCAGCGCCACTGCGGTCAGCAGCGCGCCGCACATGAACAGATAAGAGGCGCCGGGCCCGCCGGTAGCGCCGTTGAGGTAGCCCACCAGCCAAGAGCCGCCGAACGAACCCAGCGCGCCCATGCTATTGATCAGCGCCATGGCCCCGCCTGCAACGTTGGCCGGCAGGATCTCGGGCACGATTGCGAAGAACGGGCCATAGGGTGCGTACATGCACGCGCCGGCGACCACCAGCAACGCGTACGACAGCCAGAAATGCTCGCTGCCCAGGGCGTACGAGCCATAGAACGCCACGGCGGCAATCAGCAGCGGCGGCCAGACGAAGCGCTTGCGCTTTTGCAGGCGATCGGACGCCCAGGACACGCCTACCATCGCCAGCACCGCCGCCAGGTAAGGCACCGAGGCCAGCCAGCCGGCCTGCACGATATCGACGTTGGCCGCCTGCTTGAGAATCGACGGCAGCCACAGCACAAAGCCATACACGCCAATGCTCCAGCAGAAGTACTGCAGCGCCAGGATGATCACCTGCGGCGAGCGGAACGCCTCGCGGTAGTTCTTTACAGGCTTGATGCCCTGCTGCTCGTCAGCAAGTGCCTGCGCCAGGGCCGCCTTCTCCTGATCGCTCAGCCACTTCACCTGGGCCGGGCGATCATCCACCAGGCGCCACCAGAAGAACGCCCAGATCACGGCAGGCAGGCCTTCGATGATAAACATCCAGCGCCAGTCGTAATGCTTGATCAGGTACCCCGACACCACCGACATCCACAGGATGGTCACCGGGTTGCCGAGCATCAGGAAGGTATTGGCACGCGAGCGCTCGGCACGAGTGAACCAGTGGCACAGGTACACCAGCATGGCCGGCATGACGGCGGCCTCCACCACCCCGAGCAGAAAGCGGATACCGATCAGCATGTAGACGTTGCTGACCATGCCGGTGAGCGTGGCAAGGCCGCCCCACAGGATCAGGCAGACGAAGATCAGCTTCTTCACGCTGCGCTTTTCGGCGTAGATGGCGCCGGGCACCTGGAAGAAGAAGTAACCGAGAAAGAACAGCGCACCCAACAGCGAAGACAGCACCGGGGTGATGTGCAGGTCTTCGGCCATGCCGGAGGCGGCGGCGAAGCCGTAATTGGCGCGGTCCAGGTACGCCAGGCTGTACGTGACGAACACAATCGGGATGATGTACCACCAGCGGCGAGGTGCCAGGCTTTGGCTTTGCATGGTTTGTTTCTCCTGAGCTTGTTGTTTTTGTCGCAACAGGTATTTCGGGGCGGCTCACGCGCTTCTGCGCAAGTCGTGGGCCTCCAGTTCATGGCGCAGCGGCAGCCCTTCCATGTCGCCGCGCGACTGCACGGCACGGCTGCCGCACCAGTTGCCACGCGCCACCGCCTCTTCCACCGCACGGCCCTCCAGCAACGCGCTGAGCACACCGACGGCAAAGGCATCACCCGCACCGACGGTGTCTACCACACGGCTGACCGGAACCGGTGCCACCTGCCCTTCGCCCTTGGCGCTGCGCAAGTAGGCGCCGGCGTCGCCCAGCTTGATCACCACCAGTTCCACCCCTTGATCGAGGTAGAACCCAGCGATGTCCGCCGGGGTGTGCTGGCCGGTCAGCAACCGCCCCTCCTCCAGGCCCGGCAAGACCCAATCGGCCTTGGCCGCCAGGGCATTGATTTCGCGGACCATGCTGCCTTGATCCGGCCACAGCGAGGGGCGCAGGTTGGGGTCGAACGAGATGCTGCGCCCGGCTGCACGCATGGCGTCCATCAGTGCGTGAGACAGAGCACGGCAGCTGTCGGACAGCGCCGGCGGGATGCCGGTGGCGTGCAGGTGGCGAGCCTGCAGGCAGGCTGGGCCAAGCAGCGCGGGCGACAGCCTGCTGGCTGCCGAACCGCGCCGGTAGTACTCCACTGCCGGGTCGCTACCATCATCGCAACGGGCCTTGAGCTGAAAACCAGTCGGGTAACTGGGATCCACCTCGACACCGGAACAGTCCAGGCCTTCGTGGCGCAAGCTGTCGAGCACAAAACGGCCCAGCGAATCGTCACCAACACGGCTCAGCCAGCGCACTTTGAAACCCAGGCGAGCCAAGCCGATGGCCACGTTGCTGTCCGCGCCAGCGATGCGTTTGCCGAACTGGCCGACACTGGCCAGGTCGCCGGTCTGCTCGGCAACGAACATGGCCATGGTTTCGCCAAAGCACAGCACGTCATGCTCATGCATGGGCCACCTCCTCCCCCGCGCCCAGTGCAGACAGGCTGCGTACCTGCGCACGGGTAAGCGCCAGCAAGTCTTCGCCAACCAAGGGGTATTCGACGGCGCGCACCACGCCGGGCGCGAACTCGGTCATCAGCGCTGCCCACGCCTGAAGGTCCGCCGCTTGGGGCGGTATGGCAACCAGGCGGCCATCGGCCCGGCGCTGCACAGCCTTGCAATGCACATAGCGCACCCAACGGCCCAGTTGCCGTGCGGCTTGCCGCGCAGGCTCGCCCTGCCACTGCCAGTTGCCGATGTCGAAGGTCATGCCCAGGCGCAGCCCAAGCGTGTCGGCCCGCTCAAAGAACTGCAGCAGCGGTTCGATCCTGCCACCCTGTGCGGTCTGATCGTTCTCCACCAGCAACAGCGGCCCATGGGCAGGCAGCAGCGCCGCCAGAGCCATCACATCGCAGTGCTCATCGAAATGCCCCAGCGATACCTTCAGCGCCACCGCGCCAAGCGCCCGTGCGGTTTCCAGCTTGTGCACCAGTAGCGGGTCGGGCACGCCTTGCGCGGTCCACAATTCAAGGGGGGTCGAGTACAGGCATTCCAGGCGCACTGCGGCTATGACCGCACCGAGTGCAGCCGCGTCCGGTGCACTGGCAAACAATTCTTCGCGCAATTCCACTCGGCTGACGCCAGCGGCTGCCAGCATGTCCAGGAACTGCTCCTGGCCACGTTGCCGCACAAAGTCGGCGCCGTAGCTTGAGAGGCTGATGGAAACGGGGTTCGGGTGCATTGTTTTTATCCTTATGAAACCGGTTTCATTTTTAATCGGCAGTAGCAGGCGCAGGCCTGCCGTTGGTTACTGGGGTTGGGTTGAACCGCGGATGATCAGGTTGGCCTTGAAGTCGATGCGTCGGGCTGCCCCGCTGTCGCCGCGCAGGCGATCGAGCAGGCTTTCGAATGCCGCCACACCGATACGCTCGGTGGGCTGGGCCAGTGCCGTGATGCCTTTGCCGACCAAGGGGTACCAGTCGAGGTCGTCGAGGGCGATCAGCCCGACGTCGGCAAACAGGTTGCACCCGGCCTCGTGCAGTGCTCGGGTCACCGCCAAGGTGGCAATACCGTTGAAGGTGAAGATTGCTTGCGGGCCATGGCCATGGCTGGCAAGAAACGAAGCCAGTTGGCCCTGCAGCCCGGCGCTGATTTCCAGTACCTGCTGACGCATGCCGGGCCGACGGCTGACCGACGCGCCGAATGCCTGCACCCGCTCCAGCCGTGAGCTGGTGCCATCGAGGGGTTCGCTGACCGCCAGGATGTCGCGGTAGCCCTGGGCTTGCAGGTGGTCGAGGGCCTGCTCGACGGCGTCGGCATTGTCCAGCCCTACCAGGTCGACATTCAGCTCGGGCAATTGGCGGTCCACCAGCACCATCGGAATGTCCCGCTGCAGGTTGAGCAATTCGCCGGGGTGATGGCCGAGCGTATTCACGATCAAACCTTCGACGTTGTAGCTCTGCAGGGCCACCAGGTGGTGGCGCTCCTGCTCGTCGTCGCGGTTGGTGTTGCACACCACCAGGCTGTAACCGTGCTGACGGCAGGCGGTTTCCACGCCATGCATCACGGCCACTGAATAGGGGTTGAGGATATCGGCCACCAGCATGCCGATCAGTCGCGTCTGGCCGCGCTTGAGGCCGCGGGCCATCTGGTTCGGGCGGTAGCCGAGACGTTCGATGACCTCTTCCAGGCGCTTGGCCGTAGCCTCGGCCAGCAATTGGCGATCGCCACCGATGTAACGGGAGACGGTAGCCTTGGAAACACCAGCGACACGCGCTACTTCGCTAATGGTGACCCGTTCGCGGGCATGGGCAGGCGCGTCGGTCATGGGCTGTCCTTATGATTATTGTGCTAGCGATGAAACCGGTTTCAATACAGCAAAACTACGGCAGTTCGTCAACCTGCCGTTGGTCGGCAATGATGAAACAAAGATGATACTCAAGATTAGATAAGCAAATTAAATTATTGATTCAAATACAATTTCAACCAAAAAAAATGTGGAAGCAGGTTCACCCGCGAATGCGTCGGTAGATTCGACATCGCATTCGCGGGCAAACCCGCTCCCACAGTGGATCAGGGTGCAGCTGGAGAGGTCAGCGAAGCGACTTCACATCACCGGCCGTAACGGCGCTGCCCTGGTTACCCCAACTCATGCGAATGAAGTTCACCACCTCGGCTACCTCCTGATCGCTCAGGCGCCAACCGAACGCCGGCATGGTGAAGTTCGACGGCGCGGTGTGCGTCGCCGGCACCGTGCCCCCCGCCAGCACCACGTGGATCAGCGACGTGGCATCTGCAGTCTGTACCACCGGGTTGCCAGCCAAGGCCGGGAACACGCGGGTGTAGCCCTGGCCGTCGGTGCGGTGGCAGGCTGCGCAATTGTCGATGTACACCGCCGCCCCGGGCTTACTGTCGTCGCCCTTCCACAGCGCATCCGCCACCTGTTTGTCGTAGACGTGCGGCTGGTCATTCGGGTCGCTCGGTGGCAGGGTCTTCAGGTAACGGGCGATTGCGGTAAGGTCGGCGTCACTCATGTGCTGCATGCTGTGTTCGACCACATCGCTCATGCCGCCGAACACCGCGCTGCGATCGCTGCGCCCGGTCTTCAGAAACTGCACCAGCTGCGCTTCGCTCCAGCTGCCCAGGCCGTCCTTGTGATCGCCACGCAGGTTTTTCGCAATCCAGCCTTCCAGCGGTGCGCTGCCGGCCAGGAACTGCTCGCCATCTGCAGGGCTCAGCGCCTTTTCCTGCATGGTCAGCGCACGCGGTGTATGGCAGGCGCCACAATGCCCAAGGCCTTCGACCAGGTAAGCACCACGGTTCACCACCGGGTCGGCTGCCGCCGATGCCTGCCAGGGCTTGGGCTCTGGTGCGAACAGGCCGCGCCAGATTGCCAGCGGCCAACGCATGCTCAGCGGCCAGGGAATGTCAGTAGCCTTGTTCGCCTGCTCCACCGGCTCCACGCCTTTCATGAAGTAGGCGTACAGCGCCTGCATGTCCTGCTCGCTGACCCGTGCATAGGACGGGTATGGCATGGCCGGGTACAAGGTGCTGCCATCCTTGCCGATACCCTTGCGCACAGCCTGGTCGAAGTCTTCGAAACTGTACTGGCCAATGCCGCTGGCCGCCGGGGTGATGTTGGTGGAGTACACCGTGCCGATAGGGGTTTCCATTGGCAGGCCGCCGGCAAAGGGCTTGCCGCCCTTGGCGGTATGGCAGGCCACGCAGTCACCGGCGCGGGCCAGGTACTCGCCCTGGCGCACCTGTGCATCGTCATTCGCCAAGGCCTGTGCGGCCACAGTGGCACCCAGCAGCAGGGTTGCGATCAACATTGTCTTCATGCTCATCGCTCCTCAGGCCTGGACCAGCGGGCCGGGGTTTTTCAGATACTGCTCGCGAATGGCACGTGCAGACCAATAGGTCAGCGCGGCCACCAGCCCGGTCGGGTTGTAACCCAGGCCCTGCGGGAACGCCGAAGCCCCCGGCACGAACACGTTATGCACGTCCCAGCTTTGCAGGTAGCGGTTCAGGGCACTGGTCTTGGGGTCGGTACCCATGATCGCACCGCCGTTCAGGTGAGTGGTCTGGTAACTGGCGGTGTTGAAGTGATCCTTGACCTGCTTGCCCAGCACCGCAATGGCCTTGGGGTTCATCCCCTGAGCGATCTTGCTCAGTTTGTCGACCATGAACTGGTTCATCTTGATGTCGTTTTCCTGCCAGTCGAAGGTCATGCGCAACAGCGGCTGGCCGTAGGCGTCGCGGTAGGTGGGGTCCAGGTCCAGGTAATTGGCACGGTAGGACTGGTGCGCACCGTGGGCGTCCATCGAAACCTGGTGGGTGTAGTAGTCGGCTGTGGCTTTCTTCCAGGCACTGCCCCAGGCCGGCGTGCCGGGCGGGT
Organism: Pseudomonas sp. BP01; assembly: GCF_022760795.1. NCBI lineage: Bacteria > Pseudomonadati > Pseudomonadota > Gammaproteobacteria > Pseudomonadales > Pseudomonadaceae > Pseudomonas > Pseudomonas sp. BP01. The sequence continues at coordinate 10,892 of NZ_JAFBKA010000033.1, forward strand.
TGGAGGTGCCGGCAATCGGCCGGCTGCCGGCCTGGTTCACCCACATCGGCGAGCCACCGACAAAGCCGTGCGGGCCATGGTCGAAGTTGTCGGCATTGAAATCGTCGATGGCAATGCCGTTGCCACCCGCGCCAATGAAGTTGTTGGTGTAGGTGTTTTTGTCGAAGAACGCCTTGACCGTGCCCATGTTCTGGTAGGCGAAGTTACGCCCGACCACACCTTCGTTCTTCACAGGGTCGTAAGGCTTGCCGATCCCGGAAAGCAGCATCAGGCGCACGTTGTTGAACTGGAACGCCGACAGGATCACCAGCTCCGCCGGCTGCTCCACCTCGCGCCCCTGGGCATCGATGTAGGTCACCCCGGTGGCCTTGCGCTTGCTGTCGTCCAGGTTCACCCGCAGCACGTGGGCATTGGGCCGCAACTCGAAGTTGGGCACCTGGCGCAGCGCCGGCAGGATGTTCACGTTGGGCGAGGCCTTGGAGTACATGTAGCACACGTAACCGCTACAGAAACCACAGAAGTTGCACGGCCCCATCTGTGCCCCGTAGGGGTTGGTGTAAGGCCCGGAGGTGTTTGCCGATGGCAGGTTGTAGGGCTTGTAGCCCAAGCTGGTGGCGGCTTTTTCGAACAGCCTTGCCGACACCACGTTCTTCTGCGCGGGCAATGGGAACGGGTTGGAACGGTCCGGCGCGTAGGGGTTGCCGCCCTTCCCTTCACCGACCACCTGGCCGTTGACGGTCCACGCCTGGCCAGAGGTGCCAAAGACCTTTTCGGCATAGTCGAAATACGGTTCCAGTTCTTCGTAACTGACGCCAAAGTCCTGGATGGTCATGCCTTCGGGGATGAACTTGCGCCCGTAGCGATCTTCGTAATGGCTACGCAGGCGCAGCTCGACCGGGTCGACCCGGAAGTGCACGCCCGACCAGTGCAGGCCCGCGCCGCCCACGCCCTTGCCCGGCAGGAAAGCACCGAGCTGGCGATTGGGCAGTGCCACGTCAGTCACGCTGTGGCGGACAGTGACGGTTTCTTTCGACACATCCACGAACAGCTTCTTGCGCACGCTATAGGTCAGCTCATCGATCACTTGCGGGTAGCTGCCTTCCGGGTAGGTATCCTGCATCGGCCCCCGCTCCAGAGCCACCACATGCAGCCCGGCCTCGGTCAGTTCCTTGGCCATGATCGCGCCGGCCCAGCCGAAGCCGACGATAACCGCATCCACTTTGTTTAACACAGTCGCCATGCCTCAGGCCCTCTCGCCGCGGATCGATACAGCCGGGAACGGGTAAGGCTCGTTGCGCTCGACCCAGTCCATGAAGTCGGCGCGGGCACCGGGGAAGCCAATCTGGGTCCAGCCGACCATGCCTTTGTTGCCGCCATGAATCGGGTCGCAGAAGAACCCCTCGCGGGTGTTCTGCACCAACAGGCTGAAGAACACCTTCGCCGGGACGGTGTCGAACACTAGCTCTCCTGCCTCGACCTTGCTGAGAATACGGTCTCGGGTAGCGCTATCTTGCGCGGCAAAAACTTGCCCGCCGTTGGCTTTGCACCAGCCGTCCACGGCAGCGATGCCCAGGCGATAGATTTGTTGCGGGCTGAGCTGCAACTGGTAGCCCAGCTCGGGCGCGGCGTCGGCGTTGAATGGGCCTTGCATGTACCACTGCGCGCCAGTCGCGTAGGGGGTGTTCATCTGGCGGTCGATGAACTCGGCGGCGCCGGCTTCGAGTGCGCCGGGGCCAAGCTCATCGGCCGGGATGATGCGCGATACCGCAGCTTGTACAAACGCCCACTCTTCGGCGCTGAAGAACGTCGGTTGATAGTTGCCTGCGGGCGGTGTGGCCGGCACTTTCGGTTGCTGATGCGGTTGCGGGGCCGCAAGCAGCTGGCTGCCGCCCACGCCAAGCCCTGTGCTGGCCACGGTAACGACTGGGATCAGGGTCAAGGTCTTGCGCAGAAAATCCCTGCGCGGGTTGTCTGGAGCATGCTCAGGCATTGCGAATCCTCATCGGCTGTGCGGCGGCCTTGATAAGCGCCATCTGATTTTCTGTGGGAGGTGATCTTGATAGGCCATCAAGAAGACAGCCGGATAATCTAGCGCGTTCAGAAATGTTTTGAAACCGGTTTCATACCTGGACATATGACCCGCTGGGCCGCCGCGACACTGTCAGCGGGTCAAGGCCTTTTCACATCTGCTTCACTCTCTGCGGATATCCACCTGCAAACCAGGAGCGATTGTGTCAGAGCTCAGAACGCGAACGTGTACCCCACAATCACCCGGTTCTCATCCGCTGCATCGGCAAAATTCGAGCGCATGCTCGCATTGCGCCAACGCAGCGACACATTCCGGAGCGCCCCCGACTGCACCACGTAGGTGACATCCGTGGTCCGCTCCCACTCCCGCCCTTCTCCGCCGCCAGCCGCCAGGGCCCTGCCCTTGACGCTGGCTATGCGCTGCGGGTCCACCTGGTCGCCCTTCACATAGCGCACGTTGAACGTCAGCCCGGGGATACCCACGGCAGCAAAGTTGTAGTCATAGCGCAGCATCCACGCCCGTTCGTTGGCCAGGGCAAAGGTGCTGACCTGCTGTTCGCTGAACAGGTAGGTATCGGTGCCACCCACGTAGGCATATGCCGTATCGCCACGCACTTTCTGGTAGCCACCACTGAACGTGTGGCCCTGCACGCTGTACCCGAAGTTGGTACTGAGGGTCTGGTTGTCGACTTCGCCCAGCAATGCCCGGCCCTGCTCGCGTGCGTTGAACCAGCGCCACTCGGTGAACACATCCCCGGGCCCCAGGCGGGTCTTGAACTTGAACCCGGCAAAATCACGCCGGAACAGGTCTTCGAGCGTGCTGGTGTGAAGGCTGAGGGTCAGGTTGTTCAGCGGCTGGTAATCGACACCGCCGTAGTACAGCCGGTCACTGGTTACCGTCGCCGAGTAGGCCCCTTGCTGCGCCATGGCGGTCAGGTCCTCATAGTCGGTGGAGTCACGCAATTTGGTGGCATCCACCTGCAGCAGGGTGAGCGTGAGCCGGTCGAGGTCCTTGCTCACCAGTTGCGCACCGTTGAACCACTGGGGGAACAAGCGGCTGTTGTTGGAGGCCAGCAAGGGCAGTTGTGGGCTCAGGCCACCCACTTTCAACTCGCTTTGTGCGAGCCTGGCCTTGAAGGTAGCCACGGCCTTTGTGTAGTCGTCTGCGGCGCGTTTGTCGCTGTTTCGCGGCAACAGGCCGGTGCCGCTGCGGTCAGGCGAGGAGTCCAGCTTGAGCCCAAGCATGCCGGCTGCGTCCAGGCCAAAGCCGACCACACCGTCGGTGTAGCCAGACTGCAGGCGCAGCATGAAGCCTTGGGCCCATTCACCGCGCCGCGATTGCGTGGCGCTGTCACCGTGAAAGTCGCGGTCGAAATAGAAATTGCGCAGTTCCAGGCTGCCGCTGGCGTCATCGATGACGCCGGCCTGCGCGTTTTGACAGGCGCAGCAAAGCGCCCCGAGCATCAGCGATGCTCGCCGGGAAAGAGTGATCATGGGTGTGCCTTGTTCTTGTTGTTAGAAGACTCAGCGCCAATCAGGTACGGGGGTTGCGCACGAAGCGCATCACCACCAGGCAGGCGATCAGGATCAGCGGGGCGATGGACAGCATGCCCATGGAGTTGCTGCCGGTGAGGTCATTGATCTTGCCCACCATCACCGGTGCGACGATGCCGCTGAGCTGCCCGACCGAGTTGATCGCCGCAGTACCAGTGGCAATTGCCAGGCCCGAGAAGGTCGATTGTGGAATGGTCCAGAAGATCGGGATGGCGATGAACGTACCTGCGGTGGCCAGCACCAGCGCGGCCATCATCGCCAGCGACGAGTCGGAATACAGGCACGCCAGCAGGTAGCCGACAGCTGCCGCCAGCAGGCAGTACACCAGATAGCGCTTGCGCTCGCCGGTACGGTCGGAGAGCCGGGTCAGCAACACCATGCCAATGCAGGCCACCGCGTAAGGCAAAGCCGACAGCACACCAACCCAGAGCATGTCCTGCACACCTGATGACTTGATCAGGTGCGGCATCCAGAAGTTGAGGCCATAGGACGCAGTCTTGATCACGTAGTAGATGAACGCCATGATCGCCACTTCGCGGGTCAGCAATACCCGCCAGATCGAGCCGAGGACCGGCTTTGCAGCGCGTTTGTCCTGGGCCAGGTTTTCCACCAGCAGGTCCTTCTCTTCACGGCTCAACCATTTCGCCGCTTCGATGTCGCGGTCCAGCTTCCACAGCACCAGCAGGCCCAGCAGCACACACGGCAGGCCGGACATCAAGAACAACCAGTGCCATCCGGCCAGGCCCAGCACGCCATCCATGGTCCCCAGCAAGACACCTGCTGCCGGGCCACCCACCGCGCCGGCCAGCGGCACCGCCAAAAACCACAGGCCATTCATCTTCGCCAGGTGCTTGCGGGGGAACCAGCATGCCAGGTAGAACAGGATCGCCGGGCCGAACCCAGCCTCCATCACCCCGATCAGAAAGCGCAGGAAATACAGGGTGTACTGGGTATAGGCAAACACCAGCGCCGCCGTCGCCAGGCCCCACGACACCATGATCCGGCAGATCCAGGCCGGTGCGCCATAGCGCTTCAGGCCCAGGCTGCTGGGCACTTCGAACAGCACATACCCCACGAAGAACATGCTCGCGGCCAGGCCATAGGCGGCATCGCTGAGGCCCAGTTCCTGCTGCATCTGCGCCTTGGCGAAACTGATGTTGATGCGGTCGAAGTACGAGAACAGGAAGCAGATGATGGCCAGCGGCATGATGCGCCAGGCCACGCGGCGGTACAGCAGCAATTCATTGATGTGGCTGTCGTTGCGCTCACGCGCCAGTTCGCCGGTCATGGCAACCATGGTGGATCTCCATTCTTGTAATTATTGGAGAGCAGCGACGCCTTCATGGGCGTCGCCAGCGGGTTTTCAGCGGATGCGGATCAGTTTTTCCTTGAAACTCTGGCCTTTTGCGACGTACTCGGCGGCGTTGCGCTGCATGCTGGCGATGGCTTCGGCCGTCAACTCGCGCACCACCTTGGCAGGCGCACCAAGAATCAGCGAGTTAGCGGGGAACACCTTGCCCTCGGTGACGATGGCACCGGCACCGACCAGGCAGTTGTTGCCGATGACCGCGCCATTGAGCACCACTGCTTGGATGCCGATCAGCGCGCCATCACCGATGGTGCAGCCGTGCAGCATGGCCTGGTGGCCGATGGTGACGCCCTGCCCCACAGTCAACGCAAAGCCGGGGTCGGCATGCAACACTGCGCCTTCCTGCACATTGCTGTGCTGGCCGATACGGATCGGTTCGTTGTCGCCCCGTAGCACGGCCTGCGGCCATACGCTGACCCCTTGTTCGAGGGTTACGTCGCCGATCACGGTGGCATCCTCGGCAATGAAAGCTTCCGGGTGCAGGTTGGGCGCAAGGGTGTCGTATTGGTAAATCGCCATCTCAAACCCTCCTCAAGCTGCGTCGTCGGTTTTTAGCACGCCGGCCGCGCACAGCTCGGCAATGTGCGCATCGCTGTAACCCAGTTCGCGCATCACCTGGCGGGTGTGCTCGCCAATCCGCGCTATCGCCCGGCGTGGCTGCAAGCGCTGGCCGTCCAGCGACAGCGGCAGCAACGGCATGGGTGTGTGGCTGCCGTCTTCCAGTTGCAGGTCGGCCATACCGCCGCTCTGCTGCAAGTGCGGGTCATTGAACAATTCTTCCGGGCGGCGGATCGGCGCAAACGGGATGCCGTTGGCCTCCAGTTGCAGCGCCAGTTGCCCGGCATCCAGGGGCGCGAACACCTCGGCCAGGTGCGCCAGCAGCCTTGGCCGTTGCAACACACGGTCGTTGTTGCTGGCCAGTGTCGGGTCATCGAGCAAGGCGGTCTGCCCCAGCACCTGGCACAGCGCATGCCACTGCCCTTCGCCGGTGGCGGCGACAAACATCTGCTCGCCACCGGCGAAGGTGAACACGTCGTAGATGGCCCAGGCACTGATGCGATTGGGCATCGGCGCGGCTGCCTCGCCGGTGACCACGTACTGCTGCATATGCTGGGCGGCCAGCAGCACGCAGTTCTCGTACAGGGCACTTTGCACCTCGCGGCCGCTGCCGGTGGTGTGGCGCTCGTTGAGCGCTGCCAGCACGCCAATGGCGCCGAACATGCCGCCCATGATGTCGTTTACCGAACTGCCCGCGCGCAACGGCCGGCCCACCGGCCCGGTCATGTAGGCCAGGCCGGCCATCATCTGCACCACCTCGTCCAGCGCCAGGCGGTTGTCATAGGGCCCGCTGAGAAAGCCTTTGTGCGAGGCATAAATCAGCCGTGGGTTGCGCTGGCGCAGCGCGGCGTAGTCCAGGCCCAGCGTGCGCATGCGCCCAGGTTTGAAATTTTCGATGAACACGTCGGCCGTATCGATCAATTGCAGCACGGCCTCGCGCCCCTCGGGCGTTTCGACATCCACGGCGATGCATTGCTTGTTGCGGTTGAAGGTGCGAAAAAAACCCGCCCCCGCGCCCAGCAGACGGCGCGTGCCGTCGCCGCGCACGGGTTCGATCTTGATCACTTCAGCGCCAAGGTCACCGAGGATCATGCCGCAGGTCGGGCCCATGACCATATGCGAAATTTCGACGACACGGATGCCGTCCAAGGGAAGTCTGGACATCGTGGTATTCCTCGTTCAGGCGGGTCAGGCGTGGCCGGCAGCGTCAGCGAAGTTGAGCGGTAGCCCGGCGCGGGCGATGCAGCCATACAGGGGCTCGCCCGGTAGCGCTTCGCTCAGCACCTGGCGCGACTCGATCAGTGCGGGCAAGTTGATACCGGTGTCGTAACCCATGCTCTGCAACATGAACACCAGGTCTTCGGTGACAGTGTTGCCCGACGCGCCAGGGGCGAACGGGCAGCCTCCCAAGCCAGCCAGAGAGGCGTCCAGCTCGCGGATGCCCTGCTGCACCGCGACCAGGCTGTTGGCCAGGGCCAGGCCACGGGTGTCATGGAAGTGCGCGGCCTTGAGGCGGTTACCGGCAATCGCCCGCACAGCCTGGAGCACCGTTGCCACCTGGCCCGGGTTGGCGTAGCCAGTGGTGTCACCCAGCGAGACAAGGTCGCAACCGGCTTCGATCACGTGGCGGGTCAGTGCACACAGGTCGGCCAGCGGTACCTCGCCCTGACGGGTGCAGCCAAAAGCGACCGACATGCCGGCAATGACCGGTACATCCTGCAGGCCCATTTCAGTACGCACTTGGCACATGCGCCCCAGTTCCTCGACCATCTCCATGGGCGTGCGGCGCACGTTGGCCAGGCTGTGCGCCATGCTGACCGATACCGGGGCGACGATGCGATGGGCGCCAGACTCAAGTGCGTCCCTGGCGCCGCGCAGGTTCGGGGCCAACACGGTTACCTGCAGGCCCGGGTATGTGAGGGCGTGGGCCACCACCTCGCGGGCATCGGCCATTTGCGGCAGCAAGCGTGCCGGTACGAAGGAAGCGACTTCCATGTGACGAACGCCGGCGGCGTAAGCGGCGTCGATCCAGCGGCGTTTGGCGGCCGTTGGCATGATGGTCTGCAGGCTCTGCAGACCGTCGCGCATGCCGACTTCGTTGATTGTTATTGTTGTCATCACGGTCTCTCTGTCTGAAGCGTTGCGCCAGACTAAGAGCTGGATGACGGGCAGAAAAGACGTGTTTCACGGGCTGATCCATCGTCAGCCACGATGGATCAGCCCGCGACCTGCCAAGCCGGTGCACGCAGCAACAGGTGGTCAAGCAGGCGCCGTGCCGACAGCGACAGCGTGTGCCGGTCGCGCATGCAGATGACGAATTCGCCAAGCGCCCAGTCGTCCGTCAGCGGGATGACCCGCAGGTCGAACAACGCCGCATAGCGGGCCACGGCCTCTTGCGGGAACACCGCCAGGCCAAGGCCGAATTGCACCAGGCGGTATGCCGCGTCGAACGACGATACATACGAGCGAAAACGCAGCTCTTTGCCTGCCTGTTCGGCGCTTCTACGCATGAAAGCATTCAATGTGGCGAAGGCAGAGAGGCCCAGGTGGTCGTAACACAGGGTTTGCGCGAAGGCAATCTGGCTACGGCCAGCCAAAGGGTGATCAGCAGCAACGACCACGGCCAGGTGATCCTGCCGGTACGGTACGAATTCCAGGTCACCCACCGCCATGGATTTGCGGCAGATGCCAAGGTCTGCATTGCCCTCGGCCACACCACGAACGACATCGGTGCTGAAGCGCTCCTCGATATCGGCCTGAATCAGTGGATTCTCCAGCATGAACGCCGACAGTTCCTCGGGCAGGAACTCCATGATCGACGAGACATTGGCCAGCACCCGCACATGGCCCCGCGCGCCTTCGGCGTATTCGCTCAGCTCGCTGTCCAGGCGTTCCATGGCGCGGGTCATTTCCCGCGCATGACGCAGCAGCGCCAACCCCGCAGGGGTGGGCTCCACGCCGCGCTTGCTGCGCTTGAGCAAGGCGGTGCCAAAGCGCGCCTCGATGTCTGAAATACGTTTGCTCACGGCCGAGGGCGCCATGAACGCGCGCTCGCCAGCGCGGGCGATGGTGCCTTCTTCGCAGACAACGATGAACAGGTTCAGGGAAAGCTGGTCGAGGGGTTGCATCGCTTGGCTCGGCTGGGAAATGGGACCGCCGGTGCAATGTAGCAAAAACCGCATTTGCTTCGAAAACTGGGTTTGAATTATCTGCCCCCAATCCCCAACCTTGGGGCAACGCAGCCCACTGCCCGCCGCTCGCAAAATACTCGGCTGAAAGGCTCCGCCCCTTGCCCCACAAGGCGTGCAAGGCCATTTGCAGACTCTGGCACAGCTCTTGCCGATCTCCTCCCAGACGCCCCAAGTCCATGGGCCCGTTTGCAGGAGGAATTGACTCATGCACCGACCGATACCCCACCCGCTGGCAGTGGCGATTTTCGCCGGCATGCTCCAGCTCCCGGCGCAGGCTGCCTTGAACGCAGTCGATCCAGGCGCTTACATCCCCGCTAACGGCGGCTTCCCCGCCTGGTACCAGGACAGTCACGGTCGTACCCTCGACCTGTGCCTGACCAAGGCGGTCAGCTCCAGGGTCGCCGGCGCGCCCGGCGCACCGTCGTACATGTGCACGCTGCTGCCCACGCCCGGTGTGTTCGACGATACCCAACCTATTGTCTTCCCCACCAACTTCCCTGACGAAGCGTTCTGGTTCACCGCCGACGCCGCTATCGTCGACGCCACCCGCGGCATCGACCTCAGCTACGGCACGGCGATCGAAGCGGCGTTCGCCGCCGAAGAACCGGTCGAGGGTGACCAGGTCAGCTTCGCCCGGGTGCGTATCCGGGTCGATGTACCCACCGCCGGCACCTACGTGGTCACCCACCCCTACGGCGTAGAAGTGTTCGATGTTCCTGCCGCCGGGCGTCGGGCGATCAACATGACCCGCGACATCGGCATCGCCGGCGCAGGCGATTTTACCGGCGCACTCAAGGGCGATGTCGGGCCGTTCCTGCGCAGTGTCAACGGCCCTTATACCGAAGGCAACGAACGCTTCGTCGGCGACCCGAACCTTGAAGAGCGGGTGACCGGCAGCCCGTTCAACACCAACTTCGTGCGCATCGAAGGCCCTGGCGGCATCGACCTGCGCACCGAACTGTTCGCGATCTCGGGCAAGCTTTCCGAAGTGGCCCTGCCAACCCCGCTGATGCCACAGCGCAGCACCTACTCGCGGCACACCGAGAATGGCGACTTGCGAGCCCAACAAGACATTTTCGTGATGGCCCCGCCGCCACCGGCCAGCGTCACCCTGACCAGCCAGACGCCCAACCTGAGCCTGACCGAGGCCAACGGCACTGGCGCCTGGTACGCCCAGTCGGCCCTCAACCCGGCGGCCGGTACCATCGTGACCCTGACCGCCGACAACAGCGTGGCGATCCCGACCAGTAGCCTGGCCACCCGCAACATGCCGCTGACCGACCTGGTTACCATCACCCAGGCCCAGTACCGCCTGTCCACCGGCGAGCTGACCTTGGTTGCCAGCACCAGCGACGAGACCACCCCGCCCGTGCTCACCGCCCATACCGGCAACGGCACGCTGATCGGCAACCTGGGCGGCACCGGCGCCGTGAAGACGTTGAGCATGACCCTCTCGCCCCTCCCGCCGGCCAAGGTGCAGGTCACCAGTGCCAACGGCGGTAGCGACACCGAAGACGTGGTGCTGGTGCCATGAACAGACAAAGGCTCAGCCTTCAAGGAGGCCGCATGAACACTTGGTCGCGCCGTGCGCTGTTCGCCGCCGGTTTTTCCCTCACCGTTACCAGCGCCGCCTTTGCCGCGTTGTCTGATGTCGACCCGGGGCCCTACACCTTCGCCACGGGCGGCTACCCGATGTGGTACAAGGACAGCCTCAACCAGTCCCTGGAACTGTGCCAGTCACGTGCCACCAGTACCCGGGCACCAGGCGCACCAGGGGCGCCGGCCTACATGTGCACCTTGCTGCCCGAGCCCGGTATCTATGACGATGCCCTGCCGCTGGTATTTCCAGATAACTGGCCACCAGAGATGTTCTGGTTCCTGGCCGAAACCTCGATACCACAAGTGGGCAACAGCGGTTATGAGCTGGAGGTCTACGTTGCGGGTGTAGAGGCAGCCTTCGCTGCTGAAAACCCGGTAGACGGTGATCAGCAAAGTTTCGCCCGCATCCGTATCCGCGCTTCGGTTCCACGCACCGGTACCTACACAATCACACATCCTTACGGGGTGGAAACGGTAAACGTCACCACGGCAGGTCGCCGTGCGATCAACATTACCCGGGACATAGGCATTGGCGCTCCGGGCAACTTCCAGGGGGCGCTGGCAGGTGCGATCGGCCCTTGGCTGAAGGGGGTTGGCGGGCCTTATACCGAGGTCAATCCTGACACTGGCTCCACCGAAACCTACATCGGTGACCCCAACATCACCGAAGCGGTAACCGGTAGCCCGTTCAATACCAACTTCGTACGCATTGATGGGCCCGCCGGCATCATCCAGACCAACGCATTCACAGTCTCTGGCAAGGTGCTGGACCAACGTGCGCAGACCCCGGTAACCCTGGAGCGCGCCACCTACTCACGCAATGCCACCGGCACCCGTACGGAAGTCTTCGCCAAGGCGCCCATAGGGGCCAGCTTGTGCATGCGCAATGGCCTGGCATTGGTCGGCACCCCGCCTTCACCGTGCCAGTTCACACTCACCGCCGACAACAACGGGCTGTTCTTCCATCAGCAGTTCGGCCAGGACGCTCCGCCGGCAATCGTGGTGGTCACCGCCAGCAACAATATTGGCGGCACCCAGCCAACCGCACTGTCGAGCAAGCTGACCGACGTGGTCAAGGTCAGCACCGCGCGTTATGACTGGGCCAACAAACGCCTGCTGATCGAGGCCAGATCCAGTGACGAAGTCGCTATCCCCGACATGCTCGCCCAGGGCTACGGCCGCCTGTCAAAATCGGGCACCCTGCAAAGCATCACGGTCAACGACGTGGCACAACCGCCAGCCACCGTCACGGTCAAGTCTGCCCATGGTGGTACTGACGTGGAACCGGTCATCGTGGTCGGCAACGCACCCGTCGAGGCGGCCAACCAGCCACCGCTGGCCCAGGCAGATGTCGGCAGCACGAGTGTTGGCGTGCCGATCACCCTCAATCTGCTGCAAAACGACAGCGATCCTGATGGCAATGTGCCGTTGACCATCAGTGACCTCACCCAGCCGGGTACCGGCCTGGGCGGTGTAGTACTGAATGGCACCACCTCGGTCACCTACACTCCGCCAGCCGGGGCTACGCAACCGCTGGTGGCCACCTTCAGCTACCGGGCGGTAGACGCCAAGGGCCTGAAGTCAGAGCCGGCCACAATAACCATCAACGTTGCGCCTAACCAGGTACCGACAGCCAACCCCGAAACCGTCGCCACCCTGGGTGTGCCATTGACCATCAACGTGCTGGCCAACGACACCGATCCGGAAGGCAACGTACCGCTGGTCGTTGCTGCCGTCACCCAACCGGCTGCCGGCCGGGGTACGGTCAGTACCGACGGTGCATCGGTGACCTATACCCCACCGGCCACGGTGACTGCGGCCTTCACCACCACCTTCACCTACCAAGCACGGGACTCACTGGGCGCGCTGTCTACTCCAGGTACGGTCACCGTCAACGTGTCGCCCCGGCCTGCCGCCGAAACCTTTGCAGTCACGGCAGCCACCGTCACGGCGCGCTCCAACAACCGTTACAACTGGGACATCAGCGGTACCTCGTCGGTAACCACGGGCAACGTTGTCACCGTCCGGGTCACCACCACCACCGGGGTGCAGACGTTGGGTACGGCCACAGTGCCAGTGACCGGCCGCTGGCGACTGGCAGTGAGCAACAGCACCACGATCATCCCGACCGCCGCGCCGACGGCAACCATCACCACCAGCCCGGGTACCACCCGCACCGTCAACGTGGTTGTGCAGTAAAGGCGGGGAAACGCCATGAAACGCCTGTATCCACTGCTGTTCAGCCTGGCCCTGACGGGCCAGGCCAGCTGGGCCGACGAACTGATGGACAACGCCGACCTTGCGCCCGGCAATGACCTCGGCGACCCGGTGATCATCCGCCTGCTACCGGTCGGTGCCGGTCAGGCTGCGGTGATCGAGCAGCAAGGGTCAGGCAACCGCGCCGCCCTCGACCAGAACGGTCAGGCCCTGCTGGGCCGTATCGTCCAGTCTGGCGGTGCGCAGGAAGCTTACATCTTGCAGGAAGGCAGTGACCTGATGGCCAGTATCAGCCAACAGGGAAATGGCAACAGCGCGTCGATCCGCCAGAGCGGCAGCAGCAACAGCGCTGCCATCGAGCAGATCGGCAACGACAACAGCGCCAGCATCGTGCAGTCGGGCTCGGGCCTCAACAGTTCCGTGACCCAGACCGGCAATGGCCAGCATGTTCAGATCACCCAATATCGATAGACCTGGAGGCACCACCATGTACAAGCTCGCCCCTTTAAGTGCCGCTATCGTCCTGGCCCTCGCAGGTCAGGCAATGGCTGCTGACAGCACCTCGTCCCAGACCCAGGACGGCAAGGAAAACATCGCCGAAGTCGCCCAGACCCAAGCATCCTTCGCCTCGGCCACGCAGAACCAGACCGGCAAGGGCCACAACCACCTGGCGGTGCAAACCGAGAGCACCAGCGATATCCAGCAGAGCGCCACCGGCCAGTACAACGCTGGCTACGCCGAGCAACTGTTCGAGAACGGTAGCCAGATCACCCAGGGTGCCGGGGGCAGCTACAACGATGCCTTTGCCAGCCAGTCGGTAGGGCTGAACAACGAATCGCTGCAAACCCAGCAAGGCGTCGGTAACAAATCCACCGTGTGGCAGGACACCCAGGAAGCCAGCAAAGCCACCACCTGGCAATCCGGTCAGCGCAACGAAGCCTTCATCGAGCAAACGTTCGGCGGCAGCAACAACCGCAGCACCGTAAACCAGACCGGCCAGGACAACTACGCCGCCGCCGAGCACCTGAACCACCTCGATGGCGACATTCAGGTCTTCCAGGATGGCCACGACAACTGGGCCTACGGCGACCAGCGTGAGGGCACCGGTGGCACCATTGGCATTGGCCAGTACGGTGGCGGCAACTCGGTGGAAGTGTGGCAGGACACCCAGATCGGTAGCCAAGCCTCGGTGGTCCAGACCGGCCAGACGAACGAGGGCTATATCGACCAGAGCTTCGGCGCCGGCAACAAGGTCAGCCTGACCCAGCAAGGCAATGCCAACGCCAGTTGGTCGGACCAGTTCGAGACCAACAACGCGACCGCCACCATCACCCAGACCGGCAACAACAACCTGCATTTCACCTATCAAAATGGTGAAAACCTCAACCTGACCATCAACACCAAAGGCAATGGCAACAGCATCACCGCCAGCAACTGGAAAGGCGCCAAGATGGGTGGCCAGTTCGGCACCAATCAGAACGCCACCATCAACCAGACCGGCAATGGCAACGGCGTCAACCTGACCCAGAAGGGCGCGGACCAGGTGGCCACGCTGACCCAGGCGGGTAAAGGCAACCAGATGCAGACCAAGCAGGACGACGTCAACAACGAGCTGTATTTCGAACAGAACGGCACTGACAACATCCTGATCGCCGACCAGCGCGGTACCGACAACTATGCCTACGGCAACAGCCAGGGCACCGGTAACTCCATCACCCTGGACCAGTCCGGCTACAGCAACCAGAGCTATACCAACCAGCTGTACGGTAGCGGCAACGAAGCCACCATCAAACAGACAGACAGCATCAACGTCGCCTACGTGACCCAGGGAGGCCAGGGCAACAAGGCGTTCGTCGACCAGAGCGGTATCGCCCAAACCGCCACCATCACCCAGCTGGGCAGCGCGAACCTGGCCACTGTGACCCAGAAGTAAACCTCTCCCCCCTTGAATCGCGGCACTCCTCTCCCTGGTGCCGCGGTTCCTTTTTCGCTCACACCCTATGCAACTTCTCGTTCTGCCGGGTATGTACATTCCCGGTAGGAGCAGCCTTGTGCTGCGAAAGGGCCTGCAGCACCGGCACATCTTTGGGAGGCATACCGGCCTCTTCGCAGCACAAGGCTGCTCCTACAGGGATTGCAATTGCAGGGATACAATGTCCAATCCCTCGAACCTGTGCGATGCCATGATCCAGTCCGATCTAGACCTGTTCGGCCCCCAGCCGCAACGCCTGGCCAACCACACCCTGCTGCTGCCCGGCTTCGCCCTGGCCGAAACCGAGGCGCTGCTCGATGCCCTGCGCCCGGTGCTGCGCGCAGCGCCCTTCCGGCACATGTACACGCCGGGTGGCCTGCGCATGGCAGTAGGCCTGACCAACTGCGGTACGCTGGGTTGGGTGAGTGACGAACACGGCTACCGCTACAGCCCCAGCGACCCGCTCAGCGGCAAGCCCTGGCCCGCGCTGCCCCCGGTGCTGCTCGCCCTCGCCGCCCGCGCTGCGGGCCTGGCCGGCTTCGAGGGTTTCGTGCCGGATGCCTGCCTGGTCAACCATTACCTGCCAGGCACACGCCTGAGCCTGCACCAGGACCGCGACGAGCAAGACTTCGGCCAGCCGATCGTGTCGGTATCACTGGGCCTCCCGGCGGTGTTCCTGTTCGGCGGTCTGCAGCGCGCCGACAAGGCCCGTCGCATCCCGCTGAGCCACGGTGATGTACTGGTCTGGGGCGGTGAGGACCGCTTGCGCTTTCACGGCGTGCTGCCTATAAAACCTGGCGTGCATCCACGCATGGGCGAACGGCGGATCAACCTGACCTTGCGCAAGGCGGGTGCCTGAACAGGACCTGTGGTCTGCCACCCGGCGCAAACAAGATGAATGCACATGAAACACGTTGAACATCTTGGCCAGGCAAGCTTCAAATATTAAGCCGCCTTCTTTTGCCTGGAGCCTGCCATGCCGAACCCGCCCTGCCCATCAAGCCGTTGCGATGGAGCCACCTACCGATGAAGATGCCTGGCCGCGCACCGAATGCCTCGCTGCAGCTCGATTACGTACGCGACACCCTGTTCGGGCCGGTGGCGCAAAGCGTGGAATGCCAGTGCCAGCTTGCCGCCCTCAACCTGCAGGGCCGACCGGGGCTGCGCCTGCACATCTGCCCGCCACTGCCTGACAAGGTCGACCGTGCTCACAGCGTGGCCTTTATCTGGGATGGGCGCAGTTACCATGGCGTAGTCCGCGACAAGGGCAAGTGCGGCGATGGCGGCCTGAACTTGCTTCTGGAACTGCAATAAGCCGATCAACGGCGGCCAAACCGGCTGAACCGGCCCGGTGCAGCGTATCTCCATAGCAAAAGGGCCCGTGCCTGCCGGAGAACGCCATGAACAGTCCATTGCTCAAACTCTTCACCCACCCCGCCGACGCCTGGCTGGATATCCGCCGGGCCGAAGAGGACCACCCACAGCAATACCTGCCGCGCCTGCTTGCCCTGGCATTGATACCCGCTGTGTGCCTGTTTGTCGGTACTACCACCTTCGGCTGGAGCCTCGCAGCCGAGGAGCGGGTACGCCTGAGCATGGGCAGCGCCGCGCAACTGGCAGGGCTGCTGTATGCCACTACCGTCGTGGGCGTGATGCTGATGGGGGTGATGATACGTTGGATGTCGCGAGGGTTCGATGCGCAGCCCAGCCTCAACCAGTGCATTGGTTTTGCCGCCTACTGTGCCACGCCGTGGTTCTTTGCCGGCGTGGTCGGGCTGGTGCCGATCCGCTGGCTGGCCTTCGCCGCACTGCTCGCCGCCTCGGCTTATGCCAGCGTATTGCTGTATGGCGGGTTGCAGACATTCCTGCGGCTGAAGAAGGAACAGGCGATGCTGTTTGCGACGTGCGTCTGGGGTGTGGGGCTTCTACTCTTGGTGACCATGCTGGTGGCAATGATCCTGTTCTGGTTCAACGGCCTGATGCCGGAATACGTACGCCCGGCCAGCCTGGGCTGACCGGGGCACGACGGGCGCGCTCAGGCAATCGACCTGATTCGCGCCGGGCGGCTGTCACGCAGCGCGTGCAGCTGCCCCACCAGGTGGACCAGATCACGGCAGCTGTTAAGGCTTTGCAGCGGGACCCCGTTCAGGGTCACACCCTCGTCCAGACTCTGACCCTGACCCAGGCGGATGGTCAGGTTAGCGCCATCCAGGCAGCTGACTTCACAGCGATCAGGCAAGCAGGCCTGCTCGATCATCTGCCGCATTTCCAGCATCGAAACTCCTATCAACGACATGGTACGACCCTCTCTGTGCGATGGCCTGTTGTGAGTGAGTACGCCTTTATCGGGCGGGGCGCCAATTGATATTGCACATGCCCGGGCAGGCGTCCATGCGCGGGGGCAATGATCATGCGGGGAATCCTCTAGCACCTTAGTGGAAGATTGCAGGCATGGGCCGAGTGTTCGAATGCACTGGCCGACTTAACGACGAGCGGTCCCTGCCGACCCCAGCGATGCCCACAGGTGCTGCGCCGCGTAGGCCCGCCACGGTCGCCAGGCCAGCGCCCGTTCGGCCAGTTTCGCGTCATCACCCTCAAGCAGGCGCAATGCCTTGATCAACGCCACATCGCCCAACGGCAAGGCATCAGCAGCGCCGGCCTGGCGCAGCGCCAGGTAGTGCGCACTCCACGGCCCAATGCCTTTTAGCCGACACAGGTTGCGCAGCAGCTCATCCAGCGCTTGGCCGCGACGCAGCAACCCGGGTTCAGCCAGTAGTGCATTGGCCAAGGTGCCGAGGGTGGCGGCGCGCGCTCGCGGCATGCCCATGTCTTCGAACTGTGCATTCGCCAATGCCGGCAAAGCCGGGAACACATGGCTCAGGCCCTCTGCCGGCAGACGCAGCGCTGTGCCATGACGTTGTACCAGCCGGCCGGCCAGGGTCATGGCGCCGGCCACGCTGATTTGCTGGCCCAGCACGGTACGCATGGCTTGTTCGCAGGCATCCCAGCCTTGCGGCACGCGCAGGCCTGGGCGCTCGCGGGTTAAACGGGCCATCAAGGGGTCGCGGGACAATTCGGCCGCGATGCGCGCTGGGTCAGCGTCGAGGTCGAAGAAGCGCCTCAGTCTGGCGATCAGGCCAGGCAATGCAGTTGAGGGAACGCCTTCGAGGCGCACGCGCAACTGGTTGCGCAAGGGGGTGGCGTGCAAGACAGCCTGGTGGCCGGCAATAACCAGGGTGCGGCGATAGGTGCCGTCGAGGCAGGTTTCAATACCAGGGATGCAGCGGGCGGTCAGGAAGCCCAGGGTCGAGGGCCAGTGATAAGGGGCACGGTAGCGCAGCCACAAGGTGTGGTGGCCGGGGGTGGGCAATGATCGGCGGACGGCGTGCTGGAGTGTGGGCTTGGGCATGGGCTGATCATGCCAAAACCCTGGGGGCCAATCCATGCTCAAGAAAGCCGGGGGTGCGAAACAGCCCCCAGCTTTTCGGGCAAGACTCAGTGCTGAGCCCCTTCCTGCTCATCCTCCATCTGCCCAAACCGCCCGGCCTGGAAATCGTCGAACGACTCGGCAATCTCCGCCTGGCTGTTCATCACGAATGGACCATAACCGACAATCGGCTCGTCGATCGGCTCGCCACTGAGCACCAGCACACCGGCACCTTCCAGCGCCTCAACGGTGACATCCTCACCCTGACGGTCCAGCAGGACCAGGCTGGACGGGCCCGCTTCACGCTCGCCGTTGATGCGCACGTTACCGCGCAACACCACCAGCGCCGCGTTGCGACCGGCAGCAATCGGCAACTGCAAGGCCGTGCCTGCATTGAGCCGCAGGTCCCACACATCCATCGCGGTAAAGGTCCGAGCCGGCCCTGGGTGCCCCTGGTAGTCACCCGCAATCACCCGCAAGCTACCGGCGTCACCGTCCAGCGTGACCACCGGGATGTCGCTGGCCAACAGTGTCTGGTAACCGGCCGCTGCACGTTTGTCACGCGCAGGCAGGTTGACCCACAGCTGAACCATTTCCAGCGTACCGCCACTGCGGGCAAAACCCGGGGAATGGAACTCTTCATGGATGATGCCGTTGGCGGCGGTCATCCACTGCACATCACCTGGCCCGATCAGGCCGCCAGCGCCCGTGGAATCACGGTGTTCCAGCTCGCCCTGGTAGACGATGGTAACGGTTTCGAAACCGCGGTGCGGGTGCTGGCCAACGCCGCGCCGCGCAGTGGTCGGGGTGAAGTCATGGGGGCCAGCGTAGTCCAGCAGCAGGAACGGGCTGATCCGGCTGGCCAGGTTGTCGTAGGTGAACAGGCTGCGCACGGGAAAGCCATCACCTACCCAATGGGCGTGCGGGCTGCGGTGGATACCCAGAATGTTTTTCATGAGAAGGCTCCTCTCTTGGCTGGGATAACCTTATCAATGATACCAATCATGCGGTAGATGGCTGATATGGCATGCATCGTCCCACCTGTGGAACAGTCAGCCCTGCAAGTAGCCAAGCACCTGTTCCGCCGCCATGGCCGGGTCTTCTTGCATGAAACAGTGCCCACCGGCAACTTGCCGGGCGCTCACATGCCGGTTGAGCCCCGCCAGGCGGTTCACCGAATGTGGCACGAAGGGATAAGTCTGCTCGCCATACAAAACCAGTGTCGGTGTACTGATCGCAGTAAGGCGGGCCCACATGCGTTTGGGGAATGAACTGAAGATTTCCACTTCCCGGCTGGGCCGGCACTTGAGCACCACTGCGTCACCGCAATCGCCAATCGCATGTTCGACATAAGCCTGCAGCGCCGCATCGGTCCAGCCCTTGAATATGCCCCGCCCTTGCAGCGAGGCCAGTGCTGCCTCGCGATCAGGCCAGTGGCTGCGGCGGCTGGCGGCCTTGCGGGCCAGCGCATGACGCTGGTGCAGGCCAACCAGTGCTGCCGCCCCCATTACACCTAGCATGCGACGGCTGAACAACACGGGGTCAAGCAACACCGCACGCTCGAACAGCTCAGGTTCAGCGGCCAGGATCAGGCCTGTAAGCACACCGCCAAAGCTGTGCCCCATGGCAACCCGCGGCACATCGCCGTACTCGCCACGCCCGGCCTGGAAAGCTTGCACTGCGAGCTCTGCAGTACGGTTCCACCCCCGAAAAACCCCACCATGGTCACTGTCGCCATGCCCCTGAACGTCGCACAGCCACAGGTCGAAATGTTCGCCCAGGCGCATCAGCAGCGGTTGGTAGGCCAGGCAACAGAAGCCATTGCCGTGCAAAAAATGCAGCAACGGCTTGCCACTGGCCGGGGTTCGCCAGCCACGCAGGGTGAAACCTTCGGCGCATTCGTGGGACCAGGGGATCAACTGCATGGGTTTGCTGTACTCGCGAGGCTAGGAAAACGCCGATTCTACAAACAGCAGCGGGTAGAGGGAAATCACCAGCATCAAGGCCATCAGGACATTGAACAGCATCAGCCAGCGCGGGTTTTGCAATACGTTGCGCAGGGCGCTGCCAAACATGACCCACACACCGACGCTGGGCAGGTTGACCAAAGCGAACACGGCGGCGATGACAACCACGTTGGTCACGTAGCCTTGCGCCGGTGTGTAGGTAGTAATCGCCCCCACCGCCATCACCCAGGCCTTGGGGTTGACCCACTGGAACGCCGCTGCGCCCCAGAAACCCAGCGGCTTGCGGGCGCTTGACGAGGCCGTGCCGACCGGCCCGGACGTGGCGATTTTCCAGGCCAGGTACAACAGGTAGGCCGCACCGGTGTAGCGCAGTACCGTGTACAGCGGCGGCCAAGCCTTGAACACTTCACCCAGGCCCAGGCCCACGGCCAGCACCATGACCATGAAACCGACGCTGATACCCAAGGCGTGAGGGATCGAGCGACGCACGCCGAAGTTCACCCCCGAGGCCAGTAACATGGTGTTGTTGGGGCCGGGGGTGATGGAAGATACAAAGGCAAACAGCACGAAAGCGGTCAACAAGTCGGCAGAGGCGAGCATGGCGGGCATTCCACTTTCTTTATAGGTGCTGTCACACTACCGGAGTCGCTCCATCGCGCGACCCATACAGTTACATTAAATTACGCAGATACACGCCACTGTATCGATACCCCGGACCAAGGAAGCCGTCACCATGAGCCTCACCATTCGCCCTGCCGTTCGCACCGATGCCGCGCAGATCCTGGCCTTCATCACCGAGCTGGCCGAGTACGAACGTGCCCGCCACGAGGTGGTCGCAACCCTGGCCGACATCGAGCACAGCCTGTTCGATGAGGGCAGCACAGTGCGTAGTCTGATGTGCGAACGCGATGGCCGGGCAGTCGGTTTTGCCGTGTACTTCTACAGCTACTCGACCTGGCTCGGGCGCAACGGTATTTATCTGGAAGACCTGTACGTCACGCCTGAACAGCGTGGCGACGGTGCTGGCCGGCAACTGCTGCGACATATTGCCCGCGAGGCGGTGGCGAACAATTGCGGGCGTCTGGAATGGAGCGTGCTGGACTGGAACGAGCCGGCGATCGGCTTTTATCAGAAGCTGGGGGCCGAGGCGCAGGGCGAGTGGGTGCGCTACCGGCTGGATGGCGAGAAGCTGGCGGCATTCGCCCGCGGATGACACACTTGCTGATGCGGCCCTATCGTCGGCAAGCCAGCTCCCACAGGTACTGTATGACCCCTAAGGGCACTGCTAATCCTGTGGGAGCTGGCTTGCCGGCGATAGGGCCCGGACAGGTAAAGTTACTGCCGCCGCCACACTGCCCCGGCAATATCGACCCGCTTGGGCAGTACCTTGTTGTCGAAGAACAGCTGCGCCGTACGCTGCTGCGCCGCCACGATCTCATCACTTACCGGCAGCACCGGTGACGCCGGCCGGTGGCTGAAACTGCGCTTTACCACTTCTTCTGGCAAGCCCATGAACTGCGCCAGCAAGCGGATGCTGCCGGCCTCGTCGCTGCGGGTAAGCGCCTCGGCCCGGCTGATTTCGTCCAGCAACTGCCCGACAAAGGCGCCATGGGCTTCGACATAGGGGCGTGAACCCAGCATGAACGGCCCGATCAGCCCCAACCCTTGGCCGTCAGCCAGCAGCAGCGCCTTGCCTTCCAGGTCGAGAGCCGAGTAGAACGGGTCCCAGATTGCCCAGGCGTCCACGCTGCCCCGCTCAAACGCCGCCCGGGCATCGGCAGGTGCCAGGTACACCGGCTGAACATCGCCAATGCTCAGCCCGGCCTTGGCCAGGGCACGCAACAGCAGGTTGTGTGCGCTGGAACCTTTCTGCAGGGCAATGCGCTTGCCTTTGAGTTCACCCACAGCGCTGATCGGGCTGTCTTTCGGCACCAGGATCACTTCAGCCTGGGGCTTGGGCGGCTCGGCACCGATGTACAACAGGTCGGCGCCGGCGGCCTGGGCGAAGATCGGCGGAATATCACCGGTCGAGCCGATATCGAGGCTGCCGATGTTCAACGCCTCAAGCATCTGCGGGCCGGCGGGGAACTCGATCCATTGCACGCGGGTGTTGGCAAAACGTTGCTCCAGCAGCCGATGCTGCTTGGCCAGCACCAGGCTGATCGAGCCCTTCTGGTAGCCAATACGCAAGGTAGCCGGGTCTGCGGCCTGGGCCGCGCTGGCCAGGGCCAGCAACAGCAGCATGGCAAGGCGTAGCATGCGCATGGGTCACTCCTTCCAGTCGGTCGAGGGTTTTTCCCACAGGTTGATCCCCCCTTCCACGGCGTACTGGTCGATGGCGGCCAGCTCTTCGGCGGTAAAGGCCAGGTTGTCGAGCGCCGCCACGTTCTCGGTGATCTGCTCGGGCCGGCTGGCGCCGATTAGCGCAGAGCTCACCCGTAGGTCGCGCAGGGTCCAGGCCAGCGCCAGTTGGGCCAGGCTCTGGCCACGCTGACGGGCAATCTCATTCAGGGCGCGTGCGCGGGCGATGTTGGCTTGCGACAAATGCTGGGGTAGCAGCGAGCCGCCACCCGCACGGTTCACACGGGCATCAGCCGGGATGCCATTCAGGTATTTATCGCTGAGCAGGCCCTGGGCCAGCGCAGTGAACACGATCACCCCGGCGCCCAAGGCATCGGTGGTGTCGAGCAGGTCCCGTTCGATCCAACGGTTGAACAGGTTGTACGACGGCTGGTGGATCAGCAGCGGTACATTCATTGCCTGCAGCAACGCCGCAATTTCCGCGGTCTTGCCGGCCGAATAGGACGAGATGCCGATGTACAGCGCCTTGCCCTGGCGCACAATGTCGGCCAGTGCGATGGCCGTTTCTTCCAAGGGGGTGTCGGCATCGAAACGGTGCGAATAGAAGATGTCGACATAATCCTGGCCCAGCCGGGCCAGGCTCTGGTCCAGGCTGGCGATGAGGTACTTGCGCGAGCTGCCGCCCTGCCCGTACGGCCCGGGCCACATGTCCCAGCCGGCCTTGCTGGAAATGATCAGCTCGTCGCGGTAGCTACGCAGGTCCTCGCGCAGAAGCCGGCCGAAGTTGGTCTCGGCACTGCCATAGGGCGGGCCGTAGTTGTTGGCCAGGTCGAAATGGTTGATACCGGCATCGAACGCCGTGTGCAGCAAGGCGCGCTGGGTGGTGATGGGCGTGGCATCGCCAAAGTTGTGCCACAGGCCCAGGGACAGGGCCGGCAGCACCAGGCCGCTGCGACCGACACGACGGTAAGGCATGCGCGCATAGCGCTCGGGGTTGGCGGTGTAGCTCATGGTTGGCCTCGTTCGGCAAAGTATGGGTTGGCTGGGCGTTGCAGGCCCAGGTGCTCGCGCAGGGTGTGGCCCTGGTACTGACGGCGGAACAGGCCGCGACGCTGCAGCTCGGGCACCACGTGCACAGCGAAGTCCTCCAGCCCCAGGGGCAGGTGCGGCACCAGCACGTTGAAGCCATCGGCGGCGCCGCCTTCGAACCAGGCTTGCAGCTCATCGGCGATCTGCGTTGGGGTACCGACCAGGCTGTAGTGCCCTCGCCCACCGGCGATGCGCCGGCCCAGCTGGGCCAGGGTCAGCTGTTCGTTGCCGGCCAGTTCGGTCAGCAGTTGCTGGCGGCTGCGCTGGCCATCCTCGGTGGGCGGCAACTCTGGCAGCGGGCCGTCCAGCGGGTAGCCGGAAAGGTCGAAGTTGCCGAGCATGCGCCCGAGCAAGCCAACGCCGACACGCGGGTCGACCAGCGCCTGGAATTGTTCGTACTTGTCCTCGGCCTGCGCCTGGCTTTGCCCCACCACAACAAACACGCCGGGCATGATCTTCAGCGAATGCTCATCTCGCCCATGGCGGGCCAGGCGCCCTTTGAGGTCGGCGTAAAAAGCCTGTGCCCGAGCCAGGCTCGGCTGGGCGGTGAACACCACCTCGGCGCTTTGGGCGGCCAGCTCGCGGCCGGTTTCGGACGAGCCGGCCTGCACCAGCACCGGTCGCCCTTGTGGGGAGCGGGCGACGTTGAGCGGGCCTTTGACGCGAAAGTGTTCGCCCACATGGTCGAGGTTACGCACGGCCTGCGGGTGGTGGAACAGGCCACTGGCCTTGTCGCGCAAGAACGCGTCATCGGCCCAACTGTCCCAAAGCCCTTGCACCACCTGCTGGAATTCGCGGGCGCGAGCATAGCGCTCGGCATGCGGGATGTGTGCCTGGCGGCCAAAGTTGCCGGCCTCGGCGGCAGCGTCGGAGGTGACCAGGTTCCAGCCGGCACGGCCTGCGGACAGGTGATCCAGCGAGGCGAACTTGCGTGCCACATGGTACGGCTCGTTGTAACTGGTGGTGGCGGTGGCGATCAGGCCGATGCGTTCGGTGACTGCGCTTAGCGCCGACAACAGGGTCAGTGGTTCGAAGTACACCGAGCGGGCACTGTGGCTGGCCAGCGGGTCGCTGGGCGCGGCGACGCTGTCAGCGACGAACAAGGCATCGAAACACGCGGCTTCGGCGATTTGTGCGGTGCGCTTGTAGGTGGCGAAATCCAGCGGGTCGGCCGGTACCTCCGGGTGGCGCCAGGCTGCCACGTGGTGACCGGTAGCCATGAGGAAAGCGCCCAGATTCATTTGGCGGGGCATGTTGTTCTCCTTGAAATCTTGATTGGGGCCGCTTTGCGGCCCATCGCCGGCAAGCCGGCTCCTACAGGGAGCGCGCAAATCTTTCGGGCTGCGCTGTACCTGTGGGAGCTGGCTTGCCGGCGATGAGGCCGGTACAGGCCACCGGTCGCCACTCAGAAATCCTTGCGCAGTTGAACGCCGAAGTAGCGCCCGTCATCCCGCGGTACTGAGCGGTAGATGTAGTCGCCGCCACTGGCCAGCATCTGCGCATACGATTTGTCGCCCAGGTTCTTGCCCAACAGGGCTACCCGCCAGCCGTCGTTGTAGTCGGCCAGGGCAATGCTGGCGTTCCAGATGCCATAGGCGCCCTGCACGGTGTCCGGGTTTTGATCGAGGCTGAACTGCACGGCGTCCTGCCAGCTGTAATCGCTGCTCAGTTCCACATCCAGGCCGTTGTCCAGCGGGATCACGTAATCGGCGCGCAGGTAGGTCTTCCAGTCCGGCGTGAACGGCAGGTGGCCGCCATCGATGTTGCAGTTGGCCGCCGCACCGGCCGGGCAGTTGAAGTGATCGACACGGGCCTTGGTGTAGGCCACGGCTGTCGACAGCTTCAGCCGCGAGGTGGCCTGGAAGCTGGCATCCAGCTCCACACCCTGGGTCTTGACCTTGCCGGCATTCACCAGGCGGGTTACCACCTGGTTGGCCACGGTGTCGAAGAAGTTGGCCTGGTAGTTGTCGTAGTCGGTGTGGAACACAGCCAGGTTGGCGGTCAGGCGATTGTCCAGCGCCGTGCTTTTCAAGCCGATTTCGTAGGCATCCGAGGTTTCGGGCTTGAGTGCCCCGGTGTCGCGCGGCTGCATGTTGAAGAACACGTTGTAAGCCGGCCCTTTATAGCCGCGCGAGTAGGTGACGTAGCCAGTCAGGTTGTCGTTGAAGTCGTATTGCAAGCCGGTGCGCCCGCTCCAGCCGTCTTCGTCCACCGAGCCGGAACTTGCAGTGGAGGGCTGGATACCAGTCACTGCGGTGGCGGAGGTAGAGACCCGGCGGTGGTCGTATTCAAGGTCGTCGTGGGTCCAGCGCAGGCCGAAAATGGCGCGCAAGTCATCGGTGAAGTTGAAGGTGTTCTCACCGAACAGCGCGACACTGTCGTTGATGGTGGAATAGTCGGCGCGGCCATTGTTGGCCACGCCGCCATTGACCGACAGGCGCTGGTAGGTCTCGTTGGATGTGCCATGCATGTAGAAAGCGCCCAGCACGTATTCGTTGAACTGCCCTTTGGGCGAAGTCAGGCGAAACTCCTGGCTGTACTGGTCATAGTCCACTGTGCCCTTGTCATGCGACGCTGTCACCGGCAGCAAGGCAAGGCGGTCGCCGTCCTGGTACTGGGTGTTGTCCCAGCCCCGCCAGGCGCTGATCGAAGTCAGGGTGTAGTCGCCCAGCTGCCAGTCCAGTTGCGCCGAAAGCCCCTGATTCTCGTCTTCGACGTGGGTCTTGAAGTCGCTGTTGATGTCGCGGTTGTGGGCGCTTGGCGTCACCGGGCGCAACTGGCTGGCGAATGCGGCGCTGGCGCTGGTGATCACGCCGCTGGGCAAGGTGTCCTCGCCCTTCATGTAGTCGGCAATCAGGGTGAGGCGCAAGTCTTCGTTGGGCTCGAACTCCAGCTTGCCGCGGGCGCCTTTGCGTTCGTAACCATTGACGTCGTGGCCATTGGCAACGTTTTCGACATTGCCATCGTAGTCGCCCCACAAGGTGCTCAAAGAGCCCTTGAGCTGCTCGCTCAGGCGCCCGCCAATTCCAAAGCGCAGGCGGTTCTCATCGCCGCCGCCAAAGTGCGAATAGTCCACATAGCCCTGGGTCTGCTCGGGGATGGCCTTGCTGACCACGTTGAGTACGCCAGCCGAGGCGTTCTTGCCAAACAGCGTGCCCTGCGGCCCGCGCAGTACCTCGATGCGTTCGAGGTCGAGCAGGTCGAGGGTCGACTGACCGGGGCGGCCGAACACCACGCCGTCGACCACCGTCGCCACGGTGGGCTCGACGCCCGGCGAGGTCGAAATGGTGCCCACGCCACGGATGAACAGCGAGGTGTCCTTGTTCGAGGCGCCAGCGCGGTAATTGAGAGTAGGCACCTGCTGGACAATGCTGGCAACGTTGTTGCGGTTGTCTCGTTCGAGCTGTTCACCGTCGATCACCGACACTGCCACCGGCACTTCCTGCAGCGTGGCTTCGCGGCGCGTGGCGGTCACGGTGACGGCGCCCAATGCAGTGGCCTGCGGAGCCGCTGCTTCGGCCGGCTCGGCTGCCTGGGCACCTTGGCCAAAAGCGGCCAGCAGGATGGCTGCGGCCAGCGGCCGACATTGCGTAGCGGGGAATGGTGTACGGCTTTTCTGCATGGTGCTCACTGCCTCGGGAAACCAGACCAGGCCCCTTCTGACGGGGCCGACACGAAGTTGCTGTGGTTGTCTGGTCTCGCTCGTGCGAGTGGCAGGCGCTGGCCAACAGCTGCGCTTGTTAGCGCTAACATGAGCAAGTATCAGAGGCCTTCGCTTAGCACGTCAAATACTTAAAAGTCAGATTGATATGCAATAAAGCTATTTGCCAACCGCCTTCCCGTTAGCGCTACCATCGCGCCATTTCCCCAGGAGGCAGCCCGGTGAGCCAGGCCAAGGATCCCCCCCGCAAGCGCCGCGGCGCAGGCCGTGTCACCCTCGCCGAGGTGGCACGCGCCGCTGAGGTTTCGGCCATCAGCGTGTCGCGCTACTTCAACCAGCCAGACCAGGTGTCGCCGCCTTTGCGCGAGCGTATCGAAGCCGCCGTGCAGGCGCTGGGCTATGTGCCCAACCTGGTCGCCGGAGGGCTGGCCTCGGCCCGTGGGCGCATTGTCGGTATGGTGATTCCGAATATCTCCGGGCCGATTTTCGCCCAGACTATCCAGGCCTTCAGCGACACCCTCAGCAGCCATGGCTACCAACTGTTGCTGGCCTCCAGTTATTTCAGCGAAGCGCAGGAAGAAAGCGCCGTACGGGCGTTTCTCGGCTGGTCGCCGGCAGCGTTGGTGGTCACCAGCCATTTCCACAGCCCGGCCACGGAAAAGATGCTGGCCAACGCAGACGTACCGGTCGTGGAAATCTGGGACTACCGCCCTGAGCGGTCGCCCTTGCAAGTGGGTTTCCTTCATCACCAGGTGGGTGTCCAGGCCTGCCGCTACCTGCTGGGCAAGGGCCACCGGCGTATCGCTTTCGTGCAAAACAGCGCGGCCGGCGACTTCAGTGCGCTGGAGCGGCGCGATGGCTATGTCGAAGCGTTGCATGAAGCCGGGCTGGAACCCTGGGTGTTCGTGCCCTCCGCCGACACCGCACCGTTCGAGGCCGGCAAGCAGGCCATGGAGGCGTTGATCCGCCGCAACCCAAGGCCCGAGGCGATCATCTTCGCCAACGACAACCTTGCTGCCGGCGCCCTGTTGGCGGGCCAGCGCGCCGGTTTGCGCCTTCCCGAAGACATGGCCATCGTTGGTTTTGGCGACTACCCCTTTGCCGACATGCTGTTGCCCAGCCTCACCACCCTGCGCCCGCCCTCGCGGGAAATTGGCGAACTAGCGGCGTTGCGCGTGTTGCAGCACCTTGGGGTGGTGGCATGTGAGGGTGAGGTACAACGGCTCAACCTGTTGGCGTGTGAGTTGATTGCCCGCGAGAGCGCGTGAGCTGCACAGGCGCTGTGACAATCCGGCCATTGAGGATTATTCTCCTACGGTATGTCCCACCGCCCCAATATGTGAGCGCCGAATATGAAAATCGATGACATGGACGCCTTTGTGGCGGTCATCCGTTGCCAGTCGACCAACCTTGCTGCCGAGGCCCTGCAACTGACCCAGCCGGCCATCACCCGCCGCGTGCAGAACTTCGAGGAAGACTTGGGCGCCACCCTGCTCGACCGCAACACCAAGCCGCTCAAGCCCACCCCCATGGGCCTGCGGGTGTACGAGCAGTGCAAGGCGATCTTGCGTGAGATCGACTCGCTGCGCGAGCTGGTGGCCAACGACGGGGCCCCGTCCGGTACCCTGCGCCTGGGCGTGCCACAAACCCTTGGCGATGTGGTGCTGCTCGATGCCTTGGCACAAATTCGGGAAACCTACCCTGACCTGCGTACCCAGGTCACCAGTGGCTGGGGCAGCAGCCTGATCGCGCGTATGGAAAACGGCGAGCTTGATGGCGCCGCGGCACTGTTTCCGCCCGGCAAGATCTTCCCCGAGGGTATCGCCAGCCAGTCGATCGCACGCATGCCGCTGCGCGTGGTGGCGGCCAAGGGAACTACCGGCAAGCGCAGCCTCAAGCTCAAGGACTGCTACACCCGTGGCTGGGTGCTCAACCCCGATGGTTGCGGCTTTCGCGCCGGGTTGCAGCGCGCCCTGAGCGAACAGGGGCTGAGGCTGTCGATCAACCTGGAGACCTTTGGCACCGAGCTGCAACTGGGGCTGGTGGCCAATGGGCAGGGGCTTGGGCTGGTGCCTGAGCCCTTGTTGCAGAACAGCCGCCACCGCGATGCGCTGGACGTGGTCAATGTGACGGACTTCAAGCCGCAGGTGGATTTGTGGCTGTTCCACCCACGCTACCTGGGCAACCTGCAGGAGCCGGTTGAGCAGTTTGGCCGGGTGGCCGGGCAGCAACTGTGCGGGTGAGCTGAAATCGCAATCCCTTGTGAGAGCAACTGTCTTGAGCAAAATCTAAAAGATTGCGCGATCACTGTGGGAGCGGCCTTGCGTCGCGATTGGGCTGCGTAGCAGCCCAAGCATTTCACTGACAATAAAATAACCAACGCGCATAACTAAATACTCATGTAATTCTTACAGTTAATAATTAGCATAGAACCAAAAAGACTTTTACAGCGATCATCCATACGAATACGGTCTTAGAAACCCACCGTGTTCCAGGGATGAATACCCATGAGTCACCCCCCTTCCGCCAGCGCCCTTGCCGAACTCACCCAGGCCCTGGCCGCCAACGCCGAACGCTACGACCGCAGCGGCCGGTTCCCCGCCGACAACTTCGACCTGCTGCACCGCCACGGCCTGCTGGGTTTGACCGTGCCCCGCGACTTGGGCGGCAGTGGCGCCGACCTGGCCAGTGCGCGCCAGGTCATCGCTGCGGTCGGCAAAGGTTGCCCGTCCACCGCACTGATCCTCGTCATGCAGTACC
The DNA here is from genome assembly GCF_022760795.1 of Pseudomonas sp. BP01. NCBI lineage: Bacteria > Pseudomonadati > Pseudomonadota > Gammaproteobacteria > Pseudomonadales > Pseudomonadaceae > Pseudomonas > Pseudomonas sp. BP01. Next base: position 40,585 of record NZ_JAFBKA010000033.1, read on the forward strand.
TGCAGCACTTTCGCCTGCAGGACGAAGACCGCTGGCCCGAGCACCTGCGCCTGCAGGTGGCCCGCGACGCGGTGGCCGACGGCGCGCTGATCAACGCGTTTCGCGTCGAACCCGAACTGGGCACACCCGCCCGCGGCGGCCTGCCGGCCACCGTCGCCCGGCGCACCGCCGAGGGCTGGCGGTTGTCCGGGCGCAAGATCTACTCCACCGGCAGCCACGGCCTGACCTGGTACCTGGTATGGGCCCGCAGCGACGACCAGGACCCACTGGTGGGCGGCTTCCTGGTGCACAAGGACACCCCGGGCATCCGTATCGTCGAAGACTGGGACCACCTGGGCATGCGCGCCACCTGCAGCCATGAAGTGCAGTTCGACGAGGTGCTGATCCCGCTCGATCATGCCGTCAGCGTCAGCCCGGCCAGCGCACCACGCGCCGAGCTCGACAGCACCGGCCTGCTGTGGATGGCAGTGTTGCTGCCTGCGCTGTACGACGGGGTGGCCCAGGCCGCACGCGACTGGCTGGTGCAGTTCCTGAACCAGCGCGCGCCATCCAACCTCGGTGCACCGCTGGCCAGCCTGCCACGTTTCCAGGACGTGGTTGGGCGTATCGACACCTTGCTGTTCGCCAACCAGAGCCTGTTGAACGCGGCCGTGACCGGGCAAGTCGATCCGCGCCACGCTGGGCAGCTCAAGCACCTGGTCAGCCGCAACGCCATCCAGGCCGTGGAACTGGCCATCGAGGCTGCGGGCAATCCTGGCCTGTCGCGGCGCAACCCGTTGGAGCGGCACTACCGTGATGTGCTGTGCAGCCGCATCCACACGCCTCAGGATGACGTTGTGCTCGGCCATGTCGGCCGTGCCGCCCTGGCGGAGGTGGCGGCATGAGCCACTCGATTATCGCCAGCCAGCTGGACGCACCGGCCAACCAATACCTGCGCGACCGATTGCCCGACCATGAGGTGATCGATATCGCCCCGGGCCAGTTGCAGCTGGACGTCCCAGCCGATGTGTTCATCGTGCGCCCAGTCAATGTACGCGGTAACCGCGTGGACAACCCGCCAGCGGGCTGGCCGTGGTCGTTGCGCTGGGTGCAGGTAGTGTCCTCGGGCATCGACTTCTACCCCGACTGGGTGTTTCAGGGCCCGCCGGTCACGAGTGGCCGCGGCGCCAATGCCGAGCAGGTGGCCGAATTCGCCCTGGCCTTGGTGTTTGCCGCGGCCAAGCAGCTGCCGGGCCTGTGGGTCAAGGACGCCGACTGGCGCCTGACCCCGCTGGCCCCCGTGCGTGGCCGCACCTTGGGCATCTTCGGTTTCGGCAGCATCGGCCAGAGCCTGGCACGCAAGGCAAACGCCCTGGGCATGCCGGTACTGGCGCTGAACCGCCCAGGCCAACCCATTGCCGAGGTGCCGGGCGTGCAGCGCGTCGACAACCTGCAGCAGCTGTTTGCCGGCAGCGACCACCTGGTCATCGCCGCCCCGCTCACCCCCGCCACCCGTGGCCTGATCGACCGCCAGGTGCTGGCCCACGCCAAACCCGGGCTGCACCTGATCAACATCGCCCGTGGCGGGCTGCTGGACCAGGGCGCCCTGCTCGAAGCCCTGGACAACGGGCTGATCGGCCGCGCCAGCCTCGATGTCACCGAACCCGAACCGTTGCCAGCAGGCCACCCGCTTTATCACCACCCTCGGGTATTCCTGTCGCCGCACACTTCGGCGATTTCCGAGGACGGCTACCCCGCGCTGCTCGAGGCATTCCTCGACAACTTCGCCCGTTACCGCGAACAGGCACCGCTGCACAACCTGATCGACACCCAGCGCGGCTACTGAACCCACACCTATTGGAGAACACCATGACTGCACTGTCTGTCGTCATCGCCCAGGAAAACACCGTACGCCAACGGGTCAGCGCCGAAGAATGGGAGGTGCGGGTCAAACTGGCGGCGGCCTACCGCCTGGCCGCGCTGTTCCGCTGGACTGACCACATCTACACGCACTTCTCGGCACGCGTGCCGGGGCCTGACGAGCACTTTCTGATCAATGCCTTCGGCCTGCTATTCGACGAAATCACCGCGTCCAACCTGGTGAAGGTGGACGTGGACGGCACCATCATCGACGACCCGCTGGGCCTGGGCATCAACCAGGCGGGCTATGTGATTCACAGCGCGATCCACCGCGCCCGGCATGACCTCAAGGCCGTGCTGCACACCCACACCCGCGATGGCGCGGCGGTGTCGGCGCAGCGCGACGGCCTGCTGCCGATCTCGCAGCACGCCCTGGCGTATTACAGCCGGGTGGCCTACCACGACTACGAAGGCGTCGCCCTGGACCTGGACGAGCAGCAGCGGCTGGTGGCCAACCTGGGCGACAGCAACATCCTCATCCTGCGCAACCATGGCCTGCTGACCGGGGGTGTCAGCGTGGAGCATGCCTTCCGTGAACTGCACGGGCTGGAGCGGGCCTGCAACATCCAGGTAGCGGCGCAGGCCGGCGGCAATGACCAGTTGCTGCATGCTGCGCCGGCGGCGATCGCCAAGGTGCATGAGCAGTCCAAGCGGTTTTCCGATGGTTTGGGTGAAGGGATCCAGCGGCACTGGGATGCGCTGATCCGGCAGCTGGACCGGGAGGGGCTGGATTACCAGGACTGACAGGTTTGCTGTGGCCTGTACCGGCCCTATCGCCGGCAAGCCAGCTCCCACAGGAATTCCATCGGATTCAGGCCTGTGCTGGTCCTGTGGGAGCTGGCTTGCCGGCGATAGGGCCCGAACAAACACCTCATATCCCATTGAAGGAACGCCCAATGCCTCCACTTCACCTGGCCCGAAGCCTGCTGGCCTGCGCCGCCCTGGCCTTGACCCTCGCCGGCTGCTCCCCCTCCAGCGAAGATGCCACCAGCAAAACCCTGAACATCGCCTTCTGGGGCGACAACACCACGCTGGTCAGCGTCGACCCGTTCCAGGTCTACTGGCTGGAGCACCGCGTACTGCTGCGCAACGTCGCCGAATCACTCACCGACCAGGACCCGGCCACAGGCCGTATCATCCCTTGGCTGGCCAGCAGCTGGGAGGTCAGTGACGACGCGCTGCAGTACACCTTCCACCTGCGCCAGGACGTCTCCTTCAGCAACGGCGAGCGCTTCGACGCCCAAGCCGTGAAAACCGCCTTTGACAGCAACAAGGCTTTCGCGGCACAACTGCCTGCCACGTTCGGCGCCACCTACCTGGCCGGTTTTGACCATGCCGAAGTGGTCGACCCGTTCACCGTGCGCCTGGTGCTGTCGCGGCCCAACGCCGGCTTCCTGCAGGCCACGTCCACCACCAACCTGGCCATCCTCGCTCCGGCCTCCTACGCGCTCACTGCTCAGGAGCGTTCGCTGGGCAAGATCATCGGCACCGGCCCGTTCATCCTCGAACACTACACCCCGGAAGTAGGCGCACGCCTGGTCAAGCGGGCGGATTATGCCTGGGCCTCCGCCAACGTCAAAAACCCCGGCGCCGCCCACCTGGACCGCGTGGAAATCAGCTACATCCCCGAAGAAAGCGTGCGCAACGGCCTGTTCCTGCAAGGCAAGGCCGACATCCTCTGGCCACGCAACCCGTTTTCCGAAGTTGACCTGAAGCTGTTCCAGGCAAAAGGCGCAACCATCCAGAGCCGATCATTACCAGGCCCGGCGCTCAACCTCTACCCCAACACCCGCAACAACCGCCTGCTGGGCGATCGCCAGGTGCGCCTGGCCCTGCAGAAGGCCATCGACCGCACCAGCTACGCCCACACCGTATACAACGCCGAGTTCCCGGTGGTGACCGGGGTGTATGACGTGACCACGCCGTACTTCAAGCCCCAAGCCGACAAGCTGGCCTACGACCCGCAGGGCGCCGAGCGCCTGCTGGATGCCGCAGGCTGGAGCAAGGGGGACGACGGCTACCGGCACAAGGACGGCAAACGCCTGACCCTGCGCTACAACATCTCCCCCGCCGAAAGCGCCGGCGATGTGCTGGTGCAAGACCAACTGCGCAAGGTCGGCATCGACCTCAAGCTGAACGTGCTGACCCGTGCCGAATGGGTGGCCGGCAACGCCTCGGGCAACTACGACCTCACCTCCACCTACATGACGCGCGCCGATCCGATCATCCTGCAGACCATCCTCGACCCACGCGCCGCCAGTAGTGCCACCTTGGCCACCAATACTTACGAGCCACACACCTTGGCCAAGGCGCAGACCTTGTTCGACAACGGCATTACCGCCACCCGCGACGACCAACGCGCCCAGGCCTATGGCCAGCTGCAAGACCTGCTGGTTGACGAAGCCTCGGCGTTCCCGCTGTACGAACGCGTGTGGCAAGCCGCCACAGCACCTAGGGTCAAGGACTTCCGCTGGACCGCCGAAGGCTTTGCGTTCCTCAGTGACATCCAGGTCGCGCAGCCATGAACCGCTACCTGATCGGCCGCATCGGCCAGGCGCTGCTGGTGTTGTGGGGCGCCTACACCATCACCTACTTCATCCTCTATCTGCTGCCCGGTGACACCCTGGCGATCATGCTCAGTGCATCGGGCATGGAAGCCGATGGCCTGTCGGCCGAGGACCTGGCCAAAGCCCGTGCCTACTACGGGCTGGACAAGGGTATCTTCGAGCAGTACTTCGACCTGCTGTGGCGGGCTCTGCACGGCGACCTGGGCCAGTCGTTGTCACTGAACCGCCCAGTGACCGCGCTGCTGGCCGAGCGCCTGCCGCAAACCCTGGCCCTGGCCGGCTTTGCCATCGCGCTGTCGTTGCTTGGCGGCATCGGCCTGGCCTACCTCACCGCTTACCTGCAATGGCAACCGCTGAAGGTGGCGCTGTCGCGCTTGCCGTCACTGGGTTTTTCGGTACCGGTGTTCTGGATGGGGCTGCTACTGATCCAGGTGTTCGCCTTTGGCCTGGGCTGGTTCCCGGCCACTGGCAGCCAGGGCTTTGCCAGCCTGGTGCTGCCGGCCGTGACCCTGGCCATCCCCAGTGCTGCGGTGTACGCCCAGGTATTGCAGCGCGGCTTCCAAAGCGTATGGCAGGAGCCGTACATCGCCACCGCATTCGCCAAGGGCCTGAGCCGTGCGCAGGTTCAAGCGCGGCACAGCCTGCGCAATGCAGCCCTGCCAATCCTTACCCTGGTCGGGTTGCAGGTGGGTAACACGGTGTCCGGGGCGGTGCTGGTCGAGACCATTTTCTCGCGCAATGGCGTTGGCCGCCTGGCCCAGGAAGCCGTACTGCGCCAAGACATCCCGGTGGTGCTGGCGATTGTCGCGGTGTCGGCGGCGGCCTTCGTGTTGGTGAACCTGATCGTCGACCTGCTGTACCCGTACCTTGACCCCCGCATCGCCCACGCCACGAAGGTGACCTGACCATGACCGCCGATACTCACCCCCTGCGTGCCGCCGCCCCGCCAGCCACCTGGAAGCGCCGCACTCGCCTGCAGCGCCTCGGCCAGGCGCTCGCCCCTTTGCTGGCGCGCCCGGGCTTCAGCCTGGCGCTAGTGGTGGTGCTGTTCGCCCTGCTAGCGGCATTGGCGCCGCACTGGCTGACTAGCTTCGACCCATACGCCACGTCGCCCGTCGACAAGCTGCGGGCCCCTGACGCCGTCCACTGGTTCGGCACCGACGAGCTGGGCCGCGACCTGTACACCCGCGTGGTCTATGGCGCCAGCCTGTCGGTGCAGGCCGCATTGCTGGCGGTTGGCATTGCCCTGGCAGGCGGGTTGAGCCTGGGCGTACTCGCCGGGTTTGCCGGCGGGCGCCTGGATGCCGCCCTCATGCGCCTGGTCGATGTGCTGCTGGCCCTCCCCGGCCTGCTGCTGGCCCTGGCCATTGTCACCGCCATCGGTTTTGGCACGGTGCCGGTGGCGATCGCCGTGGGCGTCGGCATCATCCCAGGCTTTGCCCGCACCACCCGCGGCGAAGTGCTGCGGGTCAAGACCTTGCCCTATGTCGAGGCCGCACGTCTGGGTGGCGCCAGCTGGCGCCGCACCTTGCTGCGGCATGTGCTGCCCAATGCCTGGGGGCCGGTGGCCGTATTGGCCACGCTAGACTTCGGCGCCGCCATCCTGGCCACGGCCGGCCTGAGTTTCCTGGGTTTTGGCGCAGCACCGCCAGCGGCCGAATGGGGCACCTTGATTGCCAACGGCCGGCACTTCCTGATCACCGCCCCCTGGGTGTCGCTGCTGCCCGGCCTGTTCGTGGTGGCCGTGGTATTCAGCCTCAACCACCTTGCCCGCACCTTCGAGGAGCACCCACGATGAACGACCAGCCATTGCTTGTGGTACGCGACCTCAGCATCAGTTATCACGCCTCCGGCCAGGCTACGCAGGCCGTCAAGCACCTTGCCTTCACCCTGGCCCAGGGCGAAACCGTGGCCATTGTCGGCGAGTCAGGCTCGGGCAAGTCGACTTTGGCCAACGCCCTGCTCGGCTTGTTACCGGGCACGGCGCGCATCGACAGTGGCCAGTTGTGGGTCGACGGGCTGGATGTGGTGCGCGCCAGCGAACGGCAGAAACGCCAGCTACGTGGGCGTACCGTCGGCCTGGTGCCGCAAGACCCGATGGTCAGCCTCAACCCCACCCTGCGCATTGGCCAGCAGATCGGCGAGGCGCTAGTGCTGGCCCAAGGCGGCCGCTCGCGCAGCGTCGATGCCGATGTGCTGGAGTTACTAGCCCAGGTTGGCCTCGACAACCCGGCGGTGCGCGCCCGCCAGTACCCGCACGAGCTGTCTGGCGGCATGCGCCAGCGGGTGCTGATCGCCATCGCCCTGGCCGGGAACCCACGGCTGATCATCGCCGACGAACCCACCAGCGCGCTGGACGTGACCGTGCAACGCAAGATCCTCGATCACTTGCAGCGGCTGGTGGCCGAGCGTGGCATCTCGTTGCTGATCATTACTCACGACCTGGGCATGGCCACCGACCGCGCCGACCGCCTGCTGGTGATGAAGCAAGGCGAACTGATGGAGCAAGGCCCACCCGCGCAGATCGTGCAGGCACCGCAGCACCCATACACCCGCGCACTGCTCAATGCCGCACCGGCATTCAGCGCTCGTCGCCAGCCCCGGCAACTGGCGCCGGGCGCAAAGCCGATCCTCAGCCTGCAGGGTGTTGGAAAAACGTTCGAGTTGCCCAAGGTCAAAGGCCAGGACAACCGCTTTGTCGCGTTGCAGGGCCTGGACTTGCAGGTTCACCCGGGGCAGACGCTGGCCATCGTCGGTGAATCCGGTTCGGGCAAGAGCACTGCCCTGCGCATTGCCCTGGGCCTGGAAGCGCCCAGCCAGGGCCGTGTGCTGTTCGACCAACAGGATGTCACGGGCCACGGCTGGCGCCAGTTCCGCCCCTTGCGCCGACGCATGCAACTGGTGCAGCAAAACCCCTTCGCCGCCCTCGACCCGCGTTTCACGGTGTTCGACAGCATCGTCGAGCCGCTGGTGTCGTTTGGCCTGCTCAAAGGCGCGGCACTGGAGCAGCGGGCCCGCGAACTGATCGAACGCGTGCACCTGCCTCTTCATTACCTTGACCGCCTGCCCCGCGAACTGTCTGGCGGCCAGCGCCAACGGGTGGCGATTGCCCGGGCATTGGCGCTAGAGCCAGAAGTGTTACTGCTCGATGAGCCGGTGAGTGCGCTGGATGTGTCGGTGCAGGCACAGATTCTGGCACTGCTGGATGAGCTGCAACGGGAGCTGGGCATGGCTTATGTGCTGGTATCGCATGACCTGGCGGTGGTGGCGAGCATGGCCGACCAGGTGCTGGTATTGCGCAAGGGTCAAGTGGTGGAACACGGGGCGGTCGAGCAGGTTTTCGAGCGGCCGGCGAGCGAGTATACGCGGGAGTTGATTGCTGCCATTCCTGGGCGCCCAGCCTCTGCTGCGGCTTGAGTTCTAGCGCCCCACAGCCTGATATTTTTGCCAGTTGCAAGGCTGTGGGCATCCCATCAAGCTAGATTGAAATCAGGAGGCTCTATTCATGTTTATATTTTATCAGTCTGGCAAACCCACTGCCTTGGTTCAATCTTCCAGAACTACTCGAATATTCAATCAAAGCCGACAGGCGCTCGCCATTCAATACCGATCACACTCCTCTATTAGTATAATTGCCTCAGACAAAATGCAATCCTCCGTCGTGGAGGCTCGCGGCCACGTCCTGCACTCACTGTCTTACACCCCTTTTGGCTTCAACCAAGCGACCGGGGAACTGCCTGTAGGCTTCAACGGCGAGCACTGCGACGCTGTGACAGGCATGTACGGTCTGGGCGCAGGATACCGTTGGCTTTCAACAAAATGTATGCGTTTTTCGAGCCCTGACAACCTCAGTCCTTTTGCTAAAGGGGGCATCAATGCCTACACCTATGTTCGCAACGACCCGGTTAATCTGCTTGATCTCGACGGTCACGCGCCGTCGGCTCCGATACTCCATGGAACCAAGATGCGTCGGTTCCAATACGGTTTGAGAAAAATTCACGCATTCGATAAAAATTTTGGGGTCTATGAATCCAAACCTGGTCTTTTTAAAAAGCCCAAGCTATTGATATACACTCATGGCAACGAGAATAAAATACTAATCGACGACGTCGCCATGGGCCCATTTAAATTCGCCACATGGCTAATGAGCAAAAATATAAATCTTCAGAAATACAGGAAAGTCATTTTTGCCACTTGCCTAGGAGGCTACGGCGAATCGTTTGGGCAAAAATTCTCAAATCAGAACAATGTCAAGGTGAGCGCTATTCCCGGCATCGGCGACGCAACGATGGTAAACGGCGTAGAACCTGGCACCTTCAGTTTCGGGCTTTTATCCGAACCTTATGAAGGCATTGCGGAGACAACACCACAACGCCCACGGGCTTACTCATTCGTAGAATTCACACCACAAGACGCTAAAAAATTTCGAAGCGCATGATTGAAGAGAGCATTAAGAACGCCCCCAATGAACGGGGTTATTCCATAGCATTTGACGCAACCTAAAATGCAGGTTATGCATCATCGCATTGATTTTAATACCATTAAATAATATTAGCATAGAACCACAAAGCCTTTCACAACCCCACCCCACACCCGCTAAGGTCACTCCAGACCGACCCCTTTCCTGGCGGAGGCCGTCTACCACGACCACCCCAGGAGCCTTGCACGCATGCCACCTCTCTCACCCGCACCCCTGCTTCATCTTCGCCCACGGGCCAGGTGACGCATGGCTGTCCCCATTCCATTTGCAACACAACCCACAGGTATTCCGATGAGCAAACGACAGATCCGCCTGGGCGCCATGATCCATGGCGTCGGCCACGGCTGGGGCGAATGGCGCCACCCAGAGGCGCTGGCCGATGCCAGTGTCAATTTCGGCTTCTACAAACAGCAGGCAAAGCTGGCCGAGGCGGCAAAGTTCGACTTCGCCTTCATCGCCGACAGCCTGCACATCCACGCCCGCTCCAGCCCGCACTACCTCAACCGTTTCGAGCCGTTGACCATCCTTTCGGCGCTGGCTGCGGTAACCGAGCACATCGGCCTGGTGGCCACGGTTACGGTCAGCTACACCGAGCCGTTCCAGGTAGCACGCCAATTCGCCTCGCTCGACCTGATCAGCGGCGGGCGCGCAGGCTGGAACGTGGTGACCTCCTGGCTTTCCGGCACCGCCGACAACTTCGGCAAGGCTGAACACCCGCCGCATGCCGTGCGTTACCGGATTGCCCGTGAGCATGTGGATGTGGTCAAGGGGCTGTGGGACTCGTGGGAAGACGACGCCTTTACCCGCGACAAGCAAAGCGGGCAGTTCTTCGACCCGGCCAAACTGCACACCCTCGGCCACCAGGGCGAGTACTTCAAAGTCAAGGGCCCGCTGAACATCCAGCGCTCACCCCAGGGCCAGCCGCTGATCTTCCAGGCTGGGGTGTCGGAAGACGGCCGCAACTTCGCCGCGCAAAACGCCGACGCCATTTTTGTCAGCCCGGAATCGTTCGACGACGCTCACGCCTATTACCAGGACCTCAAGCAGCGTGCCGCGCGCCATGGCCGCGACCCCGACGCACTGTTCATCCTGCCCGGCATCCGCCCCATCGTCGGCCGCAACGCCGAGGAGGTCGAGCAGCGCTACCAGCAGGCCGTCAACCTGGTGAGCATCGAGGATGCCCTGGTTGCCCTGGGTCGCCCCTTCAACGACTACGACTTCAGCCAGCATGACCTGGATGCGCCCTTCCCCGACCTCGGCACCCTGGGCAACGACAGCCACAAGGGCACCTCGGACCAGCTCAAACAATTGGCCCGTGATGAAAACCTGAGCCTGCGCGAACTGGCACTGCGCTTCTCGCGCCCACGCAGAGACTTCGTCGGCACACCGGAGCAGGTTGCCGATGCCTTGCAGCACTGGTTCGAAAACGACGCTGCCGACGGTTTCATCATCAACTCGTTGCTACCGGATGGCCTGCAGTACTTCACCGAGCACGTGGTGCCGCTGCTGCACGCCCGTGGCCTGGTGCGCAGTGAGTACACCGGTAAAACCCTGCGCGGCAATTTCGGCCTCAGCGTGCCAGAAAACCGCAACACCCTGCGCCGCAGCCAGGCAGCGGTTGCCTGAGCCCACCCAGACAAGGAGTTTTGTTCCATGAGCCTCGAATTCATCGGCCTCATCGGCCCGCAGGAAAGCAGCGAATCCCAGGCGCCACGTGGCCCGCTGGTTGATCTGGAGTTCATCAAGGCCTTCTCCCAGGCCCAGGAATATGCCGGCTTCGACAAGGCATTGCTGGCAGTCAACACCAGTGCGCCGGACTCGATGATCCTGGCCAGCTACGTGGCAGCGCTTACCGAGCGTATCGGCCTGCTGGTCGCCCACCGCCCGGGCTTCCAGGCGCCAACTTTCGCTGCCCGCCAGTTCGCCACCCTTGACCAGCTGAGCCGGGGCCGGGCCTCGATCAACGTCATCACCGGCGGCGACAGCGGCGACCTGCAGCGCGATGGCGACTTCCTCGACAAGGATGCCCGTTATGCCCGTACCGATGAATACCTGCAGGTACTGCGCGACACCTGGACCCGGCAGGAGCCCTTCGATCACCAGGGCACTCACTACCGTGTCGAAGACAACCTGACCTTGGTCAAACCGGTGCAGCATTTGCCCATCTACTTCTCCGGTGCGTCAGACGCCGCGGTTGAAGTCGCCGCCAAGCACGCCGACGTCTACATGATGTGGGGCGAACCGCTGGAGCAGGTACGCGAGCGCATCGCCAAGGTGCGCAAGGCTGCCGCCCGCTATGGGCGCGAGAAACACATCCGCTTCAGCTTGTCGTTGCGACCGATCCTGGGTGGCACCGAGGCCGAAGCCTGGGCCCGCGCCGAGCGTATTCTGGCCGATGCCCAGGAACGCATCGGCATCCGTCAGGGCAACCGCCGCGAGAAAAACTTCGGCAAGAGCAACACCGGCTCCGAACGCCTGGTACAGCTGGCAAGCCAGCGCAAGGTGCATGACACCCGGCTGTGGACCGAGATTGCGGCGCTGGGTGGCGGTGCCGGTAACTCCACCTCGCTGGTAGGCACTGCGGACCAGGTGGCCGAGGCCGCACTGGCCTACTACGAGCTGGGGGTTACTACCTTCCTGTTCCGCGGCTTTGACCAGTTGCGCGATGCGGTGGAGTACGGGCAGGACCTGATCCCGCGGATCCGTACGCTGGTTGAACAGCGTGAAGCTGGGCGCAGCGCTCGCACAGCCTAGATCTCCATTCGCTGCACCAGCCTCTTCGCGGCGGTTCGACGCCTCGACGAGCCCGCTCCCACAGGAAAATCACTGACCTCAAGGCCTGTGCAATTCCTGTGAGAGCGGGCATGTCGAGGCGTCGAACCGCCGCGAAGAGGCCGGTGCAGGCAAACACTTCCCCAACACCGTACGCCAGCCTTATCAGGACCTGGCGCCTATTCGCCTGCGTGCTCCACCGCACTCCGAGGACATGATGTCTAGAACACCGCTTTTCGCCCTGCCCCTGGCCTGCCTGCTCACCCCGTTCGCCAATGCCGCCCCAACTACCGAAGACCCGCGCCTGGACACCGTCACGGTGATCTCCACCGGCCTGCGAGGCAACCAGCGCACCGTCGCCGACAGCCCGGCCCCCATCGACGTGATCAGCAGCGAGCAGCTTTTGCGTACAGGCCGCGCCGAGCTGTCCGAGGCCATTTCCAAACTGCTGCCCTCGTTCAACTTCGGCACCAACATCGCCGGCTTTCAGTCCGGCGTGCGGCCACTGAGCAACCGCAGCCTGGGCCCGGCCTACACCCTGGTGCTGGTCAATGGCAAACGCCGCCACAACAGCGCCGTGCCGGCCAGTGGCTCGACCGACAACAGCGGTGCCAACGCCGTGGATATCGACATGATCCCGGTCAGTGCGGTGTCGCACATCGAGGTTCTGAAAGACAGCGCCGCCGCCCAGTACGGCTCGGATGCGGTGGCCGGAGTGATCAACATCATCCTCAAGAGCGCCAGCAGCGGCGGCCACTACGAAAGCAGTTACGGCAAGCTGTACAGCGGCCAGGGCGAAACCATCAAGCTGGCGGGCGACCAAGGCTTCAGCCTGGGTGACGGCGGTTTCCTGCACCTGTCGGGCGAGGCACGCAAGCGCGGCACCGCCAACTGGATCGACAAGGCCGCCCCCGATTACCGCGCCTACTTCGAAGACGACCGCCAGGCCGCCTGGGACCACCGGGCGGTGAAGAACGGCGACCCCGACCTGCGCGCCTTCAACCTCGGTTACAACGCCGAGCTGCCCATCAGCGACGACCTGAAGCTGTATTCGTTCGCCACCTATGCCGAGCGCAAGCTCGAGGCCTTCAACAATTACCGCCTGCCCAACAGCAATGCCTCGATCCCGGAGTTGTTCCCCGACGGATACTTCCCGCTCAACAATATCAAGGATACCGACTACCAGTGGCTGCTCGGCGCCCGAGGCGCTGCCGGTGCCTGGGACTGGGACCTGTCCACCACCTACGGGCGCAACAAGAACCAACAGTCCAGCGACCTGACCATCAACCCCACCTATGGCCCGACCTCGCCAACCTCGTTCGATGACCTCGCGACGTTGCAGTTCGACCAGTGGGTGAACAACCTGGACATCACCCGCGCCTTCGATGGCCTGTTCGGCCTGGCAGTACCGACCCGCGTCTCGGCCGGCCTGGAGCACCGCTGGGAGCGCTTCCGGACCTTTGCCGGCGACCCCATCGCCTACAGCGTCGGGCCCTACACCTACCCGGCCACCCTGGCGGACGGGCGCCCCAACCCGCTTTATGCGCTGGCCAACGGCCAGACCGCCGTGGGCGCCCAGGCTGCGCTGACCATCCGCCCGGAAGACGAGGCCGATGTGAAACGCAACAACTATGCCGCCTACATCGACCTCGGCCTGGACCTGACCCCGCGCTGGTACCTGGGCGCCGCCGCGCGCGTCGAGCACTACGACGACGACTCGGGCAACACCGCCAGCTTCAAGCTCAATTCACGCTATGAACTGAGCGAAACCGTGGCGGTACGCGGCACCCTGGGCAGCGGGTTCCGCGCACCGTCGCTGACCCAGAGCGGCTACACCGTCAGCGACAACCGCACCGCGCTGGACGCCGACGGCAATGTGGTGCCGGCCTTGCGCCGCACCGTGGCGCCCGGCAGTGCCGCCGCGCTGGCATTCGGCGGCGAGAAGCTCGACCCGGAGAAGTCCCGCAACGCTGGCCTTGGCCTGACCTGGCAACCGGCGCGCCGCACCAGCGTTACCCTGGACACCTACCTGATCGACATTGACGACCGCATCCTGCTCACCGAAAACCTCTACGACCGGCAGAACGGTGCCGGTGCCATTGGCGACATCCTCGAATCGCTGGGCCTGGCGCGCACCACCTGGATCAACTACTACACCAATGCCTTCGACACCCGCACCCGCGGCCTCGACCTGGTGGGTGACCACACCAGCGAGTTCGGTGCCTGGGGCGATGTGCGCTGGACCTTGGGCTTCAACTGGAACAAGACCACCGTGCGCGGCACCCGGGGTACGCCCGCAGCGCTGGCCGCTGCCGGTATCGACGTGGTCGGCCATGGCCGCGAAGGTGACCTGGTGGCAGCTTCGCCGAAGACCAAATGGGTATTGGGCAGCCAGTGGTTGCTGGGTAACTTCACCGGCACCTTGCAGACCACCCGCTACGGCAAGGTCGAAACCTGGCAGCAGAACCAGGCCCAGGACCGCACCTTTGGCGCCAAGTGGATCACCGACCTGGACCTGTCGTACCTGCTGTTCGACAGCCTGACCGTCAGTGTGGGTGGCACCAACATCTTCAATGTGCGGCCCGACAAGAACGGCGTTTACAACGCCAACGGCAACCAGGCGGCGTACGGCAACCCGCCGTTTCATCCAGGTGGCGGCTATTGGTACACCAAGCTGGCGTATGACTTCTGAAGCATCTGCACATTTGCTCCTGGCCTGTGGGAGCGGGTTCACCCGCGAAGAATCCAACCCGGTACTTGGCAATTGACGCAAACCCCGCCCCCATGCTCTCCTTATGCCTCACGTTCAGGTGCCCCCACAGGGGGTGAAACGGGAAACCGGTGCGTCCCAGGCCCTCCAGCAGGGCCGGACAAGGCCGGTGCTGCCCCCGCAACGGTAAGCGAGTGAAGTGTCTGTACCACTGTGCCATGTAGTCCGGCATGGGAAGGTGACGCTTTCCAGGAGCCCTGCTCCTCCTCGCAAGCCCGGAGACCGGCCTGACGTTCATGAACACCCCGCGGTGGGCGGGCGCTGTTGCATTCCCCTGGGCGGCCACGCATCGGGGATGCCGCGCTTGCCCGTTGCCTACCAAAAGCAGAGGAACGCGTCATGCCCGTCACCAGCACCAAGCAACACAGCCTTGACACCCCCGTCACCCTCAACCAGCGCGTCGTCATCGCCCTCGGCGCCAGCCTGCTGGGCCTGTGCCTGGTGTACTTCGCCGGTTTCTCGCACATCGAGGCCGTGCACAACGCCGCCCACGACACCCGCCACAGCGCCGCCTTCCCCTGCCACTGAGTACGCCTGATGATCACGCGCATTGCCCGTACCGCGGGCTTCAGCGGGCTGCTTGCGGCCCTGCTGCTGACCCTGCTGCAAAGCTTCTGGGTTGCCCCGCTGATTCTTGAGGCGGAAACCTACGAATCATCGGCCCCGGCCGCACAGCACGAACATGGTGGCGAAGTGGCCGCCCATGAGCACAGCGCCGAAGCCTGGTCGCCGGAAGACGGTTGGCAGCGGGTGCTGTCCACCACCGGGGGCAATCTGGTGGTCGCAGTCGGCTTCGCCCTGATTCTCGCCGCCCTGTACAGCCTGCGCGAACCGCAGCGTGCCGGCACCGGTGCGCTGTGGGGCCTGGCCGGTTTTGCCGTGTTCTGCCTGGCCCCGACGTTGGGGTTGCCGCCGGAGCTGCCCGGCACTGCCGCCGCCGACCTGGGACAACGCCAGGCATGGTGGGTTGGCACGGCCAGCGCCACCGCCCTTGGCCTGGCCTTGCTGGTGTTCGCCCGGCACTGGTTGTTGAAGGCGCTGGGCGCCGTGTTGCTGGTAATCCCCCATGTGATTGGCGCCCCACAGCCCGAAGTGCATGAGAGCCTGGCCCCCGAAGCACTGGAAACCCAGTTCAAGATGGCCTCCTGGCTGACCAACGCTGCCTTCTGGGTAGCCTTGGGCCTGCTCAGTGCGTGGTTGTTCCGCCGCTCCAGCAAGGCCTGATGCCGGCGTTCTACGCCGGCTTCGGCTGCCGCCGGGGCTGCCCGGCGGATACCCTGCATACCCTGCTGCTCCAGGCCCTGGCTAGCCAGGGCCTTGCGCTTGCCGACCTGCACGGCATTGCCAGTATCAGCCTCAAGGCCGACGAAGCCGGCTTGCAGCAACTGGCCGAACGCCTTGGCTTGCCGTTGGTGCTGTACCATAGCGCGCAACTACAGGCCTTTGAGCCGCTGCTCAGCCACCGCTCTGCCACAGCCCATGCCCACAGCGGCTGCTGGGGCGTGGCCGAGAGCGCGGCGCTGGCCCTGGCCAGCCAGCAGCCTGGGAGCACAGCCCGGTTGCTGCTGACCCGCCAGGTACTGGGCCCGGCGACCCTCGCCCTGGCCTGCTGACCATTTCGCTTCTCTTTCCTGCAAGGATTTTCCATGACGGTGTACTTCATCGGTGCCGGCCCCGGCGACCCGGAACTGATAACGGTCAAGGGCCAACGGCTGATTCGCCAGTGCCCGGTGGTCATCTATGCCGGCTCGCTGGTACCCGCTGCCGTGCTCGAAGGCCACCAGGCCGAGACCGTGATCAACAGTGCCGAGCTGCACTTGGAGCAGATCATCGCCGCCATGCGCAGCGCGCACGAACAAGGCCAGGACGTGGCCCGGGTACATAGCGGCGACCCCAGCCTGTACGGCGCCATCGGTGAGCAGATCCGCCACCTGCAGGCGCTGGGCATCGATTACCAGATCATCCCTGGGGTCACCGCCACGGCGGCCAGCGCTGCGCTGCTCGGCTGCGAGCTGACCCTGCCCCAGGTAGCGCAGACGGTGATCCTCACCCGCTATGGCGACAGTTCACCCATGCCGCCTGGCGAGCAACTGGGCGACCTGGCGCGCCACGGCAGCACCTTGGCGATTCACCTGGGGGTCAAGCACCTCCCGCGGATTGTCGAAGAACTGATGCCGCACTACGGTGCGCACTGCCCTGTGGCGGTGGTACATCGTGCCACCTGGCCAGACCAGGATTGGGTGCGCGGCACCCTTGGCGATATCGTCGAACGCGTCGCAGCCAAGGATTTTCGCCGCACGGCGCTGATCCTGGTAGGCCACGTGCTAGGGGATACGCCATTCGCCGAGTCGGCCTTGTACCGTGCCGGGCATGCTCACTTATATCGCCCTGGCGACTGAGCATTGCCAGCATTGCCGCAGCCGTAGCAGACTCCGGGCTCCCGCCTGTGAACAGGAGTCACGCCCATGCTGGAATTACGCCCCAACTGTGAGTGCTGCGATACCGACCTGCCGGGCGACAGCCCCGATGCGCTCATCTGCTCCTTCGAATGCACCTTCTGCCGCGCCTGCGCCGATACCCGCTTCAACGGCCGCTGCCCGAACTGTGCCGGCCAGCTGGTGGCCCGCCCCACGCGGGTCGGCCAGGCGCTGGTCAATAACCCCGCTGCCACCCAACGTGTGAACAAAGCACACGCTGCTTGCGCCTGACTGCACACCTCAAACCAGGCATTGCCGCTTTGATAGGGTGATGTCTTTCCCAATGCTTGTAGGACTTTTCAACAACAAGCGCGCGGATTATCAACACTTCTATACTCGGCATTACCAAACCTCGGGATTGGTCGTATCTTGCAGCGCTTCCGATTAACCCACTTGCCGACGTATTCCTGAGTGTTCCAGGAAGCGGACCACATCTTGACAGGAGTTTTCTACATGACAACCGTGCTGATCGTCGACGACCACCCCATTGTCCGACTATCCCTGCGTCTACTGCTCGAACGTGAACGCTTTCATGTTGTGGGTGAAGTTGGTAACGGCAGCGAAGTTGCGCAGGTAGCCCGCGAATTGCGCCCGGACGTGGTAGTGCTCGACATCGGCCTGCCCGGCCTGGATGGCATGGAAGTGATCAAACGCCTGCAATGCCTCGAGCCTGTGCCCAAGATCATGGTGCTGACCGGCCAGGCCACCGACCTGTATGTACGGCGTTGCCTGGATGCTGGCATCGGCGCATTCGTCACCAAGGAAGAAGATCACGAAGCACTGCTGTTTGCCCTCAAGGCCCTGGTCAAGGGCTATTCGACCTTCCCGCAAATGTCGGTCAACAGCAACTCGCTGGAGAGCGAACCGGTACGCCTGGCCAGCCTGTCGAACCGTGAAATGGAAGTGCTGCGGCGCCTGGCGCGCGGCGAAAACAACAAAAATATCGGCACCTGCATGAACCTGAGTGCCAAGACCATCAGCACCTACCGGGGCCGTATCATGGAAAAGCTCAAGACCGAATCGCTGGTTGAAATGGTCGACCTGGCCAAACGCAACAGCGTCTACTGAGCGTTCGGCCGCCATGAAGCGCCTGCTGGCGTGCATGCTCCTGGCCATCGGCCTGTCCGGCCCCACTGCGCTGCTGGCCAGCAGCGAACCTCGCCAGCTGCTGGCGCGCTCTGTCAGCGCCGCAGCCCCGTTGCAACTGTCCAGGGAAGACCGGGATTGGCTGCAGCAACGCCAATACCTGGTGCTGGGCAGTTCGCGACCCGACTATCCTCCCTTCGAACTCAATACCAGCCAGCAGGACTACGAAGGTATTAGCGCAGACTACGCCGGTATCATCGCCGAGCAGCTGGGCATAAACGTCGAAGTACGGCGGTTCGACAACCGCCACGAAGCCATCGCTGCTTTGCGTGAGGGCAGTATCGACCTGCTGGGCAGCTCCAATGCCTTCGAGGCGGCAGACGCCCAGCTTGTCCTGAGCACCCCGTATGCCGACGACATGCCGGTCCTCGTCACGCGCGAAGGAAGCAGCCTGAAGAACACACCCGACCTCGCCGGCCTGCGCTTGGCGATGGTCGATCACTACCTGCCGGCCAGCACCGTACGCAATCTGTACCCCAAGGCGCAGTTAAGCCTGTACCGCTCGACCCTGGCCGGGCTGGCCGCTGTCGATCTGGGCGAGGCCGATGCCTACCTGGGCGATGCCATCAGTACCGACTTCATGATTGGCAAGAGTTACCAGGGCACGCTGAGAATCGACCACTTCTGCCAGGTCCCTGCTGGGGCATTTGCCTTTGCCCTGGCCAGCGACAACCCTCGCTTGCATCGGTTGGTCGACATGGCGCTGGCCCGCATCAACGACAGCGAGCGCCTGAATATCCTGCGCCGCTGGAGCAGCGGCAACACCAGCCTGCTGCTGCAGCGCCACCTCACCGCCTTGAGCAAGGAAGAAGAAGCATGGATCGCTGCCCACCCCAACATCGATGTGTTGGTCAACACCTCGTTGGCGCCACTGACGTTCAACGACGCCGAACACCGCCCAACCGGCATCACCCTTGATCTGCTGAAACAGATCTCACTGCGCACCGGGCTACAGTTCCGGCCAGTGGCAAGCGATTCGGCGCAGGCGATGCTCGAGCGCCTGGCCCGCGGCGATGCACAAATGATCGGCGCCCTGGGCTACGGCGCGGATCGCTCGAAACAACTGCGCTATACCCGCCCCTACCTGGTCAGCCCACGCGTCCTGGTTACCCGTAGCGACAGCACTTACCCCACACAAGCCAAGGCACTGGATGGCCAGCGTATCGCCCTGGTCCGTGGCTCGCCGCAGCGGGTGCTGCTGCAACAACGTTATCCGCAGGCCAGGCTGGTGGAAGTCGACAACCCGCTCGGCCTGATGGAGGCCGTGGCGGGCGGGGCTGCCGACGTTGCCCTGAGCAGCCAGATCAATGCCGCCTACTACATCAGCCATGTGTTCAAGGGCCGCTTGCGCATCGCCAGCGTGCTGGACGACGCCCCGGCCATTGCCGCCTTCGCCGTGGCTGCGGACCAGCCGCAGCTACAAGCCATCCTCGACAAGGCTCTGCTGAGCATTCCACCCGAAGAGCTCGATCAGCTGGCTAATCGCTGGCGCACCAGCACCTTGGTAAGCGACAGCCCCTGGCGCGACTACCGAACGCTGGCCTTGCAGGTATTGGTTTTGTCGGCTCTGTTGCTGGCGGGCGTGGTGTTCTGGAACAGCTACCTGCGCAAGCTGATCAACCAGCGCACCGAGGCCCAGCACGCGCTGCAAGCGCAGTTGGCCTTGAGCCGTGGCCTGCTCGAACAGCTACGCCAAGCCAAGGACGACGCAGAGCAAGCCAGCCAGACCAAAAGCACCTTCCTGGCCACCATGAGCCATGAAATCCGCACTCCGATGAATGCCGTGATCGGCCTGCTGGAGTTGGCGCTGGAAGACAGCCGCGAGGGCCGCTGCGACGCCCAGACCCTGCAGACTGCCCATGGCTCGGCCATCGACCTGCTTGAACTGATTGGCGATATTCTCGACATTTCCCGCATCGAATCCGGGCACATTACCCTGCAACCGATACCCACTAACCTGGTCGAGCTGGTACGCGCTACGGTACGGGTTTTCGAGGGCAACGCTCGGGCCAAAGGCTTGCATCTGCACGCAGAACTTCCCGCCGGGCCGGTCTGGGTGCTGGCAGACCCGTTGCGGCTCAAGCAGATACTGTCCAATTTGATCAGCAACGCCATCAAGTTCACCGACCGCGGTGAAGTGCAGGCCAGCTTGCTGATACCTCCAGCCGATGGGCACAGCAGCCTGCCAATCGAATTGTCTGTGCGTGACACCGGCATCGGCATCAGCCCCGTTGATCAGGCCAGGCTGTTCAACGCCTTCGTTCAGGCTGACGGCCCGCGAACCCGCCAAGGGGCAGGCCTGGGGTTGGTCATCAGCCGTACCTTTGCCGAACTGATGGGCGGCAGCTTGGGCCTGCAAAGCGTCGAAGGCGTCGGCACCAAGGTGCAGGTCAGCTTGCAGTTGCCAGCCTGCGCTGCACCGAAGCCTGTGCAGCAACTGACCCCGGCAGCCGAACCCAGCACCGACCCTTTGAAAATTCTGGTGGTCGACGACTACCCTGCCAACCTGCTGTTGCTGGAACGGCAACTGCACACCCTCGGTCATCACGTGACTTTGGCAGGCAACGGCCAGGTCGCGCTGGAGCGCTGGCAGGCCGCGCGTTTCGACCTGGTGATCACCGACTGCAGCATGCCAGTCATGGACGGCCACGAACTCGCCCGTCGCATTCGCAGCCTTGAAGCCGAACGCAGCCTGCCGGCCTGCCAGATCCTCGGTGTGACTGCCAATGCCCAGGCCGAAGAGCGTGACCGTTGCCTGGCCAGCGGCATGGACGAATGCCTGTTCAAGCCAATCGGCCTGCACACGCTCAAGGCCCACCTGCCCCAAGCCCGCGCCGCTCAAGAGACGCCACTGCCCAGTAGCGGCTTCAACCTGGCAGAGCTGCGCCACTTGACACAGGACGACAAGCAACTGACGCGGCATCTGTTGGAACAGCTGTCAATCAGCGTCGGCGAAGATCTGGCCACCTTGCGTGCGCTGGCGCCCGAGGCCTCCGCTGAGGCGGTCCGTACCCTGGCCCATCGCATCAAGGGCGGCGCAAAGATGATCAGAGTGCGCGGTGTGGTAAAGGATTGCGAAGCCATCGAGAACGCTCATGCGCAGGGCCTGCCATCGGTTGTGCAACGTGAACGACTGCAAATCAGCCTGCAAGCCCTGCTGAACGAACTGAAGGATGCGCTCAATGCAATTGCAGCGTCGAGCTGATCTGGCTGATCGCATCCACGACGTGCCGTGAACCCTGCTGGATTTCCATGATCACCGTTCCTGCCTCGTTGGCCAGCGCGACCCCATGACCAGTCCGGGTCAGACTTGACTGCATGCTGGCCACGGCCAGCAGTGACAGGTCGTGGTTCTGCCGCACCACGTCGACGATTTCCAGGGTGGCCTTGCTGGTTCGCGCCGCCAGGTTGCGCACCTCGTCGGCCACTACGGCAAAACCACGCCCATGATCACCGGCGCGGGCCGCCTCGATGGCCGCGTTCAAGGCTAAAAGGTTGGTCTGGTCGGCAATGCCACGTATGGTCAGCACGATCTGCCCGATCACATCCGACTGTTTGCTCACGGCATCGATGCTGCGCGCAGCCTCGTTCAGCTCATGGGAAATCTGTTCGATCACCTGCACCGTCTGCTGCACCACCTCGGTGCCCTTGCGTGCGCAGGCATCGGTCTGCATGGAACTGGCATGAGCGGCATCGGCAGCGGTTTGCTGCGTGCAGACCTGGCGGGTGATGTCACTGGCGAACTTCACCACTTTGTACAAGCGGCCCTTGCTGTCGAATATCGGGTTGTATGAGGCCTCCAGATAGACCATCTGGCCCTGCTTGTTGATGCGTTCGAAGCGGTGCGAATGGTATTCGCCGCGGTTGAGCGATGCCCAGAACTCACGGTACTCGGCCGACTCGCGCTCATGCGGCAGGCAAAATAGCCCATGATGGCGGCCGACCACTTCGTCCAGGCGATAGCCCATGGTGTCGAGGAAGTTCTGGTTAGCCTTGATCACCCGGCCTTGCGGGGTGAACTCAATCACCGCCATGGAGCGCCCGATCGCCTTCAGCAGGCTCTCGCTCTCGTGCTCCTGCACCACCCGCTGACTGATGTCGGCTGCTACCTTTATCACGCTGATGACCTGACGCTGCTCGTCTAGCACCGGCATGTAGCTGGCCTCCAGCCAGACCTCGCGGCCGGCCTTGTCGAGGCGTTCGAAGGTACCGCTGATGGCCTTGCCCTGGCCCAGTTCGCGCCACAGTTGTTGGTACTCGGCGCTTTGCGTGTAGCCCGGCTCGCAGAACAGCCGGTGGTGCTTGCCACGCAATTCGTCGGCGCTATAGCCCATGGCCTGGCAGAAACGCTCGTTGGCATCGAGGATAGTGCCATCAGGTGCGAACTCGATCATCGCCATCGAACGGCTGATCGCCGCCAGTTTGGCTTGTGCGCCGGCCAAAGCCTGGTGACTACGCTGGATTTCAACCAAATCGGATTTGCGATGGAAATCGAACATGACGCCGGGCTCCTTTATGCGCGGTGTCCTGAGCATAGATCGCCGTTGGCAAGTCGTGGTTAATGTGTCGCCTGATAGATCGAGCGCCGCCCGCGCGGCGCTCGATGTCAAACCCAACACTCTACTCAAGGCGTACTCAGGAACTCTCGCGCACCATCAGCTCAAAGCCCAGATCCTGCTGCGCATTCGCTACCCGCTTGCCATCGAGCAACGCCAGCAGCGCCTGCGCCGCGCCACGGCCCACAGCGGCCCTGGGCGTGCGAATCGAAGTCAACCGCGGCACCATGTGCGCCGAAGCCGGCAAGTCGTTGAACCCCACCATGGCTACCTGCCGGGGCACTTCCACCCCTTGGCGCAATGCCTGCAGCACCGCCCCTTGGGCCAGGTCGTCGTTGCAGAAGAAGATACCGTCGACGTCCGGCGCCTGCTGCAGCAACTGGCTGAACAACACGCTGCCCAAGGCAATCGACGAAGGCTCCGGTGCCAGTACCTCCAGCTCCGCCGCCTGCAAACCAGCCTCGGCCAACCCCTGGCGGAAGCCCTCGGCCCGCTGCATCACCCGAGGGTCGAGCTGCGCGGCAATGAACGCCAGGCGTTTGCACCCGCGCTCGATCAAGTGCCGGGCCGCAGCGCGCCCGGCCTGCTGCTGCGAAAAACCGACCGACAATGCCCCTGGCTCGCCATTGAGTTCCATCATGTGCACACACGGCACACCGCTGGCGGCCAACATCTGCCGCGCCGCATCGCTGCGCTCGAAACCGGTCAACAGCATGCCGCAGGGCTGGTAGGCCAGGTAATTGCGGATCAGGTTTTCTTCTTCGGCAAGGTCGTAGTGATAGTTGCCGATCAGTACCTCGAGCCCACGCGGGCGCATGACCTCGTGAATGGCTTCCAGGGTGTCGATGAACAATTGGTTGGACAGCGACGGAATCAGCACCACCACCGACTGGCTGCGGGCCGAGGCCAGGGCACGGGCCGCCGGGTTGGCCACGTAGCCCAGGCTCGCCGCTGCCGCGACGACCTTTTCGACCAGTTCAGGCGCAACCGTGCTGACCCCGCGCAAGGCGCGCGAGGCGGTAATCGGGGAAACCCCGGAAAGCCTGGCAACTTCTGCCAAGGTGGGACGACCTGTAGTGCGGGAGCCGATGCGGGACATGGATGTTGTAATTTTACTACTTGCAAGGATAGGGAACGGCCACTAAGGTAGCGCTGTCTCAGGACGCAGGCAATGTAATCTTTGGCAGCAGCCAGCACGCGCTCGCTACCAGGCGTCCATACTGCGTAAGGACAAGACCAATAACACCGGGGAGGTGGCTGTTCGTCGGCGACGAGACAGCGCTATCTCACCCCGCAGGAGGTACTGATGAATTCTCCCCTGTCCGCCATCGTGGTGATGGGCGTGGCCGGTTGCGGCAAAAGCTGCATCGGCGCCGCAATCGCTGCCAGAAGCGGCGGCCGCCTGATTGAAGGCGACGCTTTCCACCCTGCCGAAAACATCCGCAAGATGAGCGATGGCATCCCGCTGGACGACAGCGACCGTGCCGGCTGGCTGGTACGCCTTGGCCAGGAATTGCAAGCCACTACCCAAGCTGGGGAGCGCCCGATCCTGACCTGCTCGGCACTCAAGCGCCGCTACCGCGACAGCCTGCGCGATGCCATGCCCGGGCTGGTGTTCGTGTTCCTCGAACTGTCGCCCGCCGAGGCGGAAAAACGGGTGCTGGCCCGCCCTGGGCACTTCATGCCAGCCAGCCTGATCGACAGCCAGTTTGCTGCCCTGGAATCACCACGCGGCGAGCCACTGACGCTGGCACTGGACGCCACCCAGCCCATCGAAGCACTTGCCGAAGCGGTGGACCGCTGGCTAAAGCGTTGCGGTGAGCAGGGCCTGGCGCAAACCGCCTGATCCCGGCGGCTTTCCCGGCTCACCAAAGACAGCGCTACCTCGACCCGTGATCGCGGGTAAAGTTTCAAAACGCTACGCCAAAAACAACGATAAGATCGAGGCCTTCAAACCATGTTCGGACTGGCTACTGACACCTTCCTGCTGCTCGACGCGCTGGTTACCATCATTGGGCTGATCCTGCTGATCACCCACTTCAAAGTGCACCCCTTCGTTGCCCTCACCCTCGCGGCCGGCTTCCTTGGCCTGACCTCCGGCATGCCGGTGGCCAAGGTAATGAAATCGTTCCAGGATGGTTTTGGCGGTGTACTCGGCTTCGTCGGCATCGTGCTCGCCCTGGGCACCATGTTGGGCAAGCTGATGGCCGACTCTGGGGGTGCCGACCAGATCGCACAAACCCTCATCCGCGCCTTCGGCAAAAAGAACGTACATTGGGCGATGATGTTCGCCGCCTTCCTGGTGGGCATTCCCCTGTTCTTCGAAATCGGCTTCGTGCTGCTGATTCCGCTGGTGTTCATCGTTGCCCGGCGCTCCGGGGTGTCGCTGGTGAAAATCGGCATTCCGCTGCTGGCCGGTCTGTCGGTGGTGCACGGCCTGGTGCCGCCACACCCGGGCCCATTGCTGGCAATCGGTATTTTCCACGCCGATATCGGCAAGACCATCTTCTACGGCCTGATCGTCGCACTGCCCACCGCGATCATCGCCGGTCCGCTGTTCGGCAATTTCATTTCCCGCTACATCCCGGGCAACCCGTCCCAGGAACTGATGGACCAGATCGCCAAGGAGTCTGGCCAGGGCAACCTGCCAAGCTTCAGCATCACCCTGATCACGGTGCTGCTGCCGGTAGCGCTGATGCTGCTGAAGACCTTCGCCGACGTGGTGCTGCCGGCAGAGCACATCGTGCGCCAGTGGATGGACCTGATCGGCCACCCCATCACCGCCCTGCTCGCGGCCCTGCTGCTGGCCTTTTACACCTTTGGTTCTGCACGAGGCTTCAACCGCCAGCAGATCATGAAGATGCTTGACCAAAGCCTGGCCCCCACGGCTGCCATCGTGCTGATCGTGGGAGCCGGCGGCGGCTTCAAGCAGATGCTGGTGGACACCGGTGTGGGCAACGTCATCGGGCAGATGGCCGTACAGGCGGAGATTTCGCCGATCATGCTGGCCTGGTTGGTAGCAGCGGTGATCCGCATTGCTACCGGCTCCGCCACGGTCGCCACCATTACCGGTGCGGGCATTGTCGCACCGGTAATCGACCTGGTACCGGGCGTGAACCGTGAGTTGCTGGTACTGGCCACCGGTGCTGGCTCGTTGATCCTGTCGCATGTGAACGACGCCGGCTTCTGGCTGGTGAAGCAGTATTTCAACATGACCGTAGCGGAAACCTTCAAGACCTGGAGCATGATGGAGACCATCCTCTCGGTGGTTGGCATCATTTTCATCATGTTGTTGGCGCAAGTGGTGTAACCGTTGATCGGGGTAATGGCACCTTGATGCTTTGGGTAGGGCCGAAGGAAAGTATCAGACCTACCCGAAGCCAAGGAGCCTGCCATGCCCCGCTCAAGCATTCTGCTGATTGCCCTGCTCGCCTCGCCACTGGCCCTGGCGGCCGGCACCGGCCCTACCTACCCTGACGATCCGCACAACCCGGCACCCCGGCCGGGCGTGGATAGCACCCTCAACCCGATCGAAAAGCCCATGCCGCGGGATACTGACACGCGCATCCAAGGTAACGACCCAGAAAGCCCACCGGCGAAGCAGAATGACAACCGCGATCTGCCGGGGATGGATGGGAGTGGCCAAGAGGGTGCAAGTCCTCAGCGCAATAGCGGCACAAGCACCGGTAATCCCTGAGTACGCGCCCCTTGCAGGAGCGGCCTTGCGCCGCGATAGGGCTGCGCAGCAGGCCCGGCAATATCAACGATCAGGCTGAAAACCTGGGGCCGCGCTGCGGCCCTTTCGCGACGCAAGGCCGCTCCTACAAAAAGCAGAACTGTGCCTGCTTTACCACTGGCGTTTGTCGGGGCGGGTCAGCCCCAGCTTCTCGATCCGGTAACGCAGCATGTCCCGCGACAACCCGAGCATCCGCGCCGACTTGGTCACGTTCCAGTCCGTACGGTCCAGCGTCTTGCACACCAGGTCGCGTTCCATGTCCGGCAGGCTGGTGCCTGGCTCCGGCTCGTGCCGCGGTATTTCGAACATCGCTGGCGCCGGCTGCTGCATCAATGGCTCGTCAATCAAGGTCATGCACAGGTTCAACTGATGCGCCTGCACCACCTCGTTCGGTGCCAGTAGCACGGTCTGCTCCAGCATGTTGCGCAATTCGCGCACATTGCCTGGCCAGCTGTAGCCCAGCATCAGGCTCTCGGCCTCGGCAGAGAATCGCAGGTTCGGCTTGCCATAACGCCTGCCATGATGGGCGAGGAAATGCCTTGCCAGTACCAGAATGTCCTGGCCTCGAGCATACAGGCGCGGCACCTTCAGGGCGATAATGCGCAGGCGGAAGAACAGGTCGCGGCGGAACTTGCCCTGCTGCACCATCTGCTCCAGGTTGCAGTTGGTGGCGCTGATAACCCGCAGGTCGACCTTGCGCTCTTTCACCGCGCCAATCCGGCGGATGCTGCGATCTTCCAGTAGCTTGAGCAGCTTGGCCTGCAACACCAGGTCCATCTCGCCGATCTCGTCGAGGAACAGGGTGCCGCCGTCGGCCGCCTCCACCAGGCCCAACCGTCGCTCCTTGGCATCGGTGAATGCGCCCTTCTCGTGACCGAACAGCTCGGCCTCCAGCAGGTTGGCCGGGATTGAGGCGCAGTTGAACTCGATGAACGGCCCTTTGCTGCGGGAGCCGTCAAAATGCAGGGCGCGCGCCACCAGCTCCTTGCCGGTCCCGGTCTCGCCTTCGACCAGCACCGGTGGCAAGTCGTCGCTGGTCATCCGCCGTTCGGCATCCAGCACCTGGCGCAGGGTGTGCTTGAGGGTGAGCATTACTGGCGACTCGCCGATCAAGGCCTGCAACCCGGACTTCTGCGCCTCGCGCTCCTGGTAGAACGACAGCGTGCGCTCCATGCGTTCGGCAGCCAGAGCCTTGTCCAGGGTCAATTTGAGCTCGGCAAGCACTACCGGCTTGGTCAGGTAATGGAAGGCACCCTCCTTCATCGCCTGCACAGCATCTTCGACATTGCCGTAGCCGGTCATCATGATCACTTTCAGGCCCGGCACCTGCGCCACAAGGCTGCGCAGCAGGTCGTGCCCGCTCATGCCCGGCAACGAGTTGTCGGTCAGCACCGCGTCGGGCTGGGCCCGCTTGATCTGCTCCAGCGCAAGCTCGGCGCTGTGGCACACGGTGACCTCAAAGCCCTTGAGGCTAAGGTAGGTGCGAATGTTGTCAGCGAGGATTTCATCATCCTCGACTACCAGGATGCTGTGCTCCATGGTCCCCTCCCGCTGCGATATTGAATGTAAGGCTGACGCGGGTTCCTTCCTCTTCGCGGCTGCTCAGGCTGACCGAGCCGCCAAAACGTTCCATGATGCGCTTGACCAGGGCCAGGCCCACACCGAGCCCCCCCTGCTTGGTAGTGAAGAACGGCTTGAACACCATCCGCTCCTGCTGTTGGCTCATGCCCTTGCCAGTGTCGACAAGTACGAACTCGGCACGCTGGCCATCCTGTACATTGACCTGGGCAGTCAGCATGCCGCCCGCCGGCATGGCCTCCAGAGCATTGGAGAACAGGCTGTTGAGAATCTGCGTGAGCTGCAGCGGCTGACTGGCCACCCACTGCTGATCAGGCCCTTCGAAGTGGAAGCGCACACCATTGCGCTCGATCTGCTGGACGAACGCCAGGTGGGTGTCCTCGATGGCCGCCACCAGGTCCACAGCCTCCGCCACGTCACTGACCGGGCGCAACGACACCAGCAGGTCACGCACCCAGCGTGACATGCGGTCTACCTGGCTGATGATATCGGTGATGTTCTTCTGCGCCGCGGGGTTGGCGATTTCCTGGGCCAGTTCGGCGCTGGAACGAATATTGGCCAGCGGGTTGCGCAGGCTGTGCGCCACTGCAGACGACATCTCGCCCAGGGCCACGTAGGTTTCACTGGCCACCAGCCGGTCCTGTTGCAGATGCAGCATCTGCGCCGCCCGGCGTACGATCCAGAACAGCCCGAAGTAGATCAGCGCCCCGCCCACCAGGGTCGAAGCCCAGATCAGTACATAGCCGCGCTGGATGCGCCGTATCAGGTCCTGCGGCTCCTTGTAGATTTCCACCATGGCCATCACCTGTTCACCCTGGCTGTCGAACAGGGGTATGTAGTTCTCGATGAACAGGTAGCGCGGTTCACGCAGGAACTTCTGCTCTTCGCGATCATCCTCAGCCTTGTGGTAACTGGCCGACACCGCCTTGCGCGAACGGAAAGCACGATCCAGATCGCCATCGGCCTCTATCCGCTTGCCGATCAGCTCTACGTTGGTGGACCAGACGATGGTGCGGTCGCGAGCGTAGACATTGGCCAGCAAGGTATCAGGCAGGTGCTCGACATGGTCGAGGAATTCGACCCGGGTCGATTCGGCCAGCGCCGGGGTGAACTGCAGGTGCTGCTGGTCCAGGCGCGGGTCGAGCAGTTCGCCCATGGTGGTGCCCGGTGGCAACTGGGAATGGCGCACCTCGGCCTGGGCCATGGCCTGGATAAACTGGGCGGTCAGCATTGCATCACGCTGCACGCTATCGCGTACCACGAAGCGCGTGGACACATAGCCCAGCCCGCCCGCCACCGCAGTGATGATCAACAGGCTGATGACCGAAAACCAGCGCAGCAGGTTGAACTCACGCAATGGCACGGCCAGACCGCTGGCAGTCGCACTAGCCTTGTCGCGAACTTCGTTTTCCAGCATCTGCATTGCGTGGTTCCCGGGCGTCCGTTCAGAAATGCATCAAGGCCAACAATCACAGCAGCCCGTTGATAGCACCCCGCCTGGGCAGCCATGGCTGCCATTTATTGTGTGTTGCGCTGCGCGAATGACGTAGCAAGAAGTCGGCCAGCCGCCACTCGAAAAACCTAACGCTAAACTTTTCAAGACCTTAAGTGACATTGTCAAATACGACCCAAAGAAGCGGCCCCACATTTGGGTGTTAATTACCCAAAAAAAACAATCACAAACATATCAACGGATTAAACCCTTTTCTTACCGCTAAACATCAAATTCTTGCCAAGCGGAAATTCAACGACACCCGCGTGCCATGGCCCTCACTGCTGCTAAGCCTCACTGTGCCGCCAAAGCGTTCCATGATGCGCTTCACCAGCACCAGCCCCACCCCCAGCC